>JACQDH010000195.1 GCA_016201215.1 Acidobacteriota bacterium | reverse complement strand
TGCGGCGGCGCGCCCGGTGCGGCTGGTCTGGCTTCAGGCGGCGCAGGGGCGGCCGGCGGCGCTGCCGGCGCGACAGGTTCAGGGAATGCTGGAGCGGGTGATGGTGCCGCAAGTTGCGTCTCGCGGATTTCGTGCGGGACCTCGCTCAGCGCATGTGGCGGTGGCGCAACTAGCGGCGCGGCACTTTCAGCGGGGGCGACCGGCGCTTCAGCGGCTACCTTCGGCTTTGCTGCCGCGGCCATTGAAACCGCGCTGTGGAGCTGCTCAACCTTGCGCTCGAGTTCGTAGATGCGCCGGGTGAGCAGCCCGAGCTCGCCGCGGGTGGCTGATTCGCGCTTCAGCTTTTGCGTGCGCAGCAGCGCCCAGAGGGGCACTACAACCAAAAAAAGCACGATGATGAGGAAAACCAAGAGGCCTTCCACGGCGGCGACCCCGGGCGGATTCTACCAGAGGGGGGGTCGTAATCGGGGTTATCTCGACACGCGCCCGCCGCGAGGCCCGAGTCCACGCGCGTCAGGGGCGGTCAAACTCATTCAGTGTTGCGGGCGGGACTTGGCGCCGACCGATTCGTCGGGTACCGCTCCGGGCCGGCCCTTCACGCGGTCGTAGGTGGTGACGTGGCAGGTGGAACCCAAACCCTCATTGTAATAGGCGGGCACGCCAAGCGCCGTGCGCAGCTCCTCGTTGAATCGGCGAAGGTTCGCAAGTTGCCACGCCTGCGCTGGAAACTTTCGGCCATCGTCGGTGAGCAGAAATTTCTGGTAGCCGGCATCCCACAAGCGCGCAAACTGCCCGCCGGTCAGCACGGAAGGCAGTATGGTCATCTGATAGCGGCCATCGGGGGTCTTGCGAAACTCCGCGGCGCAACCATACTTCTCGACCCGCGCCACTCCTCGCGTGCTGCCCACGGCAAAGTCGGCCGCAGGGAGCGCCGTATCCAGAGTGGAGGCATCAAAGCGCTCTTCTATCCGCCACATAACAGAACAGAGTAAGGAACCAGCCAGCAGCCTGTCAAAGGCAAACGCGCAATGGACCTGGACATCGCTCATCGTAGCCCCCGAGCCAAGCCTTGCTCGCTTGGGCCGGAAGCGACGCCGGTAGAGATCCGCGTGACTCAAGACTTCATGGCGACCGGGCCACCCCTGCGGAAGGAGCAGTGCAGGTCGGGGTATGTTGGTAGAACGAGCGCTGAAAGAGCCCTACATTCAGGACAAACTTGTCCACGCCCAACTATTAAATATGCGACCTAATCGGTCGCATATTCTAGGCGCACTTCGGTCGCACTTTTAAACCGTTCACTGCCTATAGGCTACCATTCCCTACCATTCTGAGGGTCTTTCTGCTACCCTATGGTAGTTAGGCCGCATACCAAAGGGCCTCCCCCGCATCCAAAGAGGGAGGCCGGGGCTGCACCTTATCGGCCGACGCGCCTTGGGGGCATTGGGGGTAGGGGAAGTCGAACTCCATGAGTGCAATCAAGAACTCGATTCTGGCCGAACCGCACTCTTACCCCGCAGCGGCGGTCGGTGTCTCAGTACTCGACCGCATTGGCAACACCCCGCTGCTGCGGCTCTCCCGGGTGGGCCGGGAATTCCCCGAGGTCGAATTTTATGCCAAGGCGGAGTGGTTCAACCCGGGCGGTTCAGTAAAAGACCGGCCGGCGCTGAACATGATCCTGGAAGGCGAGCGCTCCGGGCAACTGCGCCCTGGGAAGATCATCCTCGATTCGACCAGCGGGAACACGGGCATCGCTTATGCCATGATCGCCGCGGCCAAGGGCTACCACGTGGAGTTGTGCCTGCCCGCAAGTGCCACCGTGGAGCGCAAGCGCATCCTGGCGGCCTACGGCGCTGAGCTGGTCCTGACCCCGGGCGACGAGGGTTCTGACGGAGCCATCCGCCGCGTCCGGGAGATTTACGCGGCCGACCCCGACAAGTACTTCTATCCAGATCAGTACAGCAACGCCGCGAATTGGCGGGCGCACTACCAGACCACCGCGCTTGAAATCTGGGAGCAGACGCGCGGCCGGCTGACTCACTTTGTGGCCGGCCTGGGCACCAGCGGCACGTTTGTCGGCGTCACGCGCCGCTTGAAGGAGCTGAACCCGGCCATCCGCTGCATCAGCCTGCAACCTGACTCCGCCTTCCATGGACTGGAGGGCTGGAAACACATGGCCACCGCGATTGCTCCCAAGATTTATGACCCGAGCCTGGCGGACGACGACCTACCGGTGCGCACAGAAGATGCCTACAAGATGGTGAAGCGGCTGGCGCGCGAGGAAGGATTGCTGGTGAGCCCCAGCGGGGCGGCGGCGCTGGCTGGGAGTTTCCAGGTGGCTAAGGCCTTGCCGCGCGGGCAGCGGGCCATCCTCGTGACACTGTTTGCCGATTCGGGCGACAAATACTTGAGCGAGCGATTCTGGGAAGAAGACTAGGGGAAGGAAAACCGCGGCGTGCTCGTTTTGACCGAAGATCTGGCCGACCGGATTCGCAAGCACGGCGTGGAGACGTATCCGAACGAGTGCTGCGGCGCGCTGCTGGGTACGGATCGGGAAGACGGGCGCGAGGTGCGCGAGCTGTTTCCGCTGGTGAATCGTCGCAACGATTCGCCGCGCAGCCGCTTCTCCATCACCCCGGACGATTTTCGCGCGGCGGAGGCTGCGGCGCGCGAGCGCCGGCTGGAGCTGGTCGGCTGGTACCACTCACACCCGGATCATCCGGCGCTGCCCAGTGAGTACGACCGCGAGCACGCCTGGCCGTGGTACAGCTACGTCATCGTCAGCGTGGCCGAGCGCGAGCCGAAGCAGATCACCTCGTGGCGGCTGGCCGATGACCGGACGCGTTTCGCACCGGAAGAAATTTCGGTCTCACACCGCGTTGCACCAACGCAGGCGACGAGGTAGCGAGGAATCTGGAGGGCAGAGGTTATGGCGGTGAAGGTCATCATTCCGACGCCCCTGCGGCCGTATGCCAACCGGCAGGAGAGTGTGGAGTTCGATGCGCGAACCGTGGGCGAGGCGCTGGCCGGGCTCACCACGGAGTATGAAGAGCTGCGCAAGCATCTCTACACCGATGACGGCAAGATTCGCAGCTTCGTCAACGTCTATCTGAACGACGAGGACATCCGCTATCTGCAGAAGGAGAACACGCAGATCAAGGACGGCGACACGATCAGCATTGTGCCCTCGATCGCCGGAGGTTCGGCCGCGCCCGCCGCAGGCCGGTAGGGGAGATCACGTATGGCCACTAAGCTTGCACCGCTCACGACTTCGCAGGCTGAGCCGAAGCTTTCAAAGGAGGAGATCCTCCGCTACAGCCGCCACCTGATCATGCCTGAGGTGGGCATGGAAGGGCAGCTCAAGCTCAAGCAGGCGAAGGTGCTGCTGGTGGGCACCGGAGGCCTCGGCGCACCGCTGGGGCTGTATCTGGCCGCCGCAGGCGTGGGCCGGCTCGGGCTGGTGGACTTTGACGTGGTGGACTTCACCAACCTCCAGCGCCAGGTGACGTTCTCGACCAGCGACGTCGGCCGCGCCAAGCTCGACGCCGCCAAAGAGCGCTTGGGCAACCTCAACCCCGAGATTCAGATCGATACCTATGAGACGCGGCTGACTAGTGCGAATGCACTGGACATCCTGCGCGACTTCGACATCGTCGTGGACGGCACGGACAATTTCCCCACGCGCTATCTGGTGAACGACGCCTGCGTGCTGCTGGGCAAGCCCAACGTGTATGGCTCGATTTTCCGCTTCGAGGGCCAGGCCACGGTGTTCGGCTACCCGGGTGGGCCGTGCTACCGCTGCCTCTATCCCGAGCCGCCCCCACCGGGTTTGGTGCCATCGTGTGCTGAAGGCGGCGTGCTCGGCGTACTGCCGGGCATTGTCGGCGCCATCCAGGCGACGGAAACGATCAAGCTGATCCTCGGCAAAGGAGACGCCCTGGTCGGTCGGCTGCTCGTCTTCGATGCCCTGGCCATGCGCTTCCGCGAACTCAAGCTGCGCAAGAATCCTGACTGCCCGGTTTGCGGGGAGCACCGCACAATCACGCAGTTGATCGACTACGAAGAATTCTGCGGCATTCGCGGCGAGGAAGCTCCGGCGCCCGCCACGCTGGTGCCCGAAATTACCCCGCGCGAAGTCAAGGCGCGCCTGGACCGCGGTGACGATCTCTTCATCCTGGACGTGCGCGAACCGCACGAATACCAGATCTGTAACCTGCGCGGCCACTTGATCCCGCTCGGCGAACTGCCGCGACGCGTGCACGAACTCGACAGTTCGCGCGAAATCATCGCGCACTGCCGCAGCGGCAAGCGCTCGGCCGAGGCCGTCGAATTCCTGCGCCGGGCAGGCTTCCGCAAGATCTGGAACCTCAAGGGCGGCATTCTGGCCTGGTCGGATGAAGTGGACCCGTCCCTGCCGAAATACTGAGGAGGTCGGTCCGGCAGTGGTTTGCGCGCCGCGCACGACGCAACTCGATGCGCGAAGGGGTGTTGTTGTCCCGCGGCGGGGCTGAGCAGCCGGTGGTTTTTTTTGGCGGGCTTTGTCAAGCGCCCTGGTTACCCGGCGCCATTCTAAGGAGGGCACCATGGGAGTCTACGAAGAGACGCTCGATGCCAATCAACGCTACGCCGGATCGTTTGACCTGGGGCACCTGCCCATGCCGCCGGCCCGGAAGCTGGCTGTGGTGGCCTGCATAGATGCGCGGCTCACGGTTGAGAAAGTCCTCGGGATCAAGACCGGCGAGGCGCACATCATCCGCAACGCCGGTGGCCTGGCGACCGACGACGCGCTGCGCTCGCTGATCATCTCCACGCGCCTGCTCGGCACCCGCACCATCTTCGTCATCGAACACACCGACTGCGGCATGCTCACCTTCCAGGATGAGCAGCTCCGCCAGCAATTGAAGAGCGAAACCGGGCAGGAGACGTCGCACCTGCACTTTCACGCCTTCACGGACCTGGAGGAAAACCTGCGCGCGCAACTCAGGCGCATCCGCGAAAGCCCATTTCTGCCGCGAGACGTCAAACTGCACGGTTTCATTTACGACGTCCGCAGCGGCCGCCTGCGCGAAGTCCGCGAGAGCGGTGCCGAGGCGCGTTCTGCCTCCTTAGGTTCTCGCTGAAGTCCATCTGTGGTATGGGCGCTTGTTGGCCGTTCGCCAAGACCGTCACTCTTCGGGAGGGAGGAAGAGATGCCAGCTACGAAGATCACCCCGACAAATAATGGCCCGCTGCGGATTGAGGGCGACTTTGAAATCGTGGACCCGGAGGGCAATCGCTTCGGCCTGGCGGGCCGCACCGCGCTCTCGGTGTGTCGCTGCGGCCATTCGGCAAACAAGCCCTTCTGCGACGGCACGCACAACAAGATCGGCTTCCAGGACCAGGTGCACGCGCGTGATCTACCTCCGCCCAAGCCGAAGCCTCCGGTCGGCTCCTGAGCCGCGCAAGGCTAAGCGATTCAGCAAACGTCGGGCCACTTTAGACTCCACAGTGGCCACTTGCAGCGCGCGGCCCTGCGAGCCGTAGGCAGGCGCAACTTCACGGATGATTTTCACCACCCACTTGGGCAGTTTGTAATCACTTTCTCTGCTTGCCGTGCGACTCGGAGGCGTGTATATACTTTTGGGTATTATAGAGACTTGTAAAACGGTGGTCAGAGGAGACGCACATGAGTACCAACATAATCGGTCGTGACCAGCTTGAGGCAGATGCTGTGGTGCCCCAGTGCCTCGATAACCAGTACGTCTCCGACGAAGTATTTTCCTACATGATGGAGCATGGCGCGGACTACGGAGACCGCAACGTGCGAGCTATGAGGGAACGGGAGGTTCAGACAGAGTTCGTCCGTTCGTTGGTCTATTCTTCACAGGTCGTGATAAACCGAGTGGCTCTCAAGAATAACGACTACCTTTATGAGAATTACTTGCCGGCGAATAGGGAAGGCCTCGTGGCGTTCTCCGAACTATTGCGCCAGAAGGCAATCGTCCCGTTCCTGTACCATGAGACGTCTCTGCGTGAGGAGTCAGGCGTGCACGAACGGACGGAAGGAGCCCGTGCAGTCGAGGCCTTCCTGCGAGAGACAGGCGAGGACATCACGTATGTCCGGCTAGCGGTGGATGATGAGAAAAATCGCCAGGCGATCAAACAACTGTCAACCCGGTTCGCTGAGGGGGTAACTAGGCCTCGATTGCTGGATCCTGAAAGACGTAACGCCATGGCAGGCGAACTCTTTAGCAGTCCTGAGCGACTTCAAGAACCGGGCTGCTGGGAAGCCTTTAACACGGCGCTGGACAAGCTGGCGAATTACTCTTTTCAGAAAGCGGGCGAGCTCGCCAGCAAACAAAAAGATTTTACGCGGACGGATATCTATCGGGATCACTTTATCGTTCCTGTTGATGAAAACCAGCTCCGGGACGCAATAACTCTCGGCTGGTTCCGCAAGCCAGGCCAGGATAACCCGTTTCTCCTTGAACAGAAAAAGCTGGTCGACTTGGTATACAACACCAACCTTCCTGACCTCTTAAGCCGCTACACCTTTACCCCGGCAGGTCTTCCGAGCCGAGTCGCCTTACAGGATGACCCCGTAGCCACGACATCCATTGGACAGCTAAGCACAATTCTGACTGATGCGGAGCTCTTGAGTCTCATCAGGCGTAAATTCATTGCGCGTGCTCAAGAGGCGATGAACCTTCCTTTGCTTCACGAACTAATTGTGCCTGACGTGGTGGAATTGCTGAGGTTGCCTGAATGGCAAGCTTTCAAGGAAAGCCAAACCCGGATCTTGAACGACCCATTACGCTGCCTTGAGTTGCTGGAACCATTTCAGAAAGATTTTGACAATTTCCAGCGCGCAATGTCCGACTGGTACAACAAAAAGTATGAGCACAGACGCACCGAAGAGAAGTACGTCAACTTTGTTACCTTTGCGCTTAGCATCGCCGGCAAGGTCTTCGTAGTAGCCATGGACATAAATAATCCGTTGGTGAAGACGGCAGTGGATGCTGCCGTTGGCTTGATTCCTAAGAAGGTCAAGGGGTTCGCTGCGAAGTTGATGGTAAGTGTTTACGACGTGGGCCGAAAACGGCTAGACAGGGAACGCAGTTACAGCCTAGAACTGATGCGCACCAAGGAAGAACTGAGTCGGAAGGATGTGGAAGATCTAATCAACCGCATTTCCACAAAGGGTGAGGGCGTTCCCGCGGATCTCGGTCACCGCTCCGCTGAACAGGGGAAACAATGATGTTGTCGCTGACCGCCCATCAACAAGAGGCGCTAGATGAATATGACAATCTGGTGGCGCACTACCCCGAGGCTTTTGCGATTCGGCAGCGTCGCCCTATCGTCCTTGACCGCCGCACCCTGGAAACCTTTGCAAGCGAGCACAGAGTTGTATTGGGCGTGGCGGCAACCACACCGTACGTATACTTCGTGGTCGATTTGGTCCAAGGCCGCGACGTGCTGGGCGAGAAAAACTTTTATCCTTACCTTCGCATCATCTACCGGAAGCAATTGGAAGGGGGCGTTAACACCGTCATCCTGGGAACCATAGCGGAGCCCTCTCTTGGCCAAGTGGGAGATGTAGTACTTGTGGACCAAGAGCGCCACGCTACCGGAGTAGTCGAAACGGAACTCCCCAGGGGTTTCGGCGAGCCAGAGCTGACCGGGGAAGAGAACGCTCTACGAGAGCTGCGTGAAGAAACGGGGTTCATAGGTGAACAAGCGCACAGCCTGGGCACGACCCTCACCGACAGCGGAGTGACGGACGCTAGGGTATCTTTTTACTACGTCCCCATTGTCGCGCGATGCGCCCCCAATTCAGAAACTTCGGAGGCCATAACGAGAATACGTCTGGCTTCGTTGGAAGTGGTTTGGCAGGAGATTATCAGCGGGCGTACCCGCGACAGCTTCACGGTTCAAGCGATTGCCTTGTTTGAGAAGTACCGAGTCTCAGGTGCACGCGGGATGGAAAGCCGTTGAACTTTTTCAGGTGACTAAACTGCCAGACATATTAGGCGAGCGGTGTTTTTAGCAATATCGCAAGCCGTCGTGCGACGGCACGCACAACAAGATCGGCTTCCAGGACCAGGTGCACGCGCGTGATCTGCCTCCGCCCAAGCCCAAGGTATAGTGCCGGGCGAAGACCCTGGAAACCTTGCGAGGCGTGCACTCGGGAGCTCAACGCGGGTGTGTGAACCCGCACTCCCTCCACAGCTTTTCCCAGACCCAAATCCCGTAGGCAGCCTTGGCCAGCAGCGGGAATCCGAGCTGATGCGCCAGCATGCACGCTTGCCCGCGATGATGGGCGTCGTGCGAAATCATGTAGGCGAACATGGAAGCGCCGACAGGCCACGGCCTCGCCCAACCATCCCGGCGAAAGTTCTTGACGCGGCCCTGGGGACGGGCCAGGGCGTACGCGAGCATCTCGCAGCAGCGTACGGCACTCTCGGCCAGCGCGGCCCTAGCCTGCTTCTGCGTGCAGCGGGCGCGGTGAAGCTGGGCAGGCAGCTTCAGATGCGGAGCCGAGAGCCTCAACCACTTGCGGCGGATGTTGTGCATGTGAGTAAAGATCGCAGCGATGGTGCGTCCCTTGCGGCCGGGCGGTTTGGCTCGCCACGCACGGGGGTCGAGATGCTCGAGCAAGATCTGGTTCATCCGGTCGTTGACCGCGTAAGCCTCCACCGCCACTTGGCGAAAGTCGGGAGCGGCTGCAACAGCGAGGCGGGCCATGGCACCTCCTTGTAGGCATAAAGGCTAAGGCGGACCGCAGCCGGAAGCAATGGGTCGACAGCGTCTTATTGCCGAGGTAGCGGCAGGCAGATTGTGCCAGGGAAGCTTTCAGTAAGATCGAGAGGCCTTCTGTGACGGCACGCACAACAAGATCGGCTTCCAAAGCCAGGTCGAAGCTCGTGACCTGCCTCCGCCTCAATCCAAGCCTCAAGCCTGAGAACCGGCCTGCTCCCTAAACCGGATTCTCCCCCGTCAGGTGGGTGGCGGCTTCAAACAAAGGAATACCTCGCCCAGATTCCTGATGATTGGCACTTCTCTTGCCGTAGATTCTCCACTGCGCACGAGCAGCGCAACTGAGAAACCTGCGGCGCGTGCGCCTTCGATATCTGCGTCGCTGTCGCCTACATGAAGAATTTCGCGTGGAGAAATCTTCATCCGTTCGCACGCTATTTCGAACAATCGCGGATCGGGCTTTTGAAAACCCGCTTGGCCCGAGGCTACGACAACATCCAGATATGTGCCGATGCCCAATTCCTCGCAGAAGTGCGCGAGGCCTTTTTGCCAATCTGAGATCACGCCGAGACGGAATCCCGCCGCCCTAAGTTGGCGCAGAACTTGGGGAACCTCATCGAAGACAGCAAAGCAAGTCGGCCCCATGATGTCTCGTATCGCCGGTGAGTGCGCCGTGTGGTCGATGACCCCGGAAGTATGCACGCCGGTACGTTCAAAGAGGAGGCGGGTGAATTCAGTCCAGAACGACAGCTTGGCTTCATCCCTAAGCGCAGGGCTGTAACTGGAACCGTAATGTTCAAAAACGGCATAGAGCACTTGATGCTCCCACGGATCAGAAGTAAACCCGACGGCGGAAAGGTAGTTCTGGTATTGGCGTCCCCGACCAACCCCCGCGCGGTGGTAAACCAGCGTGTTGTAGAAGTCAAAAGTTACTGCCTTCAACGGCGGTTCCCTCCGCAGTGATTGTGACATCTTTCCTCGATCGTGGAGAGCACGCCATCATCGGTCAGGCAGGTGGATCAGGCGAGAGGTGGGTTCGGCAAGATTCAAAGCCGGAGTGTGACGGCACGCACATCAAGATCGGCTTCCAGGATCAGTCGCACGCCCGCGACCTCCCCGCGCCCAAACCCAAAGCCTAGCGACACGCAGGGAGCGGGATTTCGGATACTGCCGTCCAGCAATCGGCGTGCGCGGGTGTTGCTGCGCGTGCAACCAGTATAACAAGCGTAAATGAGAAACGTACGTTCGGCTTGGTAACCTTTCTACACCCCGCCCGGCCGTTTTTGCGTTTCCTTCCCCATCATCGTTGGCGGTTCGGCTGGAAACCCGCCGCCTTTCAGTCGGTTACGCCTGAGCGCTGCGAATTGGGACATTGGTTGCAAAGTTGCACCACTGTCCCATGGGCTGCTTCTTTTATGGGTGTCTCCGGGGAAACGTGGGCACACTTCGGCAATTCGGTCAGGCGTTTCATCGTCTGCGCTGGCCCCTGGGCTTGGCGGGCGCAGCGGCCTTCCTCGCGCTGGTCTGGTGGCTGCGGAACCTGCATTTTTCTTCCGAACCGCTCCTCTACGCCTATCTCGAGATCGTTGGCAGCCTGCTGAGCTTCACCTACGCGGCCAACGGCCTGATCCGCTTCAAGGGCACGCACGACCGCATCTCGTTGATCCTGGCCTTCGGCTTTGTCCTCTCCGGACTGATTGACACGGGGGCTTCGTTTGGCTTTTACAACTTGCTAGCGGCGGGCTCGGCGGGACCGATGCGTGTGCCGCTGGCCTGGATGGTGAGCCGCACGCTGCTGGCCGGTCTGCTGGTGGCCGCGCTGGTGGTCGAGCGGCGGCTGCCCAACGCGCGCGAGCCGGGCCGCGAAATCGCCGGTGCTTTTCTGCTGGTAGGCGCGGTGGCCTACCTGACCAGCGCAGTTTATCTGGGCGCGCCCGCCGAACCTCAGATGCGCCCCGCGGCCTTTCTTTCACGCCCGTGGGACCTGATCCCCGCGGCGATCTTCCTCGGGGCGGCGATCGGCTTCCGGCGGCGTCTGCGGACGGCCGATTCCGTCTTTGATCGCGCGCTGTGTTGGGCCGCGTCGTTGAACGTGGCCTGCCACCTGCTGGCCAGCCAGTCCGAACGCCTGCTGGACGCGCCCTTCACCTTGGCCCAGGTCGTGAAGGTGTCAAGCTACGCCATTCTGCTTGGCGGCGCGCTGGTGGACAACGCCCGCCTGTTCGATCAGGTGCGCCACCTGGCGGTCAGCGACCCGCTCACCGGAATCGCCAATTACCGCCGGCTGATTGACGTGCTCGAAGGCGAAATCCAGCGCTCGCGGCGCACCGGGCGGCCGTTCTCCGTGCTGCTGCTCGATCTGGACGGTCTGAAAACGATCAACGACCGTCACGGCCACCTGGTCGGGAGCCGCGCGCTCTGCCGCCTGGCCAACGTCCTGCGAGTTCATTGCCGCGCCATCGACACGGCCGCGCGGTACGGCGGCGACGAGTTTGCCCTGGTTCTGCCCGAGGCCAACGGGGAAGCGGCCGGCGGCGTGGCCAAACGCATCTGCGAGCGCCTGGCCACCGACGGACAGAAGCCCGTGGTGTCGGTGAGCGCGGGTTATGCCGTCTTTCCGCAGGACGGCGACACGGTGGAAAAACTCTTGGGGGCCGCAGACCGCGCCCTGTATCGGATGAAGGGCGGGCGCAGTGGGGTCCGGTCGTTCTCGCGCATCGCGGCCTGTTTGTAGCGCGAAGCGCGAATCTGGGGGAAGCGATGGCCAGAGCCTTCGCCGTCCAGCGCATGGAAAAACGCATTCCGATGGAAGTAGCCGTGCAGCTGTCTGGCAACCGGCAGACGCCGGGCGTGGAGATGACGTTCACCGAGGACGTCAGCTCGCGGGGCGCGCGCGTGGTGACGGTGCGCCGCTGGCAGCCGAATGACCGCGTGGTGATCGCCTCGCTGCCGGGGGATTTCCGCGCCACCGCCCGCGTGGCCTACTGCCAGCCGCGGCGCGGCGAAGGCTTCGCCATCGGGCTTGAGTTCCTCGAGCCGGCCGGAAGGTGGGTGGTCAACGCCCTGCCGGCTCAGGAGTACCGCTAAACGGAGAGGAGGAACAGGGAAGGTTCAAAAAACTGGCGCAACAATTGACAGTTGTACGTGAGCGCTCCGGCACCGAAGTTGGCTGTCGGAGCGCTTGCGTTTTATGCCCGCGTGAATAGGTGTACGATAGCCCCAGCAAGCTGGTCCTCAGCCAAACCGAAGGAGCTTGGCATGCAGATGAAGAAGCGTTCCGTGCGCGCCTACGTGCTGATCCACGCCCGCGCCGGCCACTCCAAAAAAGTTGCCCAGGCGCTCGCCCACCTGCCCGGGGTGCGCTCGGCGCACGCCTGCTGGGGAGTGCCCGATGTGTTCGCCTACGTCGAGGTGGGCAGCCAGCGCGAGCTCGACGACCTGGTCATGGAAAAAATCCAAAAGATGGACGGAGTCGAGCGCACCGATACACATATCGCGCTGGAATGAGTCGCGCGCCCGCACGTTCTTCTGCCGCCCCGGCGCCGCTACACAGCGCAGAGCCTTTCGTAAGCGCGCAGCGTGTTTTCGACCATGTGACCGGCGGCGAAACGCTGCTCAATGGTCTCGCGAGCCGCGCCGCCCAGCCTGTGCGCCTGCTCGGGGTCGCGCAGCAGGCCTGTCACGGCCGCGGCGATGGCGTTGGGATTGGCTGCGGAAACCAGCAAGCCGGTCTGTCCGTGGGTGACGTATTCCGGCACGCCGCCGCTGTTGACCGCCACTACCGGCAACCCATAGGCCATGGCCGCCACCAGCGAAGTGCCCAGCGGCTCCGCCAGCGACGGAAACACAAACAGGTCGAGCGCCGCATAGACCTGCGCCACATCCTCGACAAAACCTGCGAAATGTACGGCGGATTCGAGTTGGAGATCACGCACCAGGTTTCCCAACCGCGCGCGGCACGGCCCGTGTCCCGCCAGCAGCAGTCGACAATTCGGGAAATGCTCGCGCACCGCCGGCAGCGCGCGGATCAAGAAGCGCTGGCCTTTCTCCGGCAGCAGATAACCGACGCATCCCACGAGCGTTTCGTCTTCGCCCACGCCCCAGCGGCGGCGCGCCACGCACTGTGCCTCCTCGGAGGGCAGCGGCGGCACTTCCACGCCTTCATAGACGATTTCCACCTGTGAGGCTGGCAGGCCGGACGCGACCACGCTTTCGGCCACGAAACGCGAGATGGTCAGGATGCGCCGCGCCGCGCGATAGCGGGCCAGCGCCAGCGAGTTGCGCTGCAACGCGTAGGCCACGCGCCGCGATGCCACCAGCGGCAGCCGGTGATGCGCGCGCGCCAGCCACGCTGCCGTCAGGGCGTGCGGCTCGTTCGCGTGCAGCAGGTCAAACCGGCGCTGGGTTAGCAGCCGCCGCAGCAGAAGCGCAGCCTGTAATCGCCGCGCCTGCGGCCCCACAGCGTGCACGGGAATGCCCTCGGCCTGCGCGCGGCGCGCCAGCGGGCACTCACCGACGGCCACCAGCTCTGCGGCGTGCCCGCGAGCACGCAGCTCGCGCAGGGTCAGCAGCGCCTGGTTCTGTCCGCCGCGCCACTCCCGCTCGAGGTCCACATACAGGGGAATCAAAGCTACGCGTCCCTCTTTAGCGGCTCAGGTCGGTGGGTTTGTGTAGCGGCGGGCTTCAACCCACCAGGGGTTTCTGTGAGCGAGCCACCACTCAGGAGCACGCCCAGCTTGCGATACTTCAGGAACGTGTAGCGTGCGCTCATCCGGGCAATCTTCCAGCCGCGCGTGCCGTCGAGGAAGCCGCGGCGGAGGATGAACTTTTGCAACAACGCCCACGGCGGAGCCAGCAGCATCGCCGCGCGCCAGCGCCGCCGGCCCTCGGCGTACATCTCTTGCGCTGCGGTCGTGCTGTAGGAATTCACCTTGGCGGCGTGCTCGGCGAACGTGCGGAAGGCGTGATGCAGCAGGTCGCCCTCGAGGCGCGCCACGTGGCCGTCGGCTTCGAGCGAATCGTGCGCCACGCCCGCAAAGCGGGCGCGATCGCGGCGGTAGAGCCGCGCCTTGCGGTCCGGGTACCAGCCCGAATGCCAGATCCAGCGACCCAGGTAGCTGGCCCGGCGCGCGAACTCGTAGGCCACCGCCGCCGGCGGCTGCTCCTTCCACACGCGCAAAGACGCGCGCAGCTCCGGGCTCAACTCTTCATCGGCGTCGAGCGCAAGGACCCAGTCGTGGGGGGCCTGCGCGGCGGCGAAGTTTCTCTGTTCGCCGAACCCGCTCCAAGGGTGGTACACCACGCGCGCGCCGAGTTGCCTGGCGACCTCGCAGGTGCGGTCGGTGCTGCCCGAATCCACCAGCACGATTTCATCGGCCAACCCCGCAACCGAGGCCAGCACGCGCGGCAGGTTCGGCTCTTCGTTGCAGGCGATCAGAGTCACGGTCAGGCGGTTCATCGCAGGTGTGTGCGGCGAGCGCGAGGTACGTTACCACGAAACGCCTCCGAGGGTGGCCACGAGCGCAGGTGCGGCCGTCAGCCGGTGCGTTTTGGGATGATGGTGAGCAGGACGACGGTCGAGCCGATCCGGAATTCGGAGAGGTGCCTGAGTTCGGCTGCGCGCACGCGCTCCTCACCGAAGTAAGTGCCGTTGGTCGAATCGAGGTCACGCAGGCGCACCACGTCGCCCTTCACTTCCACGGCGCAGTGCCAGCGGGAGACTTCCGGGTCGTTGATCTCCACATCCGCGCCGGAGCGCCCCAGCACTGTGCGTGGCTTAGTCATCGGGTATACCAGCCCCCTGGCCGGCCCGGCGATCACCGAGAGCGTAATGGCTTTGCCCGAGGGCAGCGTCAGGCCCTGGTATTCGCTGGCAATCGTTTCGCCTAGCCCCGGGGCTCCCTCGCCGCGCGCAAACGACGGCAGCGGCGTAATCACCTGGGTGCGCTCGGGTCGGCGAGCCACCTCCACCACGGTAGGCTGCCCACACTTCGTGCAGAGGAATTGCACCCGGGGGCGATCGCCGATCTGCGCGTCGTTCAGCAGGTGCTGCGCCCCGCAACTCGAGCACGCGACTTGCATCGGAACTACTTTAGCATGAGGAACTTGGCAGGAAACATCGACTAGAGGGAGCGTTGTCCAAAGCTTCAATCGCTGGTCGGAAGGTGGCTGCCCAGGGCTAGGGATTCTTCGGCCGACGCTTTAGGCGGGGTCGGTCTGGGTTCACGGGCGATCCGTCCGGGTTGCGCTGGGGCTCCGCACGATCCCCGCTGGGGGAGTTGCTGCCCCCGGCGCCGTCCCCGGCGTCGCCAGAGGGCGGCGGCGTCCAGTGGGCGCGCGCGTAGTTCTGCTGCGCGGTCCAGACGCCCTTACCCGGTAGCTCCACAGGCCGGTCCAGGATGACCTGGAAGGGCATGCCGGGTTCGAGGTAGAGGTCCTGGCCGCGATGCGCCATCATAATGATCAACGCCACGGCAGCGCCCGCACCCGCCCCGATGGCCGCGCCCTTGCCGCCATGGATTCGCGCGCCCAGTAGGGTGCCCTCGAGCGTGTACAGGGTCAGGCTGTAAAGGTCGGTGGTGTGCTTGCTGTCGGTGGTCAGCCGCCCTTGGCCTTTCATGTCGGGCGAATCCAGGCGCGCCAGCACCTGCGCCGTGGCACCGGTTTCCAGGCTGATGCTCTCCACCTTGACGCGCAGCGAGCCGGCCTTGCCGAAGCCCCCGGGACGCCGCACCTCGACCACGGTTCCGGTGAAGGCCGTCTCCGGAGGAATCTCCAGTTGGTCACTCAAGCGCAACGCATCGGAAGTGCGGAAGGTCACCACTTGGCCCTTGCGAGAGATACGCGTGCTGAGCGGTGTGTCCAGTACCACCGCAAAACGCGACCCCGCAGGGATGGCGATACTGGCGGGCAGGTCGGGCGGCGGCGCGGCCGGCTCCGGTGCGGCTGGTACAGCGGCGGGCTTCAGCCCGCCATCTGTGGCGGGTGTCGGCGGCGCTGGTTTGTCCGCGGGTGTAGGCGCGGCTTCGTCGGGTGGCGGAGGTGGAGGAGGAAGTCTCGGGTTGATACTTCCCTGCTGCGCGGCCACAGGCAAGACCGCCAGCGCCAGCATAGCAATCCCAAGCAAGCAAAATCCTGGGAAGCGACGAGCCATACTCATCCGCCGCATGGTGCACCTCGCCATTATGAAGATTAGGTGCAGGGCCGGGCAGAAGGTTGCCTGAGGCGGGCGGGTGCCGCGTAGCGCCGCTTGAGCCTCATTGCACGAAGCCGACGCTGGGGACGGGACCGGCCTCGGGGGTCTCGCGGATGCTGCCGAACTGAGCCTCGTAGCGGCTGAGGTTCTCGCCCAGCGCGCGCCAGAGGCGCTTGGCGTGGGCCGGACTCAGGATGTTGCCGGAGATCAGTTTGCCCTGGGCCACGTTGGGGAAAACGTAGATGAAGTGCAGGGTGAACTCTTCGGCGTTGTGGTGGATCATCACCAGATTGCTGTACTGCCCGAGCATCTCTTTTTCGTCGGCCTTGATCTGCACCTGCTGCTGTTTGACGGCTTCGTCCATGGTCTCCCCCGCGGGCGCCTGCCGCCAGGCGCCGCCCATCACCGGCGACACTACCACAAAGCCCCGGTCCCGCGCAGCGCCCAGCGGCCGAAACCTGGGAAGGGAAGCCTCGCTTCTATCCCTCCGCGGGCGCAGAGGGGCGTCGCGGCGGCGCGACCGCATCGCGGTTAACCCTTTCGAAAAAATTTGCGCCGAGCCCTTGACGCGCGAGCTCATTAAGCGTAGTTTATATACGGAGTTTATTTCGATTAACACGTTGCCGGGCCCGGGGTCTCCACCGGGTCGCTGTCCCTCGTCGCCGAAAGCATGGTCAGTCGAGAAAGCCCGGTTGAACTGAAGCAAAGCGAAGGCTGGCGCTTTGCCAATGGAATGCCCTCGCTGCCCGAGGCCTACCGCACGATTCCCGTCTATTCGGGCGCCTCGGTGTGGCGCAAGTTGCTGGCCTTTGCCGGGCCGGGCTACTTGGTAGCCGTGGGCTACATGGACCCGGGCAACTGGGCCACGGACCTGGGTGGTGGCTCGAAGTTCGGCTACACGCTGCTGAGCGTGGTGCTGCTGAGCAGCCTGATGGCCATGTTCCTGCAGGCGCTCTCCGCGAAGCTCGGCATCGCCACGGGCCGTGACCTCGCGCAGGCCTGCCGCGATCATTATTCGCGACCCGCCTCGTTGGCCCTCTGGGTCATCTGTGAGGTCGCCATCGCTGCCTGCGACCTGGCCGAGGTGCTGGGTTCGGCGGTAGCCCTGAAGCTGTTGTTTGGCCTGCCGCTGCTCGCCGGCGTGCTGCTGACCAGCCTCGACGTCCTGCTGGTGCTGGCGCTGCAAGGTCGCGGCTTCCGCTTGGTGGAGGCGCTGGTGATTACGCTTATCGCCACCATCGCCGGCTGCTTTGCCTACGAGATTTTCTTCGCGCGCCCGCTGTGGCTCGAGGCCGCCCGCGGCTACATCCCCAGCGCGGAGATCCTGCGCAACCGCGAGATGCTCTACCTGGCCATCGGCATCCTGGGCGCCACGGTGATGCCGCACAATCTCTACCTGCACTCGAGCATCGTGCAGACGCGCGCGTTCCGGCATCAGCCCGAGCACAAGCGCGAGGCCATCAAGTACGCGGTCATCGACTCGACCGTGGCGCTGGCCTTCGCGCTGTTCGTCAACGCTTCCATTCTGGTGCTGGGCGCGGCGGCGTTTCACCGGAATGGCATGACCGGCGTGGCCGATATTTCGCAGGCTTACCAGCTCCTCACTCCTGTGCTGGGCGCGAGCCTGGCGAGCACGCTGTTCGCCGCGGCGCTGCTCTGCTCCGGGCAAAACTCGACGCTGACGGGCACACTGGCCGGGCAGATCGTGATGGAAGGTT
Source organism: Acidobacteriota bacterium (assembly GCA_016201215.1). GTDB lineage: Bacteria > Acidobacteriota > Terriglobia > Acidiferrales > UBA7541 > QHYU01. The sequence continues at coordinate 1,945 of JACQDH010000195.1, read as the reverse complement.
TCCTCAACTTGCGCCTGCCGCCGTGGCTGCGCCGGCTGATCACCCGCCTGCTGGCCATCGTGCCCGCGGCCATCGTGATCGGGGTCATGGGCGAAGGCCAGGTGACCAACCTGCTCATCTTGAGCCAGGTGGTCTTGAGCTTTCAGTTGCCGTTTGCCGTGGTGCCGCTGGTGAAGTTCACCAGCGAGAAGGCCAAGATGGGTGAGTTCGTCAACCGCCGCTGGGTGATCGTGCTCGCCTGGGTTGTCACCGCCGCAATCATTGGTCTGAACGCACTCCTGCTTGCGCTGATCTTCCGCGATCTGCATCGGGTCTAGCTCCTGTAGCGGCGCCTTTCCGGGCGCCATCCTGCCGGGCTTCCGGAAAAACTGACGGCGGGCTCCCTCGACGGGGCTCGGGACAAGTTTCGCCCGCCGCTACACAGACCATTGAGCCACTGCTCGTGTTTCCCCAGGAAACCTCCTGTGAGGAATTCGGAATCTTATGCGATGATCGGCGGACGAACTTCGCGCGGAATCGTGGTCCACGACCGGTGGGTCGGGCACGAACAGACTCGGAGGGGTTGAAGCGAACGTGAGGGCACAGTCGGTGGTTCAGCGGAATTGCCTCCTGCTGGCCCTGGGCTTGGTGCTGGCGGCCTGGGTCGCGGCGCACGGCGACAAGAATTGGCCAGTTCCGGAAGAAGCGAAGAAGCTGACCAATCCCATGGCACCTACAGAAACTTCCCTCGCCGCCGCTAAGGCCATCTTTCTGGAGGCCTGCGCGCAGTGCCATGGTGAGAGTGGGAAGGGCGATGGCCCGGAAGCGCGGATGTACGACGTCAAGCCCGCCGACTTCACCGACGCCCACATGATGGGAGAGATGACCGACGGCGAGATCTTCTACAAGATCAGCGAAGGCCGCCGGCCGATGCCGACGTTCAAGAAGCGGCTCGCCGAAGAGCAGCGCTGGCAACTCGTAAACTACCTGCGCACGTTTGCGCCCAAGCCCGCCCCGGCGTCGAAGCCTTCCGGCGCGCCAGCCAAGAAGGCTGCGCCACACAAACACTAAGCGCGCTGTCAGCCGTCAGCTCTCACCCGTCAGGAATCGTTGATAACGGGGCCGCAGCTTGTCGGTCTGCATCTTTGGCCCGGACACTCCGGACTCAACAAGCATATCTGGCGGCTGGACCTGAAAGCTGACGGCTGAAAGCTGAACGCGGCCTTACTTCACCTGGGCCAGCGCTGCGGCCACTTCCTTGATGTCCGGCACGATGGGAATGTCGTACTGCTTGAACCAGGCCACCTTGCCCGCCTTGTCGACGATGGCGATGGCGCGCCCCGTGATCCCCCGCTCCTCCAGGTACATGCCGTACTTGCTGGCCACCGCGCCGCGTGGGTGGAAGTCGGCCAGCAGCGGGTAACGGATGCCCATCTTCTCGGCGTAGGCCTTGTGCGACCACACGCTGTCCACGCTCAGGCCCAACACTTGCGCGTTGAGCTGCTCCAAGTTTTTCATATCGTTCACAAAGCAGGCGTGCTCGTTCGTGCACACCGGGCTCCAGTCGAGCGGGTAGAAAACCAGCACCACATTTTTCTTGCCGTGGAAGTCGGCAAGCTTCACTTCCTGTTGGCTCTGATCCTTGAGGGCAAATTCGGGGGCGGGTTGTCCGACAGCAATGAGCATGACTCCTCCTTGCTCTCCTTGAGCGCGCTTTCGTGCAGCGGCTATGATAGCGAAAGCAAAACTTCCTGACAAATCGGGCGGCGCAGCCCGCGTAGCGCCAGCATCCTGCTGGCGGTTTCTTGATTCCCGCCTGCCGCCGCCGCGGCGCCAGGCGTTCTCTGGTACCATATCCTCGAATCCACTGGGAATTGGGCAGTGATCATGCCGCGCGTCACACTCGACCAGGCCTATCCCGGCATCTCCTTTCGCCCGCGCACGCACAACTGGTGGGCGCGGCTGA
>JACQDH010000194.1 GCA_016201215.1 Acidobacteriota bacterium | reverse complement strand
GGCTTGGGCATTCAGACGAAACGAGTCGCTACCTCGTTTGCATGATGCCAAGTTGGCGATCAGCGACTCGATGTTCAGCGTCAGATAATCACGTGGGGCATCGATGGCCGCCAATACCCTTCCGGTCAAAACTAGGTTCCGATTGCTTAGCATTTCGGGAAGCTCGTCGTAGGTTCGTACACCAGATGCTCGTTCTTCGACACTCTGGATGATAAGCATTCGCAAGTATCGTTCGAATGCCGCGAACAGTCTGATGAGGAGAGGACCATAAACTCCTTCGGGACGACTCGACTTCGCGCGCATGAACTGCTTTACCAGTTCGAGTACCTCACCGACTGCCGCCCACTGTACGACGTCGCCGACGCGGGGCCGCAGTTGCGCCGCCAGAGCTACGAATGTTAGATCGGCCTTAAGCTCGATAATGCGTGTATTTAGCTCATCCAGAGCAGCACGCACAGCAATCACCCCTCGATAGCCTTGGCAAGAAGCTCCATTCTCTTCAGCACGGCCCTAGCCGTGTTCGGCCGCCCAACGATAACCTCGTATGCGCGAGGACGGCTCAACAGCTTATTCACTCTGTCAAGGACCCGAGTCTTTGCCGATAGCAGGCGGTCGCGCTTTGGCCACAACCTGTCCAGGGCAACCATTACCCCGTCATAAAGTGGCTGGGATAATTGAAACTTATCCTCTTCATCCTTGTACCGGAAAACGTGATCGCCAAAGAGGTCTCGGGCAAGACTGAGGCGAGTCTTGAAATCTTCCCCAAGGTCTGAAATTTGCGTTCTTGTCGCGCTAAGATGTTCCTCCATGCAGCGGTCAAGCATCGAGCGAACAGATCCCTTAATGTTCGCCCGTTTCCGAAACGCAAAGAAGCGCAGGACGATTTCACAGTCCTGCATCCTGCGGTACAGGCGATTTTGTCGAACAGCCGCCCCAGAGGGAATTTCCCAGATTTCTCTGAACAACGGGGCCCGGGACAGCGCAATCAAAAGATCGTTGAAACCTCCAGCATACAAACAGTTACGGAGTTCTTGAGGATTCAGTTGCTGGCCGCCAGTATTCAATCTTTCAAAAACGAGCTTGCGAATGTCGCCCTGCTGTGGAAGAGCCTTGTCGGTGCCCTCGACTAGGAGCACGGTGGCGGACAGGCGGCGCCGATCAAGGCCACGTTGCAAGGTCTCCGGGAGGTCCCTATAGCGTAGACCATTCAGCTCGTTCCACTTTTCGAGTCCTTTGAGGGCAAAACCATTTTTATAAAAATCGACAATCGAGTTAAGGCGCTGCTGGCCGTCCATCACCTCGTATCGGCTCAAGTCCCACTCGTAAAGGAACACGGGTGGTATCGGCACATTGAAAAGAAGGGATTCGATGAAAAGGCTGCGCTTTCGGTCATCCCAAACTAGGCGACGCTGGTACTCCGGACGCAGATTGATCCATTTTTTGTTTCGGACAAAGTCCAGGATCTGTGGCAGGAGGAAATCACTTCTTTCCTGGCTGAGACGGAAGGCTGTCTCGCCAAACTTCTTCTCTATTGCCTTCTTGTTGGCCTTCGAAGCTGTCGTCACGGATATTTCTCCTATGCTATGCAGCCGCTGGTGAGTCAGCTCAGTTTTTAACACAGCAACCAAAACAGGTAATTCAAGAAGCGGTTAATGCTACCCCTATGGGCAAGGCGAGGCAACGTTGCGGCCCCGCAAGCGGCGGAATTGGTAATTGCCTATGTCGCTGCGCTAGCGCATTACAGAAGCATCGCTCCGGCGGCTTTTAGCGTAGCCGAGGGCTCGATTGGCCGTGTAACGTCCTACTCGGAAACTGACCCAGTACCGGGTTTTTCTAAGCCTTTGCGCTCAATTGACCCCATCCGGACTTTTGCAGCCAGCGCTCGAAGTTCATCAGAGCAGGATAGAGTGCCCGCAGGCCCTGGATGTCTGCCGCGTAGCCTTTCTGATCGAACCATTCGAACATGATGGCCGCTTCCGGGCTGAAGCTGCGGACTTGCTCGATGGGCTGCTCGACGAAGCGAACGGTCCGCTGCATCACCCGGCTGAACGCCTCCGCGGCTTGGGGCATGGTCATCTCATCCCCCGCGAGCTCGATGGCCCGCCCTTTGAATTCAGCGGGCTTCTCGAACGCCAGAGCCGCAATGGCGCCGATGTCTTCCACGGCGATCATCTGCAAGGGCCGGTCGGGTCGCATGGCCATGGTCAGTGTGCCCTGGAGGATCGCGGGACGGAAATTGGGCCCCTCGAAGTTATCCATGTAGAAGACCGGCCGCAGGATGGTTGCGGGCAGGCCCAGCGCGCGAATGTGTTGCTCGATCTCCCATTTGCTGTCGAAGTGCGGTACTCCGGTGCTGCGCTCGGCGCCACCCACGGATGAATAGACAAGATGCGCCACGCCGGCGGCCTTGGCGGCATCGGCGAGCGTCTTGCCCTGCTGGATCTCCCGGGCGGCGCCGGTTTCCCAGAAGTTCTGCACGCTGAAGACGCCATAGACATCTTTCAGCGCTTGGGCGAGCGAGTTGCGGTCATCAAGATCGCCCATCACAACCTCCACTCCGAGCCCTGCCAAGGTCTGCGCCGCAGGTTTCTGGGGGTCGCGGGTGAGGGCCCGCACCCGCCATCCGCTGGTTCGCAGATGGCGCGCCACGGCTCCCCCTTGACGGCCTGTGGCACCGGTTACCAGGATGGTTCCTTTTTCGCTTCTCATCGTGTGCTCCTTTGTGTTGTTGTGTGGCCGCCGGCCAGCGGAAAGCCCCGCCGGCGCCACCCCTCCAGCCCTCCGGCCAATGGCCGGATCCGAGTAATCCCTTTGGTGCGCAGCAGCAGCGCCACACGGGCGCTGGTCGCTTCGTTAGGTCATGTGCAATAGAGCACGACCTCGCGGTCGCGCGGGATCTGCTCGCTGGCCTTTTCCAGCTCGGCCGCCTCCAGGCGATATGCCCCGGGAATGGTTTCCGGTTCGGCTTCAAAGTCGAGCGAGTGGCGCAGGTCCACGACCAGAAGGTCTTCGCCCGCGTCGAGCTTGCCCTTGAGTTCCTCCGGAGTGATCCGTGCGATGCGCAACTGACGCAGGAATCTCTGGCGCTTGACGTATTTCCAGGCGGCGTAGCCGCCCAGGCCGCCGAGCAGCAGCACCAGCAGCCAGCTCCCCAGCGTGATGGAGCGGTCCGCCACGCGCTCGAGCTGGTCGCTGAACACATAGCCCAACCCCGCAAACACCCCGGCCCACAGCAACGCTCCCAGCGTGTCGAACAGCAGGAAGCGGCTCAGGCGCATGCGGAAAACTCCCGCCAGTGGTGGTGCCGCCGTGTTCAGTCCGGGGATGAACTTCGCCACCAGCAGCGACCTTGCGCCGTGACGTTCAAATGTGCTTTCGGTGCGGCGTACACAGGAGTCCGGCTCGAGAGAAATCCGGCAGAGGAACTGCAGCACTTTGACCCCGCGGCGGCGGCCCAACTCATACCAGAGAACGTCACTGGTGATTGCCGCGACGACCGGGAGCCCCAGGACCAGCGCAAGACTCAACCGGCCTGCTCCGGCCAGGGCCCCGGCCGCGAGCAGCAGCGGCACCGCGGGCAGCGGCAAGCCGAGTTGCTCGGCGAACACCCACGCGAACAACACCGTGTAGCCGTGCCGCACCAGGAACTGGAGCGATTCATTCATGTCGCCGCAACCTCAGCAGCAATCGATACGGCTTCCGTCGGGATGATGACGTGTACCCGCCATTCGTTACAACGACTATCGCGCAAAAAAGAGAGCTCATGGCCGACCCTCCCGTGCCTGCTCCAGAAGCCTGACCAAGGATTGGAGCCGAGGGGCACGCAGGTGCCGCAACTGCCGGCGGTGCAGCTCGGCGATAGGCTCATCCAGCTTCTCTAAGATGCGCAGACCCTGCGGCGTGATTCGCGTGTTCACCACCCGCCGGTCGGTCCGCTCGCGCTGGCGCGTCACCAGCCCGTGCGCCTCCAGGCGATCGAGCAGACGAGTGATGTCCGGATCGCGCGTCAACATACGCTCGCCGATCTCCCGGCAGGCCAGGCCTTGCGGGCCGGCACCGCGCAGGATGCGCAGGACGTTGTACTGCGTATGCGAAAGACCGGCTGGCTTGAGCGTTTCTTCGACCTCGCGGAGCAGGGCATCGGTGGTGCGCATCAGGTTGAGAAAAACCACGTCCTCGAGGCCCGGCGCGGGCCGCTGGCGGCGCTTCTGGTGTAGTCGGCGTGCGGTCATGGGGCAACTATATCTGTTATAACGACTATTGTCAAGAGGTATTTTGCCTCGCTCGGCTTGCCGGCAGACTGCTTCGGATCGCCCCAGTCGGACTTCTGCCCGCACCGACGACACCCGGTTTTCCGTTGTCTTGCCGTCGGGGGATTCATCGGCCCCAATTCTGTCGGCATCAAAAAGCGGCGCCGCAGTCAGGGCTTCTGGGTGGGGCGAAGCAGGATCTCGCTGATGAAGCTTTGCGGCGCCTGGGTGACCAGCGCCGCCACAGCGTGGGCTACGTCTTCGGGCTGCAACATCTTTGATGGGTCCTTGCCCGTATGCGGCGAGAATTCGGTCGCGACCGTGCCAGGACACACCGCACTCACACGGATCCCATGTGCCCGCAGGTCTTCGGCCATGCAGTAGGTGAGCCCCAGCAGGCCCCACTTGGAGGCGCAATAGACGCCGCCGCCGGCGAAGGCATTCTTGCCCGCGAGCGAACTGATGTTGATGATGTGCCCGGTGCGGCGGCGGATCATCTCCGGCGCCACCGCCTTGCTGACCAGGAACACTGCTTTCAGATTGGTGCCTAGTACAGCGTCCCAGTCTGCTTCGGTCGTCTCGTGGATGGGGCGGAAAACGCTGATTCCGGCATTGTTCACCAGGATGTCGATCGGGCCGAACGCCTGGTGGGTGCGCTCGACCACCGCGGCGACCTCCGGCGGACGGGTCACGTCGGCGGGGACGGCCAGGACTTCGGTGCCGCTTTGTCGCAGGCCCTTCGCGGCCTGCTCAAGGGCCCGTGGCTGGCGTGCGCAGATCGCCACGCGCGCCCCCATGCGGCCCAACCGCGCAGCGATGGCCAGGCCGATGCCGCGGCTGGCTCCGGTCACCAACGCGACTTGTCCGGCAAGGGGTCTGTCGGCGGCTTGAGTCGTGCCTTGAGGCAATGCCAGCGCTCCTGTTCGAGGCGACCTTTTGGCGCGAGAACCCATCTTATCACCAGAACCTTTTCACCAAGGTTCGAGAGCGAAGGAGAAGAACAGAGGCATCGCCGAGGACGAACCTGCCCGGTGAAACGCGCTTGCGCCGCCAGCATGGATTCCCTATAATCCCAAGGTTTTGAACCCCGAAAGTGTCCTCGCCGAGCGGTGTCCGCAACCGGGGTCAGTTGCGGAAAGGAAATTTCGCCCAGGAGGCAGGGAAAAGATGATGCGCAAGTGGATGGTGACAGGCGTAGGGCTGCTGATGGTGTCGCTGCTGGTTTGCGCCGGCGCGCCCGCCGCCTGGGCCGCGCCGGAGCAGGAGAAGCTCGGCTACACGATGTCGGAGTTCAATGCCTACCAGGCAGCCGTAGCGGAAAAGAATCCCCAGCAGCGTTTGAAGCTGCTGGACGACCTGGTGGCCAAGCTGCCGCCCGATTCAGGCTTGCTGCCCTACATCTACCAGAACTACTTCGACACCTACAACCAGTTGAAGAGTTATGCCAAGGTCCTCGAATATGCCGACAAACTGCGCGGGCTCGGCGACAAGATTCAGATCCAGGCCCGGCTCCAGACGCTCAGCATCCGCTGCCAGGTCTTTGAGGCCAGCTTCAACCCGAAGGATCCGAATGCCAAGGAGCACCTGACACGCTCCCGCGAAGCGGCTCTAGAGGCGCTCGGCCTGCTCGACAAGCTGCCCAAGCCTGAGAATGCCAGCGACGCCCAGTTTGCCGAGCAGAAAAAGCCTGCGGCCGCGTTCTTCAACAACTGCGCGGCATTCGCTTCGTTGCAACTGAAGGATTACAAGGCGGCCATCGAATCGCTCAAGGCTGCCCTGGCCTCCACGCCCAACGACGCCATCCTTTACTTCCGCATGGGCATTGCCGACCTGCAGATGGATCCGCCGCGGCACATGGATGGGTTCTGGGCGTTGGCGCGCTCCATCGCGCTGAAGGGCCCGGGCGAGGCACAGGTGCGTGCCTACCTACGGAACCAACTCTTACGCTACCAGCAGACGGGTTGCGAGAAGCTGACAGACGCCCAGATGAACGAGCTCCTCACCCTCGCGGCCGGCTCCCCGGATCGACCCGCCACTTACAAGATCCCCAGCGTGGCCGACCTGCAAAAGGCTCGCGATGAAACCACCAACTTTATCACTGACCTCAGAGCGGGCGGGGACAAGGCCAAGCTGCTGTGGCTGGCCGTCTGCGGCTTGGAATTCCCGGAGGTCGTGGGCAAGGTGATTGAGGTCAGCGCTACCGACCGGGTGGTTCTGAAACTCTACAACGGAACAACGCCGGAAGAGATTGAGGCGGCCACCACTGCCAACATGGAAGTGAAGCTCGAGGGGCAGCCCGAGGCCAAGCGCATCCAGAAGAACGACCCGGTGCGGTTTTCGGGCACGCTCGCGGGCTACGACCCGGAGCCCTTCCTGCTTCACTGGGAGAAAGCCAAAGTAAATCCCGAGGACATTCCGGCGGAAAAAGGCGCGCCGGGGAAGAAGGCTCCGGCCAAGCGGCCCCCTGCAAAGAAGGCCCCGCGCTAGAGTCCTCGGGGACTTGACTGAGAATGATCACCGGCTCCGGTCGAAACCGGAGGCGTTCTTTTTCTGGGCCGTTGTGGAGGCATGAGGAACCCCGTCCGTTCTCGCGAGGCAGCTCACCTGGGGGGCGGAAAGCTCACCCGTGATGCCGATGACGGTTTTCGAGCTTGTAGAGTCCGATTTTGCGGCTCAGTGTGTTGCGGTGAATGCCCAGCACGCGCGCGGCGCGCGACTGGTTGCCCTTGGAACGGTCCAGCACGCGCTTGATGAATTTTTTCTCAAACTCGGTCACCGCCTCGTCGAAGAGGATTCCGCGTTCGACCATCTGTCCGATCAGAGATTCCAATTGATCTTTCACGATTGCACGCTCCGCAGCGAAGCTAGGAATTCCATGGCTCGGCCCCGTCAGTCGAGTTCCTGACCCGTAAGTTTCCGGTAGGCCTCCCGGTATTTGGACCGTGTGGCCGCGACCACCTCGGGCGTCAGCTCCGGCGCAGGCGGCTGTTTGGACCAGCCGATGCGTTCCAGGTAGTCGCGCACAGATTGTTTATCAAACGAAGGCTGCGCCCGGCCGGGCTGGTAGCCCTCGGCGGGCCAGAATCGCGAGGAATCCGGCGTCAGCGCTTCGTCAATCCAGATCAATTCTCCGCCCAGCAATCCGAATTCAAACTTGGTATCGGCGAGGAGGATGCCGCGGGGCTCGGCGTAGGCCGCTGCGTGCCGGTAGAGTGCCAGACTGACCGCACGCAGGCGCGTGGCCAGCTCGATTCCTACGCGCGCCGCGGCCTCGTTGAACGAGACGTTCTCGTCGTGGCCGCTCGCAGCCTTTGTGGCCGGCGTGAAAATCGGCTCCGGCAGCCGATCGGACTCACGCAGCCCGGGCGGCAACGCGATCCCGCAGATCGCTCCAGTGGCGCGGTAGTCTTTCCAGCCGGACCCGGAGAGGTAGCCGCGCACGACGCACTCGATGGGAATTGGTTGGGTGCGCCGGCAGAGCATCGCTCGACCTGCCAACTCCTGGCGATGCGCCGCCAGCTCGGCGGGTAACTCGGTCCCGCTAACCACATGGTTGGGGATTACATCGCGCAGCTTGTCAAACCAGAAGAGGG
>JACQDH010000203.1 GCA_016201215.1 Acidobacteriota bacterium | reverse complement strand
CCGCAGCCTGAGGTCGCCACGCTGATGCGCCTGCTTCATGAATACCTGCTCGCTGAAACCAGTCGCTGCGCCGCGCACGGCATCCGCGTAAGCGTGATCGGGCGGCGCGACCGCCTCACGCGCGCGCTGCGGGAGGCCATCGAGGCCGCCGAATCGGCCACCGCCAACGGCACCGCGCTGCACTTGCGCTTAGCGGTGGACTACTCGGCCCGGGAAGCCATCTTCCGCGCGGCCTGCCGGTTCTACAAAGTCACCGAGGTCTCGCGCGAGTCGTTTACGCGTGTGCTCGCGGAGGTCAACCACGACGGCGCGCGGGACGTGGACCTGCTCATCCGCACCGGCGGCGAGCAGCGCTTGAGCGATTTTCTGCTGTGGGAGAGCGCCTATGCGGAGCTGATCTTCACTGAGCGGAAGTGGCCTGAGTTCGCGGCCGAGGATCTCGCCGCAGCGGTGGCGGAGTTTCGCGCGCGCGAACGGCGCTTCGGGCGCGTCCCGGACGCCGCGGCGAGCTGAGACGCGCAGGCAGCCTTTTCGCCCCTTGACGGCCTTGTCGAGAAAGGGGACGACCCATGCAGTTCATGCCCGCGTTTGCGCCCCTCGTGGTTTTGACTTTTCTGGGCACGTGCTTGGTCCTCGGCGTGACCGGACTGGCGGTCGTTTATGGTCTGGTTCAACGGAAGCGCCCGGTCGTGAAATACGGCTTGGCCGCGGCGCTGACCGAAGTCGGCATCTACGGTCTGTTGCTTCTGACCGCTTCCCTAGGGAGCCAGGAGAAGGTGCTCGGCCCAGGCGAGCAGAAGTATTTCTGTGAAGTGGACTGCCACGTGGCCTACTCGGTGGTGAGCGCCAGCACGACGACTACGCTGGGAGCACCGCCCCAGCAGGCCGCAGCCATGGGAACCTACTACGTGATCAAGGTCAAGACGTGGTTCGATGGCAGGACAATCTCTGCTCATCGCGGCGACGCGCCCCTGACGCCGAATCCTCGGCGCGTGACGCTGGTGGATGGCCAGGGACGCGAATACAAACCATCGCCCGAGGGTACCCGTGCCCTTGAGATGGAGCACGCCACTGGCGCGCAGCTTACGCAACCACTTCGCCCCGGTGAGTCCTACACAACGGTCCTGGTGTTTGACCTGCCCGCCGACGCCCGGAATCCGCGTCTGTTGATCACTGACGCGGATGGAGTCGAGCATTTCCTCATCGGGCACGAGCAGAGCCCGCTCCACAAAAAGATCTACTTCGGCCTGACGCCGCAAACAAACGCGGTCGTACACCGCGCTCAGCTACCAGACGCCGGAGGAATCGCAGGTCTTGCCGCGCAGCGGTTGGGGCCCCCTCGTACTGCAGTAGTACCTGGCCCCGAAGTAATCCAGTCCTGACTCGCCATCACGTTCTTTGCCGGTGAACTGTGCTGCGCCATCACTTAGCACTGAGCACCACGCCGACCTCGGTAGTTTCGCCCTTAATGATTGGAAAGCAACTGGCTTGCTTCGGGTCTAGCGGCAACGCATTGCCCTTTCGGTCGTAAGCATCGAAACAGTAGTCGCCGGGGCGCAAGGGCATTAGCTCGACTCCAGCCTCGTTCGTTAATACAAAACTCTCCCCACCCCCCTCCTGTCGGGTAACTCGAACGACTACACCAGGGAGCATGGTCTGGGCAGCACCGGGTCTGGACGCTGCCTTTACGGTCTGGAAGTGGGCATAACCGAGCTCTATCTTGGTCCCTTCGCCGCTGCTCGACAGCAGCATCATACAGATGGCGAGCACTGTCGTAACGGCATGCGTCATTTCGGCACCTCGTAGATTGCCGGGCTCTTGTGCTGCACGTTAATGGGGCCAGCGGGGAGATTTCGATAGGTGGAACCCGACCTTTGCAGGTATTCCACGCCGGACTGGAGACCTCCCTGCAGGGCACGGCTCATCCCTTGAATGAATGCGCCTTGCGAGGGATTGGCGGGTTCAGCATCGAAGCCTGCAGAAAAGGCCTTCGCCTCATCAGTTCGGTCATAGGCAAATGGATTCCAGGCCGGCGGCTTGTAGTTTTCGAACGAGAGCTCTTGGTCGAGGATCTGGCGTCCGTGCTCGAACTCATGTGCAACTTTCTGGTTCTGAGTGATGGCTCCGTACGCCGAAGCATCGCCCTTCAGAGAGATCGTGAACACGCTCCCATCGAAGCTGATTCGTCCAGAACTATTACTTGCCGATTCAGGAACGACGCGGAAAACTGCTTTCGAGTCCTGCAGCCGCTGGTACGTGGCCGCCAACTGCTGACCTTTCGCTCTGTCCTGCGCGTTCTTGCTGGCCAGCAGCTTGGCAATGCGGTTCTCGTAGCCACGTTGAGCGTTCGTGCGTGCTTCGGCTTCGCCTTTCTTTTTCTTCTTCTCCGAATCTGCCCACTCGACCACCATTCCTGTAGGGTCGATGAACTTAAGAGGGTTGTTGAGGGTGTATGTGTATCGGTTCAGCGACTGAGGGTCGGCCACATTTCCAGCCACCGGGTCTACCGAGAGGAACCTGCCCATATTGCTGCCGTAGTACCTAGCTCCGAAGTAGTCGAGGCCGGTTTCGGTATCGCGTTCTTTGCCGGTGAATTTGTACTGGTTGGGGTCGGTGTTGGTGACGGTGCGCTCGCCGCCGAAGGGGTAGTAGTCGGATTCGTCCTGGATCGCGCCGGTGCTGCTGGTGATCACGCTGGCCGAGCCCAAGTGATCCGAGAAGTAGTAATGGACCGTGGCGCTGGGTAGGTCCAGCCGCGCCGTGCGCTTACCGTTGAAGAAAATGTAGTCAGCGGAGGGCGTGCCCGACAGGTCCGTCTCAGTGAGCGCATCGCTCCCCATCCCATACCAATAGAGCTTCCCGTTCGATTTCTTCGCCCGTTTGCCGTCGCCGTCGTAGGTGTAGTTCACGCCAGCCGCGCTCTTCATGCGGCTCCCCGCGTCCCAAGTGTAGCTGAAGCTGCCGTCGCCGGTCAGGTTGCCCGCTGCGTCGTAGGAAAAGCCCGTGTTGTTGATCTTGTTCTGTGCAGTGACGCCCACGCTGAGCATTGGGGCGCTGCACTTGGTCACCGTGGCCGACAGCAGGTTGGCCCAAATGTCATACCCGAGAACGTAGCTTTCGCTGACCATAAGGAGGAATGGTAGGCCTGTGGGGGCTCGCTCGCCCTGAGCCTGCCGAAGGGAACCCCAGACCTGGCCGACCAGTCGGCCCGCTCTAACCAACTGAATCAGCAATCAGTTTCGTAATCAGCTTCGAGGACTTCCAGCCTTTGATCTCGTGCTCTCTCCATCGCGCCTCCGATAATGTCGGAAACGATTCCTGGTGGACAAGCCTCCACGGGCCGCGCCCCCGGGTGGCCTGGGAGTGAGCACGGTCATGCTCCGAGAGTCGGCGAGAGAGATCATTTGTGGAACCGACGTAGTAGCGCCCGCTGGAGTGGCTCTGCAGGATGTAGACGGAAGCCATGGGCGATGAAAGATGGTAGGCCCGTGGGGGCTCGAACCCCAGACCTCCACCGTGTCAAGGT
>JACQDH010000004.1 GCA_016201215.1 Acidobacteriota bacterium | reverse complement strand
GCTGGGGTTGGCCGGGACTCGCCGTTCAAGTACACTCCGTTCAACCTGGCCGAGTACACCAATCCGCTGGGGTTGGCCGGGACTCGCCGTTCAAGTACACTCGTCCCGTTACTTTCCCGCCACCTCCCGCGGCTGGGGTTGGCCGGGACTCGCCGTTCAAGTACACTGAGCTGTCGCGCAATCGCTTGCTGATGCGAGGGTTGCGCGACAGCTTCCCTTCTAGAACAGCATGTATTGCCGCGGTGGGTCCTCCGGTGGCTCCTCTTTTTTCCCAAGAAACACCTCCATCTTTCCGAACTGGTGATCCGTCACCGCGATGATGCGGACTTGACCTTTAGGCGGTACTGCACGCCGGACGGCGTCGCGGTGCACCTTCGCGGCTTCTTCGCTGGGAATGTAGCGAGCGTACACCGAATACTGAAGCAGCATGAAGCCAGCACGAAGCAGAGTTTTCCGGAAGCGCGTGTAATCGCGGCGGTTTTCCGGGGTTTCCACGGGCAGGTCGAACATCGCGAAAAGCCACATACCGCGGTACGCCGAGAGGCTCAATCGGCGGGGCATGGCGGACCCAGATCCGGGAGTTCGAGACGTTGAGCCTTCCGCAGGATCGCCTGAGCCAGGTCGGAAGCGCTGCGAAACAGAACATCTGACAGAGTGCGCGCTTCGCCCTGGACCTGAAACCGCGCCTGGACAGCCCCGATAAGCCAGGCTTTCGTTTCCGGGTCGAGCGGCCCCATCGGGTCGTGCTCTCTCAGCCACCCGGCGACGGCACGATCTATGACGGGTCGAAAGGGTTCCATGAAATCACTGGCAAGTGAAAAGGCATCGTAGCGGTTGCAGTGCATCAGTCCGAAGGACGGATGCAGCCCCGCTGCACACAATGCCCGCGACACCAGTGCGCGCAGCACCGTGTAGCCATAATTCAGATGACGATTCTGATCGGGAGCCGTGCGGTCGCGACGAAACTTAAAATTTCCAAACAGCCTCGGCCAGTAGCGCCGGGAAGCCTGCGCCTCCAGGTTCTCCGGATCCCCGCTGCGAACACGGTTTGCCAGTGCACCCAGCCCGGCATCTTCCCCTCGCAGATCTAACAGTAGCCGGGATTGCGCCCGGATCTTCGTGGCGACAATGCGCTGCCAGAGCCGCTTGCGCCGCGGCTCAGACAGTTGAGTCTGAGCTGCGAAACGCTCCGTCTGGACAAAATGGGCCTGCAAGGGAAGGAGCATTGCGGCAGGAAGGTATTTGCCATCGCACACCACCACGGAGCCGCCGGCTGCGGCTACAGCCGCCAGCACGGCCTGGGTAAACTGCACCTGCGGCGTCGAGAGAACGAGCCCGGCGATCTCTGCGACAGGTGTGGTGACCGGAGGGTGTCCGTCCCGCTCGATAACGAGCTGCTCCAGGCGCAGCGAGATGCGCACGGGACCATGGGCGACTTCCACGATGCGATCAGTCATTGGCCGGATGCACGTTTCCGAAGATGTCCACGACCACTTTTCGCGCCGCGAGCTTTCGCAGTCCTTCGGCGCGGGGCGACCACCAGTCGCCGGAACCCCGAATCTCATGCTTCAAGCGCGCGTCGTTGATCCGGGCCAAGGAAATCTGGCCGTTGGACGCAACTGTGCGCACAACGTAAAGCTCCGAAACTCCATTCTCCGTGATCTCCATCGTGTCTCCCCCCATCAGCGAGAATTTGAACCGATAGGCCGGGCCGTGATCTTTCTGGACGATTGGAATGCCCTTCTGCCTGCGTTGCTGGGCTTCCAGCCGGCTCACTGGCACACCGTCCCATCGAACCTCCCGCTCCTTTTCGTCCAGCTCCGCGACGATCTCCATGTGGTGATTGTTGTTGGGAGCCACATACCGCCGCCTGGGTTCCTCGCCGACGGGCTGCGTAGTGAGAGCCTTCCGGATGCGCACGCGCCGGATAGGAACCTGCCTGCCGTCCACGGCGACGAGGTGCGGCGGCGCAACACCCACCGTCTGCAGTTTCTTCAAGTCCCCTAGTTCTACGAGGCGGCTCTTGACCGCGGCTCGAACCGCGGGGTCCACAATCTCTTCGATATCGTTCTTCGAAAGCTTTTCCACCGGCTTGCGCACATGGACATAGGTCTTGCCGTTTTCCTGCCGCGGCGGGCTATAAAAGGTCTCGTCGTGGAGCTGGCCGCTGAGCTTGTGCTCGGGGCGGTGCGAAATCACCAGCGATTCGATGTGCGGGCGGACACTTTCGACAAAACCGTCCCAGGGGGCCTCTACACCTTTGAAGGAACTACGCCCACGCGCGGCGTTTCGCTCCGCAGCGTCGCTGAGCGCTTTCACGGTCGCAGGAGTCGAGAGCGCAATCACGATGGCGTCAATGGCGTGATGGCGGTGATCACTGCGCGGTTTGGCTTGCTTTTGTTCGCTTGCGGCTGGTTCTGCTTCACGAAGGATCGTCTCGAGACCCCAGTTCCGGCGCAAAATGGCAGTCAACCCTCCAGGGCTCGGAAAGACCGCGCGCCTACTGGTTCCGTCGTCATGCGCGACGTCCCGTCCCCCGAATAGCAGGCCCACATACTGTGCGGCCAGTTTGCTGGCGAAACGCGTGTCGTTTAATTGTCGAGACGAGAATTCAGCAAGTTCCTCGCTGCTCTTTACTTGGAAACGCTTCAGCTTCCCTGGATTCTTGAAGCGGCGCACCCGTTCCACAATCTGTTGCCAGCGTTCCGGATTTGCGCCATAGGCTTCCCACGGCGTGCGACCGCGCTTTACGTTGCGGTTTTCCTCCTGATGGCAGAGGGTCTTGTTTTGGAATGAATCATCCGGACACCGGCCGAGGGGGAGGATGTGCTCGACATCGAATTGCGGCTGGTCGCCGAACAGATCGGCGAACTGGATGGCCCTGCCCGTATAGGGGCAAATCCCGCCGCACTCCTCCCACAGCAGGGCCCTCTCGATGTCGGCGCGAGAGGGTTGTTGCAGGCCCGTCTTTCGGGCGATTTCATCTCGGAGTCTCTCCCTGTTCCCCTGCCGTTCCCGGTTCTGCTTCCAAAGTTCCTTGCGGTCTTCCCGCGAGCGCTTCAGGTCGCGGGCCAGCTCGATGTGGATTTCGTGCGGCTTGCCGTGCTCGCGCACAATGGCGTTGACCACCTTCCGCAGTTCAGTGAGCGACCGTTCGACTGCCGGGTTGCGGAGAGCCGGCAGGCCCTCCCGCACCGGCGGTAGGGAATCATAAGCTTTCCCACCTGAAAAATGCGTGCCGTAAATCTCCTTCTCGGCTTCTTTGAACGGGAAGCCATCTTCCATCATCGGTAGTAGCTTCACGAGCGCCTTCTTGGAGAGGCGGGAATAACCGTCTTCGGAGTTTCCTTCGGCCCAGAAGCGTGCGCGTGCTTCGTCCAGTCCCCATCGCTTCATGCCCCGGCTGACAAGCCATTCTTCGGTTTCAGCGGTGCGCCAATCCTCAACGACCTGTTCGCGCTCGTTTGGCAAAAGGACTCCAAGAGTTTGGCTCTCTCTTCCGCCGTCAGCCGCCGTTCGGTGAAGTCGGGAAACCGAATCCTCAGATCGTTCACCTTTTGAAGAACGCGAAATCTTTGCGCTTCCAGACAAGCCAGTGGTGCGCGCTTTCGTCCCGGTTCGAGCTCGCATTCGCCAACCAGATGCGCTTGTGAAGCGATCGGCCTTTGGAAGAACAGCAGGTGGTGAATTTTGTTCCGCAATTCCGGTGTAAGCACTTGAGGGTAATGCAGCGCTTGCGCATCCCAGAGCGCGGAAAACTCCGATTCAAACATGGAGCGCGCCGTCCACCGCCCGCGAATGCGCTTCTTGCCCGGATCTGTAGGGTCTTGTGCCGCAAAGAATGAACCGAGTGTTGGTCTGCTGGCGCCGTGCATCTCCTGCTCTATCTCGCTGATGCCGGCATACACCTTACTTTTTTCTTCCTTGCCTGCGTTGGTTCTTGCGCTCTCGCGGCGATTGCTCTTGAAGCCCCGGCGCTGTCCAAGGTGGTAGAGTGCCCTTCCAATCTCGAAGGGTTCGAGCCGCTCCTGGAGTGCAGCGGCCCGCAAGAAATAGGGCAAGACATGATCGGCAGCCGGAACCGTCGTCATGCGAGGCTTCCATTTCGTAAGAAGCTCTACGTCGAGTTGTTTGAGAATCTCGTGACGAGCGGCGCTCTTCTGAATGTTGGTAACGTGCGGGCGATCGCTCGGGATCTCCCCACGGTATGGGGGAAAAAGGGTGTGCTCCTGCAACAGCTCGAAAAGTTCGCGCTGACGCGCAGCGCGGCGCCGGAGCTGCCGCCGTTGTAGGCGCATCTTGCGACGCTCTACAGACTTTGACTCGTCCTTTCCCTGCTGAATATCCAGATCGGTCCCGGCGACCCCGGGGTCGAACCCTCGGACGCCTGCCCTCAAGAGCTGGCCGGGCTCGTTCTCGCGATTCAGTTCGACAACCGCCCAGCCGAGCGAGGCGGAGCCCAGGTCAATCCCTAACACGTAGGGAACCTTCGCCCCTCCAGCCATTTTTCCCCCCTTGACAAGCGATTTCCCCCGAAATAGAGTATCAACAGTGTACTTGAGCGGCGATTGCCTGGCTAGTTCCAGTAAGCTTTCGTCGTAAGGCAACGCTCAACGAGCGACCTTTGGGCGCCCTGCGGGGCGCCCTTCTACTTTCCCGCGGGCTGCCCGATGGGGAATTTGACAGGGCACAAAGTTCCGCGCATAATGCGTTGTACGCCGACCTTGTTGGAGGGATGAATCAGTCCTGCGCCCCGCGAAATGCTCTGGGGCGCAAACTGCGCGGATGGGTCCGAAGTATATCTTTGTAACCGGCGGCGTGGTTAGCTCCCTGGGCAAGGGAGTCGCAGCGGCATCGATCGGGTGCTTGCTGGAAAGCCGGGGTCTCCGCGTTACCCTTCAGAAGTGCGATCCCTACCTGAATGTGGATCCGGGCACGATGTCTCCGTACCAGCACGGCGAGGTGTACGTCACCGACGACGGCGCGGAGACCGATCTCGATCTGGGCCACTACGAGCGCTTCACCCACGCGCGCCTGACCCGCGACCATAACTGGACCACCGGCCGCATCTACGAATCCATCATCACCAAGGAGCGCCGCGGCGATTATCTGGGCAAGACCGTGCAGGTGATCCCGCACGTCACCGACGAGATCAAGGCGGCCTTCCGCAAAGTCGCCGACGGCGTGGACGTGGTGATCGTGGAGATCGGGGGCACGGTCGGCGACATTGAATCGCTGCCCTTCCTCGAGGCCATCCGGCAGATGCGGCTGGAGATGGGCCCGGAGAATACGCTGTTTGTGCACGTCACGCTGGTGCCGTTCATCGCCACCGCCGGTGAACTGAAGACCAAGCCCACGCAGCACAGCGTCAAGGAGATGCTCAGCATCGGCATCCAGCCGGACCTGCTGCTGTGCCGCACCGACCGCCGCCTGCCGCGCGAGGTGAAGGCGAAGATCGCGCTGTTCTGCAACATGGCCGAATCGTGTGTCATCGCCGCGCAGGATGTGGACACCATCTACGCTGTTCCGGTGGCACTGTCTCGTGAAGGGCTGGACGAGCAGATCCTGCGCCTGCTGCGCATCGAAGCGCCCGAACGCGACCTCAGCCCGTGGCTCGGCCTGCTCGACCGCATGCACAATCCCGAAGGGGAAGTGCGCATCGGCGTGGTGGGGAAATACGTGCAGCTTGAAGACGCCTACAAGAGCCTGCGCGAAGCTTTGATCCACGGCGGCCTGGCCCACCATCTGCGCACGGGGATCGAGTGGGTCGAGGCCGAGGAGATAGACTCGGCGACCACGGCCGAGCGCCGCTTGCGTCAGGTGGACGGCGTCCTGGTTCCTGGCGGGTTCGGCAAACGTGGCATCCAGGGAATGATTAACGCCATCCAGTATGCGCGCGATCACAAAGTGCCGTTTTTTGGCATTTGTCTCGGCATGCAGTGCGCCACCATCGAATACGCGCGCAACGTCAGCCATCTGGCCGGGGCCGACAGCACGGAGTTCGATCCGCAGACGCCGCACCGCGTGATCTACAAGCTTCGCGAGCTGCTCGGCGTGGATGAAATGGGCGGCACGATGCGCCTGGGCGCCTGGGCGTGTCGTCTCGAGCCGGGCTCGTTTGCGCATCGCGCCTATGGCACGCTGGAGATCAGCGAGCGCCACCGCCACCGTTATGAATTCAACCGCGAATACGAGCCGACGCTGGTCGCGGCGGGCTTCCGCATCACCGGCCGAACTCCGGACGGCACCTACGTGGAGATGATCGAGGCGCCCGAGCATCCGTGGTTTCTCGGCTGCCAGTTCCACCCCGAATTCAAGTCCAAACCGCTCGCGCCGCATCCGCTCTTCGCTGCATTTGTGGGCGCCGCCTCGGAGCACCGCCACGCGTCCCGACCGGCCCAGGGAGAGCGCCGGGTGGCTGCAGCGGCCGCGGAAATTGACCCCGCGCCCAAGCGGTAGCGCCGCGCTGGAAGCGATTGAAAAACGCCGCTTTCCCGCATAGGCTAGTGTCTCCTGTGAGTCCCTGAGAGCCGTCCATGAGCCATATTCGAGAGGTCTCGATCGGGCCCCACCGGGTGGGCGGGAATAAGCCGCTCTTCCTGATCGCGGGCCCCTGCGTAATCGAGAGCGAAGAGCACTGCACGATGATCGCCGAGCGCCTCGCCAAGATCGTCGCAGAGAGGAAAATCCCCTTCATTTTCAAGGCCTCCTACGACAAGGCGAACCGGTCTTCGCTCTCTTCCTATCGCGGCCCGGGCCTGGAGGCAGGACTGCGCATCCTGGGCAGATTGAAAGAACGTTTCGGCTTCCCGGTGCTGACCGATGTCCATGAGGTCTCGCACGTCGCGCCGGTGGCGGAGGTCTGCGACGTGCTCCAGGTTCCTGCGTTTCTCTCCCGGCAGACGGACCTGCTGGTGGCGGCGGGACAATCCGGGCGCGTGGTGAATCTGAAGAAGGGACAGTTTCTCTCGCCCTGGGAAATGGGCAATGCCGTGGAAAAGGTGGCCAGCACGGGCAACCAAAAGATCCTCATCACCGAGCGTGGCGCGTCGTTCGGTTATCAGAATCTCGTCGTGGACATCCGCTCGTTTCCGATTCTGCACAAGCTTGGCTACCCAGTGGTTTTTGACGTGACCCATTCGGTGCAGCTCCCCGGCGGGGAGGGGAAATCGAGCGGCGGCCAGCCGGAATTCATCGAGCCGCTGGCGCGCGCTTGGACCGCCGCTGGCGTGGACGGAATTTTTCTGGAAGTCCACGATAATCCACCCGCGGCGCTCTCCGACGGATCGAATGCGCTGCCCATTAACCAAGTCCCCCGATTGCTCGACAAACTGGCGCAGTTGGCCGCGCTGGTGCGCGGCTGGAGCCGTGCGTGAGTCTAGAAACCGCCAAGCGGGTGCTGCGCATCGAGGCGCAAGCCATTGAGGGCTTGATCGCCCGGCTCGACGCGCGCTTTGATCAGGCCGTCGAGCTTCTGTTTGCCTGCAAGGGGCGCGTCGTGGTCACGGGGATGGGCAAATCAGGTCTGATCTGGCGCAAGATTGCCGCCACATTCTCCAGCACCGGCACGCCGTCGGTGTTTCTGCACCCGGCCGAAGCGCTCCACGGCGACTTGGGAATGCTGGTGCGCGAAGACGTGCTGCTGGCCATCTCCTACGGTGGTGAAACCGAAGAGATCATCGCGCTGCTGGAGACGATCCAGCGGCTGAACATCCCGCTGGTCACACTCACCGGCAATCCCCGCTCCACTTTGGCGGCGGCAAGCGACGTGGTCATCGATATCAGCGTCAAGGAAGAAGCCTGCTCGCTCAACCTAGCTCCCACGGCCAGCACCGCGGCGTCGCTCGCGATGGGTGACGCGCTGGCCATGGCGCTGCTGGAGCGGCGGGGATTCGGCCCGGGCGATTTTGCCGCGTTGCACCCCGGCGGCCGGCTGGGCAAGAGGTTCTTGCGCGTGAGCCATCTCATGCACTCGGGCGCGGCCGTGCCGCAAGTGGACGTCGGCGCGAAAATGCCCGACGTGATTTACGAGATGAGCGCCAAGGGCCTGGGCATGACCACCGTGGTCGAGCACGGCAACCACCTGGCCGGCCTCTTCACCGACGGGGACCTGCGGCGGCTGATGCAGAGGCGCAAGGGTGCCACACTCGAGCTGACCGCCGGCGAATGCATGACGCGCAACCCGGTCACGATCGCGCCCGACGAACTTGCCAGCCGGGCGTTAAACCTGATGGAGCAGCGCAAGATCACCTCGGTCGTGGTCGTGGACGCCGAGAAGCGCGTCCAGGGTGTTGTCCACTTGCACGATCTCTGGACCCTCGAACTGTTCTGATTTACTCGGGTGTTGCAGGTTCGTCCTACCTCCCTTTTGTGATTTCAAGAGACCAAAGCGACTGAGGAATCTCTCCGAGGGATCTCTCGCTCCGCTCGGCATGACCATTCGTCTTAACTTTGCGCGGATGACGAAAAACCGTGGTAGCCTTCGCGCGGAGGGGATGACCTTGGCCCGAGCATCCCGAAAACTATCTGCCAGTGTGAGCAGGCGCGCCCGGCGAATCCGCCTGCTGCTGATGGACGTGGATGGAGTTCTAACCGACGGCCGCATCTGGTTGCAGTCGCTGCCCGACGGCACGGCTACGGAAATCAAGGGATTCAGCGCCTATGACGGCGCGGGCTTGAAGCTGGCGCGGCTCGCTGGCCTGCGCACTGGCCTAATCACCGGTCGCGAGTCCCCCGCCACGACGCGGCGCGCGCGGGAAGTGGAGATGGACTTCGTCTATCAGAACTGCGGGGAAAAGCGGCCTGCCTACGAGGAAGTCCTGCGCAAGGCCGGCCTGCGCGACGCCGAGGTGGCTTATGTGGCGGACGATCTGCCCGACCTGCCGATCCTCGCGCGCGTGGGGCTCGGGGTCGCGGTGGCCAATGCCGTGCCCGAAGTCAAGAGGGCCGCGCACTATGTCACTTCCAAGTCGGGTGGCAGTGGCGCAGTCCGCGAGGTCATTGAGCTTCTGCTTCGCGCCCAAGGCAAGTGGCGCAAGTCGATTCGCAAAGCCCACGCCTGAAAACGCAGGCGTAGCGCCGGCATCCTGCCGGCGATTCTTGACCTCGGCAACTCGACGCAAAACGGCCAGCAGGATGCTGGCGCTGCGAAGAACTGTGGCGCCCTAAAGGGCGCCGCTACACAAGCGAAGACGCCGGCAAGATGCCGGTGCTGCCTCCGGACTGCTTCCGCCAGAGAGCTACAATTGCGGCTAGAAAAACGAAGCGCTGGCCGGACCCGCCGCATCAGATAACCCGTGCAGGAGAGCCAAATGATCGGTGGAGAAGGATCCCGGGGTGGACGCATCACCGCCATCGAGGCGCGTGTCACGCTGGCGCTCATGCGGTTGACCATGGGCGCGTTGTTTGTCTGGGTTTTTTTCGAAAACCTAGAGAAGGGTCTCTACTCACCCGGGGGATACTCCGGGCTGATCCAGTACTACATCCAGAGAAGTTCGGCGCCGGGGTTCTGGAAGGCCATCATGGCCTCGGCAGCGGCGCACGCACCGGTGGCCGCGCGGCTGCAAGGTGTTGCGGAGATCTCCTTCGGCGTCCTGTTGGTCCTGGGGTTGTTCAGCCGGCCGGTGGCGCTGGCGGCTTGCGGGTTCCTGGCCTCGCTTTGGGTCTCCGAATGGGGCACGGCGTGGATCTGGGAGTTACTGACGCCGATGGCGGTCTGCCTGGCGCTGGCGCTGGGCCCTTCGGGGAATACCTGGGCACTCGACACCTGGCTCAAGCGGCGTTTCCCGCGCTACCCGTTTGCATAGGTGGAAGATTTTCCTGTGCGAAACTCGGTGGCCTGTAAAAGTGGAGCGGGCGATGGGAATCGAACCCACGTCCGCGGCTTGGGAAGCCGCTATTCTACCATTGAACCACGCCCGCTCGATTTCATAACCTAGCACTCTGCCCGCGGCCTGGCAAGATTTCTTTCGCGTCCTCGCTTCGTGCTACATTGTGCCCTCCTGAAGCCGGGCAGCGGCGGCGAGCAAGGAGGGGGACGTGGCGTACCGAGATCTGCGCGACTTCATCCACAGGCTCGAGAAGGCGGGCGAACTGAAGCGCATCAGCGCCGAAGTGGACCCTGTGCTCGAGGTCACCGAGATCACCGACCGGGTGACGCGCGCGGGGGGCCCCGCGTTGCTATTTGAGCGGCCCACAGGCTCGCGCATTCCGCTGCTGATTAACATGCTCGGCACCGAGCGGCGCATCAACCTGGCGCTGGAAGTCGAGCAGTTGGACGAAGTGGCCGCGCGCATCCGTTCTTATGTGGATTTCCAATCACCGCAAGGCCTCCTCGACAAGCTCAAGATGTTGCCCAAGCTGGCGGAGATCGGTTCCTTCTTTCCCAAGACGGTGAAAAGCGGGGCGTGCAAGGAAGTGATCCACAAGCAGGATTTTTCGCTGTTCGATTTTCCCATCCTGAAGTGCTGGCCGAAAGACGGCGGTCGCTTCATCACCTGGCCGCTGGTGATCACCAAGAATCCGGAGACCGGAAAGCGCAACGTCGGCGTTTACCGCATGCAGGTGTTCGATGAGCGCACCACGGCCATGCACTGGCAAACGCAGAAGCACGGCGCCGAGCATTTCCGCCGCGCGCGGGAACGCGGGGAAGGGAAGATCGACGTCGCGGTGGCCATCGGCTCGGATCCGGTCACCTGCCTGGCGGGAGTCCTGCCCGTTCCGCCGGACCTCGACGAAATGATGTTCGCAGGATTTCTGCGGCGCGAGCCGGTGGAGATGGTGCCCTGCGAGACGTGCAGCCTGGAGGTTCCGGCCAACGCGGAGATTGTTCTCGAAGGATATGTGGACCTGAACGAATCCCGCACTGAAGGGCCGTTCGGCGACCACACCGGCTTCTATTCCCTCGAAGGCGAGTATCCGGTATTCCAGGTCACCTGCGTTACGCACCGGCGCGACCCCATCTACCTGACCACCATCGTGGGCCCCCCGCCGCAGGAAGATTTCTACATGGGGCATGCGATCGAACGGATTTTTCTGCCGGTCATGAAGATGCAGTACCCGGAGATCGTGGATATCGCCATGCCTGCCGAAGGGATTTTCCATAACCTGATGATCGTGTCCATCCGCAAGTCGTATCCCGGACAGGCGCGGAAGATCCTGAGCGCCATCTGGTCGCTGGGGCAGGCCATGTTCACGAAGGTGCTGGTGGTGGTGGACCACGATGTGAACGTGCACAATTACCGCGAGGTGGTCTGGAAAGCCCTCTGCGCGATCGACCCGGAGCGCGACGTCCAGATGGTGCTCGGCCCGGTGGACACGCTGGACCACGCGGCACGGATGCAGGACTTCGGCTCAAAGATGGGCATTGACGCCACCCGCAAATGGGCGAGCGAAGGATTCGAGAGACCTTGGCCGGAGGAGATCGTGATGGACAGCGGCACCAAGGCACGCATTGACGCCTTGTGGAGTTCTCTGGGACTGTCGCGCTAAGGTCGGAGGGGCCGCCGCGGTACCTGGCAACAATGCGCCAATATATAGTGGTTCTAGAACTAAGCGTACTCTAATGGTTGCGGGATTCGCCCCGGTTGCCCTATAATCCC
Organism: Acidobacteriota bacterium; assembly: GCA_016201215.1. Lineage (GTDB taxonomy): Bacteria > Acidobacteriota > Terriglobia > Acidiferrales > UBA7541 > QHYU01. Next base: position 2,445 of record JACQDH010000004.1, on the reverse strand, counting down.
CCCCCGAAAACCGGTATTCTTAGGACAACTCCGGATTCGCTTTGTTTGACACCCCCCAAACCCCCGATGTCACAATTGAGCACAGGGAAATATGCCCGGACGACCGGGTGCAGGCGTGTGGACTCGAGTGGGGAATGCATCTGACCAGTGTCCAGGACCGGGTGGCCACCTCGATGACTGAGGCGCGCGAAGTCATGAACATCCGCCAGGCCTCCCAGTACCTGGGGATTTCGCGGGATACCCTCTACCGCTATATCAGCGAAGGCCTGATTCCTGCTTTCAAGCTTGGCAACCGTTGGAAGTTCCGAAAGACCATCCTGGATCGCTGGATGGAAAGGAAGATGAGCCAGGCAAAGGCGGACCGGAAACGCTAGCCGCCCCGGGGATCTCGGAGAAAGGTTCGGACATGTTCGGTGGAGGCAAACAGAAACCGCTGGTGGGGCTGGACATTGGCTCCAGTTCCATCAAGGCCGTGGAGCTGAAAAGCACGCGCCAGGGGTATGAGCTGGTGAGCTTCGGCCTGGAGCCGCTGGCGCAGGACACCGTGGTGGACGGCGCGATTATGGATGCGCCGCTGGTGGCCGCGGGCATCAGCAGCATCTTCGAGCGGCAGAAGATCAAGACCAAGAACGTGGCCACCTCGGTCTCAGGCCACTCGGTGATCGTCAAACGGGTCCCCATGCCGGTGATGACCGAAGAAGAGCTCTACGACCGCATCCAGGCGGAGGCCAGCCAGCACATTCCCTTTGACATCGCCGACGTCAACCTCAGCTACCAGTTGCTGGAGTCGATGGACTCGCAGATGGACGTCCTGCTGGTGGCGGTGAAGAAAGACAAAATCCTGAACCACACGAACGTGCTGGCGCAGGCCGGCAAGACGCCCACGGTGGTGGACATCGACGCCTTCGCGCTGCAGAACTGCTTCGAGGTGAACTACGACCCGGACCCCGGCCAGACCGTGGCGCTGATGAACATCGGCGCCAGCGTGATGAACATCAACATCATCCGTGGGGGCGTGCCGTTGTTCCCGCGCGACGTTTCCGTGGGCGGCAACCAGTACACCGACGCGCTGCAGAAAGAATTGGACCTCAGCTTTGAGGATGCCGAGCGGCTGAAGCACGGTGAAAGCCTTCCCGGCGTCGCCGAGGAGCATCGCGGCAATGTCCTGCGCTCGGTCTCTGATATCCTGATCCTGGAGATTCAGAAGACCTTTGATTTCTTCCGTGCCACGGCCAGCGGGGAGAATATTCAGAGGATTTATGTGGCCGGCGGCAGCGCCCGCGTACCTGGCCTGGTCGATTTGCTGCGCGAAGAATTTGCCATGCCCGTCGAAGAGATGTACCCCTTCCGCAAGATCGTGATCAACCCGGGGCGGCACAACGAGGAGCAGATCCGCGAGTTGGCCCCCCGCCTGGCCATCGCCGTCGGCCTCGCCCTGAGGAGCTTCGACACACCATGATCCGGATCAACCTGCTGGGCCAAGCACGTCCCAAAGCTGCGCGGCGCGCGGTGCCGCTGGAGGCGACGCTACAGCTTCTCTTGCTGGCGTTTGCCCTGGTTTTCGCTCTGGGCGTCCTCTGGTACCACTGGCACCAGATGAGCGAGGACATCAATAAGAAGCAGGCTCAGATGCGCGTCCTGAACGGGGAGAAGGCCAAGCTGGAGAACCTGAAGCAGCAAGTGGAGGGATTTGAGCGGCAGAAGGCGGTCCTGCAGCAGCGCATCAACATCATCGAAGAGCTGCAGCGGAACCGTACCGGCGCCCAAGAGCTGTTGGACGCGATGGCCAACACGGTCAGCCGGACCGAGACGCTGTGGCTGACCTCGCTCACCCGCAAGGGCAACTCACTGGTCATCGAGGGCTCCGCGGGCTCCGTCAACGCTGTGGCCAACTTCATCACCCAACTCCGACGTTCCGGCTATTTCCAGCGCGTGGAGATCAAGGAATCCAAGCAGGACGACCGCAATACCGCGGTGCAAACGTTCAACTTCACCTTGATGGCGGATTTTGCTCTACCGCAGGGCAAGCCTGCTGCGCCCGCGCCGGCGCCAGCGGCGCCGCCGAGGAAAGGCTAGGGGACAGCGATGGCCATCGCCTTTCGGGAGTTCCCGTGGTACATCCAGGCGCTTCTGTTCGTGTTGTTGGCCGTGCTGATCATCGCCGTGGGCGAATTTGTCCCTCTTTCACCCATCTACCAGACACGCAGCAACCTGGACAAGCTGAATGCGGACTACGCCAAGCTCAACCAGGAAGTCACCGCGCTGCGGGTCTATGAACGGCGCTATGGCGAGTTCCGAGCGGAGATGGACGCCCTCCAAAAGCAGTTGGAAACGCTTAAGACGATCGTTCCTGAAGAGAAGGAACTCGACGAGTTCCTTCGCCTGGTGCAGGGCGCGGCCACCGCGGCCAACGTCCAGGTGCGCCGCCTGACCGCTCAGCCGGTC
>JACQDH010000193.1 GCA_016201215.1 Acidobacteriota bacterium | reverse complement strand
GTCGCAGGAGAGGAAGAGCAACCCAGCGCCGCGCTTCCATCGCCTGCGCATCACGTCGGGAACGAACGGTATGGTCGGCCATACACCGACCATACCACACAAAATGGGAATGTCAATCTATTTATACAGATATCTTTAGGACGTTTGGCGGGGTGTTTCTGACGTTCTCTGCGGCCCCTTGCGCTCATCGGTGAATCTCAAGCCGGCTTTCTTCAATTTCTTGATGAGTATGCGATTGGCTGCTTCGCCAAAGAACTCTTCGATGCTGGCGGCCACTTTCGGCCCGACCTCGGGAACTTCGGTTAATTCCTCCAGGCTGGCCGAGGCGAGCTTGTCGAGTGAGCCGAAATGTTCCGCGAGCAATTGCCCCGTGCGCTCGCCGACAAAACGAATGCCCAAAGCATAGATCAGCCGCGCGAGACTGGCTTTCTTGCTGGCTTCAAGCTGGTCCAGCAGGTTCTCCGCAGACTTTTCCGTCTGGCGCTCCAGCTCCGCCACCGTCTCGAGTTTCAGACCGTACAGGTCAGCAAAATCTTTCACCAAGCCTTTGTCCACAAGCTGATCCACAATTCTCTCGCCCAGACCGTCGATATTCATGGCGTGGCGCCCCGCGAAGTGCAGCAGGGACTCCTTGCGCTTGGCGGGGCAGGCCGCATTGACGCAGCGGTAGGCCACCTCATCTTCGGCTTTGTGGATCTTGCTGCCGCATTCCAGGCACTCCTTCGGCATGCGGAACGGCCTGCGGTCCTTCCCTTGCTTCACCACCTTCACCACGTGCGGGATTACTTCGCCGGCGCGCTCGATCAGCACAGTGTCGCCGATCTGCACGCCCAGCCGCTCGACCTCGTCCATGTTGTGCAGCGTCGAGCGGCTGACGGTCACGTCGCCGACCTGCACCGGCTCGAGGATGGCTACTGGCGTGAGCGCGCCGGTGCGCCCCACGTGGACGGTGATGTTCTGAACGACGGTGGTCTCCTGCGGAGTCGCAGACAGGCTTCGCAGACCCCGTCCAATGAGGGAAGCAGACCTGTTGGCTATAGCCCGCGAATCGGTACGGACGATTCTTCCCTGGCTCGGCCTTCCTTTTTCGTCTTCCACGTATGGTCCTACCTTTCAGAAAGGCATTCGAGTCGCTCTTGCGAAGCTGCGATCTGTGCGTCCAAAGCCTCGGCCATCTCTTGCAACAGGTTCCGGCCTTCGATGGCAGCCTGGTCCACCTTCGCTTTTAGCTGAAATTGTTCGGATTCTCGCAGCGTTGCAACTTCCCCGTCGATTTCTGCGAGTCGCCTATTGACCTGAGCGATCTTGCGAATGACCCGTACCAGTTCGGCCCCTGGCCCCTCACCTTTGACCGATTCAGGGCTGGACTCGTACTCTACCAGAATTGCTTTCAAGCGATCTTCGTCGCCCTGTTCATACGCCGTGTTTGCTTCGCGCATCAACTGCTCCCGTCGGAGGCGGTCTGCACTGTCGGTAGCCAAGTCCGGATGGATTCCTTTAGCCACATCTCGGTACAGGCTTTTCAGTGTCGGAGACTGGAATGCAACCGCTTCTCCGGACTCGGCTGCTTGGCTGTCACCTAAAGCGGACGACGATGCGCTGGCTTGGGAACGAGCTTGATTGGCGGCGTCCTGAACCTGTGCGTCTCCTGGATAGGCATGTGCAACGTGTTCTGCGATCTTGGCCTCGATTTCGTCTAGCTCCGCATAGCGCTTTCCAACTGTTGCTATATAAAGCCGCTCGACAGCAGCGAGTTCTGTTCGCAAGGACGTCAAGGAGAGTTCCCCATCAACTAGCAAAACTTGGAGCCGGGACAATTCGGCTTTCTTCCTTGCGAGTTCCTCGTCTTCTGGTCGTCTTCCGAGTAGAGGCTCAGGGAGCATAAGGCTCCGTCAGGTGTCAAGATTGGGAGGAACGGCTGAGCATTGTACTCCTTGGATGCGCGAGTGGGCTTACTTTTAGCGAATGACCAACTTTTCCAAATTTTTAATTCCGTCGGGGACGACGGGACTCCTAAGGACGATTACCACCCCCTTCGGGGCCTGAACCTAAACCTTCGCTGGATATTTGCGAACCTTCTCGGCGAAGAGCTTCTGAAATGCAGGGAAGTGGATGGGCGCAAAATGCGCCGAAAATTGGTGCAAGATTGCCTGAAACTGCGCCGAATTTTTCAGGCATCGCGATTCGCGCGCCATCTATTTTGCATCGGAGCGCATTTGGGTCTTGACAGGATTCTAGAATTGTGGCATATGCTGTGCCAGAATTAAAGCGGCTCTGCCGGTCGCGCTAACGGCCAACAGAGCCTAACTCCCAAAGTGAGGTGAATCACGATGGAAGCTACAGCGAATCTACCATCCAGCAAGTCACAGGGCAAGACACTCCATTCCAGCAAAGAAGAGGCAAGGCAAGAGGCACTTGCGCGCGCCGTCTCGGGCCAATCGTACAGTAACTTTCCCGCGATCTTCCAAGGGTTCGCGGCCAAGGGTATCCCTGAGTCTGAGATCAAACCGCGTGAAAACGTCTTCACGTTCGACGCATGGAAAGCACTAGGCCGTGTCGTGCGTCGGGGCGAGCATGGCGTCAAGGTTGTGACGTTCATCGAACACACGGTGGAGGACAAAGAGACGGGCGAGCGAAAGGCTGTGCGCCGTCCCTGGACTACGACTGTGTTCCACATCTCGCAGACGAAGCCGCTCGACGGGGGTGCTCAATGAGCACCCCTTCCTTTCCGTTCCCTCAATCTCTCGCGGAGAAGTACCGGCCAAAGACTATCGCGGAATTTGTCGGCTTGGAGAAGCCGAAGCGGATTCTGGCGAAGCTGGCCGCACAGCCGTATGCGAGTGCATGGTTATTCGTCGGGCCTCCGGGTGTCGGCAAAACGTCAATGGCGCTGGCGTTGGCGTCGGAGATTCGCGGCGAGCTGCACCATATCCCCTCGCAGAAATGCAACGCGGAAGCGATAGACAAGGCATGCCACGATTGCTGGTACGTTCCCCTGACTGGCGGATTCCATCTAGTGCTGGTGGACGAAGCCGACCGCATGACGCCCGCGGCGCAGCTTGCCTTGCTGTCCAAGCTGGACGCGACCGCTTTTCCGCCGTCAACAATCTTCGTCTTTACCTGCAACGAAACCGGCAGTCTAGAGCCGCGCTTCCTGTCTAGGTGTCGCGTGATTGAGTTTAGCTCCTATGGGATGGCCGGAGAGATTGCCGAATATCTGGAGAAGGTCTGGTGCGCTGAGGGTGGTAACGGGATCGGGCCAGACTTGATTCGTCTTGCCAAAGAGTCTCGTAACAACGTCCGCGATGCCCTGATGAAACTGGAAGTAGAGCTAATGACCCTCTAGGGCCAGGAAGGGCGAACGATTATGAAAAGGACGTACAGCACCGAGAGTGCCGCCGCGAAGATCGGCGTCTCGTTCAGGACACTCAATCGCTGGCTGGCTCTCGAATTGATTCGCCCGTCTCAGGCAATCCCGATAGGTGGCGGGCGCACGCTCTGGCGCTGGACGAATGCGGACATAGCCAGGGGGCGCAAGGTGAAGGCCGCGCAGAAGCCAGGCCCAAAGGCAAAGAACTAACCAGACCGCTCGAAGGAAGGAAAGTCACATGAGGGTCGGAAGCTGCGGCGTCCTCGGATGGACGTGGACCGCTCCAAGATTGCGCGTCTGTGCGCTTCCGGCGTTTCCTGCGTGCGATTTCCACCGAGTTGCGGCTCAGCATTGGCGCGGCCAAGCGGCGTTTTACAGCCTGTCCAAAAACCCCTCTGCTCGGACGTTGGCAAGTGCAGCCTAAACTCCCCGCCCGGAAAACTGTGACGCTAGCCGCCCGAACCGACTGAGCATCGGTTCGGCTGACCGAAGTTCACCCGCAAGTATGTGGCGCACCTAGACTTTCTACCCGCTTTGCACGCACTTTGCACAGAAGGAGCCCCCCGCACTCCCCTATGAATGAGATACTCACTCCCGCCCAGGTTGCCGAGCGCCTTCAAGTCAAGCCGTCTTGGGTCTACGAACAGACCCGAGAGCGAGCTAGCATCCGCAACCCCGATCCCCTGCCCCATATTAAGCTAGGACGCTACCTGCGCTTTGATTGGGAAGACATATTGGCGTGGCTCGAACGCAGAAAAACCACTTGACTACGCTCTTAGTTTCTGGTATACGAAAACCAACTTTGGGTAGGCCACCTAAACCACGCTCGCAAGTCCGATCCAAAGTTGTGCCAGTCCGCTTTACAACTGGGGAGCTGGCCATCTTGCGAAAGAAAGCGAAGCTCGCGGGTATCACAGTTGCAGAGCTATTGCGACGGTCAGCCTTGAAAGCTCCTCCAAGAAGAAGGTGAGGCAAAACATGAGCCGCCAACAAAGAGGCTACATTTGGAAGGTAGGACACTCCTGGTTTGGGAGATGGCGCGAAGACGTGCTCGAAGATGGCCGGATCGTGCGGAAGCAACGCTCTGCCAAGCTCGCCCACGTCGGCGACCGCTACCGGTCCAAGGCCGATGTCTGGCCCTTGCTGGCGGAGAAACTTCGCCCCATCAACGAGGGCAAGACGCGGCCCGAAAGCACGCTACCTACTGCGGAGTTTGTCGAGAATTATTACCTGCCATTTGTTGAGGAGAACTTCAAGCCGTCCACTTCTGCGGGCTACAAGACCCTGTGGCAGATTTACCTCTCGCCGCGTCTAGAAAAGACTGTGCTGCGAGATTTCCGCACGGTGGACGCAGCAAACCTGTTGGCTGATATCCATCGCCAGAATGGCCTCGGGCGGACCACCCTCAAGCACATAAAGTCATTTCTGAGCGGGGTTTTTACCTATGCCAAGAATCAGGGCATGCTGGACGGTGTAAACCCCATCAGGGAGGCAATGATTCCAAGAAAAGCAGCCGCACCCGAGGAGACACACGCGGCCGCACCCGATGAGGTGCTCGCCATTATGGACGCCCTAGACAAAGCAAGCCAGCAGAAGGCGTGCGCGGCTGTGGCGCTTATGTTTTTCGCGGGCCTACGTCCAGGCGAGGCGCGAGGTGTTTGTTGGGAGGATTTCGACGGGAAGCGCCTAATCGTGCGGCAGTCCGTTTGGCACACTCACACAACTTCACCCAAGACTGAGGGTAGCGCAAAACCCGTACCCGTAATTGAACCTTTGGGCAGCATTCTAGGAGAGCTACGGGAGACAGACGGAAACCCATCCTCGGGACCGATCCTGCGCGGGCCATCTGGAAAGCCTCTCGACTTGCACAATCTCGCTAACCGCGTTCTGATTCCTGTGCTCAAGAAGGCCGGTCTTCCTTGGCACGGCTGGTACTCCCTGCGGCGCGGAGTCGGGACGGCGGTCACCGCCCTCTCAAAAGACTCTCTCGCGGCGAAGGGACTCCTACGCCATTCTAGCGTGAGCACAACCGAGCGCCACTACATCAAAGACGTGCCAGAGAGCACGCTTCAGGCAATGAAACGGCGCGAAACACTGTGCAATGAGCGTGCAAATGAGCACAGGCCCAAACCTAGCTAACTAATAGAAAAGAATGGCGCGCCTGAGAGGATTTGAACCTCCGACCTCTGGTTCCGGAGACCAGCGCTCTATCCAACTGAGCTACAGGCGCGCGTTGGGCGCCCCGATGCTACTGCGGGACGCGGAGGACACAAGCAACCAACGAGATTGTAGCGCGATTTGGAGTGATCGGCTAGGGGCAGGGGAGGCGCGCGAGGCGTCCCGCTTGCTGCCGGGCGGGCTCGGGCGGAAAGCAAAGCAGGGCGGCATGTTTACAGGGGCGTAGCGCCAGTGCCTCTCCGAGGCTTTTCTCGTTCGCAGCACCTTAGGCACATCGGAAAACCGCCGGCCGGAGGCCGGCGCTACGAGCGGGCATCCGCCCTTTGGCCCCAGGTGAGGTCGCGGAAAAACTTAGGACGTTTGAGCCGCGCTTCGGCGAGCTCGTTGGTGACGCGCGCGGTGGAGAGGCGGCGTTCGCGAGCCAGTTCCAGCACACGCCACATGCGCTCGTAAATCCGCGCGAGGCTGGCCCGGCTGTCGGCGCGCTTCAAGAGATAATACTCCGCGCCGCGAATGAGACCCCCGGCGTTCACCAGATAGTCGGGCGCATAGAGGATACCGCGCTGCGCGAGCGCGTCGCCGGCTTCCGGCGTGCCAAGGATGTTGTTGGCCGAGCCGCAGACGATGCGCGCCTGGACGCGCTCGGCGGTTTCGATCGAAACCACACCGCCCAGCGCGCACGGCGCCAGCACCTCGCAGGGCGTGGTGAGGACCTCCCCGGGTGCGACCACGTGTGCACCCAACTCGCCGGCGGCCTGTTGCGCGCGCCCGGCGTCGAGATCGGCGACGAACAGCTCCATGCCCTCCTTTTTCAGGATGCGTGCGAGCCACATGCCCACGCTGCCCACACCCTGTATGGCCACGCGCGCTTTCTTGATTCCGGCAAACTCGAGGCACGCGCGCATCCCGTGCCAGACGCCGATCGCGGTATGCTCGCTGATGTCGCCCAGCTCGGGCGAGGGCTCGCGGGCGACGTAGCGAGTCGTGCGCGCGAGGTTGGCCAGGTCGTCGTCGGTGATGCCGACGTCCCGCGCGCAGAAGTACCGCCCGCGCAGGTTTTCCACGAGCGTGCCGAGCGCCTGGAAAGCTTCGGCGCGCTGGAGACCCTCGTGCAGCGGCATGACTGTCTTGCCGCCGCCGCAGGGCAACTCGGCGAGCGAGGCCTTGTAGGTCATGGCGCGGGAAAGCCGCAGCGCGTCGGCGAGGGCTTCGGCGTCGCTGGCGTAGTGCCAGATGCGCACGCCGCCGAGCGCCGGGCCAAGCGTCGTATCGTGAATGGCTAGGAAACCCCGCAGGCCGGTGGCTGCGTTCTGAAACGCGATCACCTGTTCGTGATCGTGCGCCGCCATCTGGTTGAAGATATCCATGATGCGCCTAGTGTTGTCGGGCAGCGCGCCGCGGTCAACGGCCAAAATGGTCCCTCGGCCCATTCGCAAACCGGGCTCGCGTTCGGCTTGCCGATCGCAATGGAGAGTGCCCGCGCGTTTCGCCACGCGTGTCGCCCGCCGGGAGAAGGAGGGCTGCGGCGCAGGCCGGATTGATTCCCGCTCAGCCGCGGGCGAGGCTTTTGATGTGTTTGGCGAGCTTTTCGATCTCTTCCGCCTTGCGCACCAGCGTCAGGGACAGCACTTCGGAGGAATCCGTCTTTTCAACTTCCTTCTTGAGTTCCTGGACGAGCTCGAAAAGACGCTCGACGTCGCGTTTGATGTCCTTCTGGTTCGCCCTGAGCAGGGCGCGTGGATCCGTTTTGGCCGGCGGCTCAGGCCCGAGAGCCGACGGGATTTTCCGCGGGCGACCCCCCTGACCTGACGGCTGGGCCTGAGCGGCGGCGAGCGCGGCGGCGCCCAACGCCAGGACGATGGTCCCAAAGAATGATCTGCGTCCGCAATTCATCGGATCCCCCCTCCTCTGGCAAAGGAATCGCCAGCCCCACGTCCCGAAGCCCTTGGGCATTCCGTGTTCCCGGACGGGTGATATAATGACAGGCCCTTTTATTCTATGACTACTCACCTCTTCCGGTGGACACAGTTTGCGGCCGGCAACGCGGTGCGCGTGGCCGGCATCCTGCTGGTGGCCTTCCTGCTGACCCGCCTGCTCAAGGCCCTGACCCAGCGCCTGATCAAACGAGCGGCGTCGGAGACGCGCGTGGCACAGATGCGGGAGCAGCAGACGCGCACGCAGGCCGCAGTGCTCTACAGCGCGGGTACGGCGCTCATTCTGATCGTAGCGTTCTTAATGGTGTTGCCGGAGTTCGGCTTCAACGTCACGCCAATCGCCGCCCTGGCAGGTCTGGCCAGCGTGGCGCTGGGCTTCGGAGCACAGCATGTAGTCCGCGACGTCATCAACGGTTTCTTCATCGTGTTTGAGGACCAGTACGTCGTGGGCGACACGGTCCGCACCGGCGACGTGGTCGGCCGGGTCGAACACCTCACCCTGCGCCGCACTTTGCTGCGCGATGACAAGGGCGCACTGGTGACCATGGCCAACGGCGAAATCCGCCAGGTGGCGAACCTGAGCCGCGACTGGTCGCAGCTCTTCGTGGACGTGCAGATCGCCGCCGAGGAGGCGGTGGACGCGGCGCTCGCGGCGCTCGAGAAGGTGTCGAGCGAGCTGCGGACCGACCCGGCCTGGTCGGCCGCGCTGGTGGATGGGCCGCGCGTGCTCGGGGTCGAGGCGCTGGCGCTCGCGGGCACGACCCTGCGCATGCAGGTGCGCACAGCGCCCAACCGGCAATACGACGTGGCGCGGGAATTACGCCGGCGTATCGGGGCGCGGTTTGAGCAGGAGCAGATCCGCCTGAGCGGCGTGCAGCGCGTGGAACTGGTGGGCAGCGAACGATACTCGGAATCGGATTCCCGGCGAAGCCGGTAAAACCACAAAAGGGGGACACTACCGCATGTCACAACCGACGCACGAGCAGGTCAACCTGATGCTGAAGCTCTACGAGCTGCGGCGGGAGCCGCGGCTGCGGCAAGCCCGCGCTTGGTTCTTCGAGAATTTCAACGTCACCTCACCGGACGAGCTGCTGAAGAAATACCCGCAGGGGAGCGAGGAGAACACCAGCATCCGCATGGTCATCAGCTACTGGGACATGGTGGCCAGCATCGCCAACCGCGGGCTGATGGATGAGGAACTCTTCTTCGAGACCACGGGTGAAATCTGGGTTGTCTGGGAACGCCTCCGAGCGCTGGCGCCGGCCTGGCGCACGGCGTTCAAAAGCCCGTACGTTTTCGCCAACCTCGAAGAAACGTGCAAACGAATGGATGCCTGGCGGGAGAAGCGCGCCCCCGGCTCGACTGCGGCCATGCGGCAGATGATGGAGCAGATGGCCCGGGCCACGGCAAAGACCGCCGCAGCCGAATGACGCTGGCAGAAGCTCTAGCGGCAGTGTGGCGCCAGGCACTCGCGGAGAACGCGAGCCTGGTGGAGCTGGAGGGCCGTCGCTATCCGGTCCGCCGGACGCCGCGCCGCCGCCTGCGCCAGGTGGATTTTGAGTTTGCCGGCGAGGCGTTGCGCGGGATCGAGCAGAACCCCGAGACGCCATCGCGCTGGGCGGAGATGGCGCGCGCCGGCAAGAAGGTGATGCAGTTCACTGCGGGCGGGCGCTACCTGGGCAACGTTGCCGAGGGCAAGGTGACGTTTTACCGTTCACCGGGCGCCACGACAAAGCAGCCGGCTTCTTCGCAGGGCAAAGCGGCGAGCAGATGAGAATTGGCTCGGGGGGCGCAGCACGCGTCGTTCAGCCTTTGCGTCGGCGGCCGCTGCGTGCCTATCCCGTTGCCGGGACGAAACCTGCGGTTACAGCTTTCCTGTCTCCAGAATGACGGAAGCCCCCGTCGGCTTAGGCGCCGCAGCGGGCCGTTCACCGGGCAGGGCGAGTTCGACGCGGTTCCGGCCGGCCTCTTTCGCGCGGTAGAGCGCCGCATCGACGGCATAGAGCAGTGTCTCCACATCCACCGGGCCCCAGCCAATGCTGGCGAGTGCGCCGAGACTCATGGTCACCGGGATGACCCGATCGGCACAGTGGACCGGCTGGCTACCGACCGCGGCACGAAGGTGTTCGGCTCTTTCCCGGGTGGTGGCGAGGTCACAGCCGGGCATCACCACCAGGAATTCCTCCCCGCCGTAGCGGCCGATGACGTCATACTCACGCACGGCACTTGACAGCCGCCCGGCCACATCCCGCAACACCTCGTCCCCGGCCAGATGACCGTGCGTGTCGTTGACGGATTTGAAGTAGTCCAAATCGCCCAGCAGGATGCCCACTGAGCCTCTTTCGCGTCGTGCGCGGGGCACTTCGCGCTGGAGCAGGTCCAGGATGGCCGCGCGATTCCACAGCCCGGTCAGGGCATCGTGGGTGGCCTTGAACTGCAGCACTTCGCGCGCTGCCACGAGGTTGTCCTCCAGCTCCAGGATGCGTTTGCCGACTCGCAAGCGCGCTTTGAGTTCCTGGACGTTGTAAGGCTTGGTTAGATAGTCATCGGCGCCGGACTCGAGGCCCTCGATCACATCGATCATGGCATCTTTCGCAGTCAGCAGCAGCATGTAGATGTAGGGCCCGGCCACGCGCTTGCGCGCTTCCCGGCAAACGTCCACGCCGTCCATCCCGGGCATCATCCAGTCGAGCAGGGCCAGCCGCGGGGCGTCCGGGGCTTGCAGCAATTCCCAGGCCGACGCACCATCCTCGGTGGAGACGACTTCATAGCCGCTTTTGATCAGCAGCTTCTCGAGCAGCCGGCGCGAGACAGGGTCGTCTTCGGCAATCAGAATTCTCAACGTGCGACCTCCTGGCCGAGCTCTGCCAGCAGGGGCTTCAGGCGCGCGATTTCCTTCTCGAGTGCGGCACAGCCTTCTGCAGCCTGCGCCAGATCACCCTCCCGGCCCATCTGTTCAAGTCTCACAGCCGCTGCCGTGGCCGCCGGAGCGCAGAAATTGCTCACCGAACCCTTCAGCGTATGGGCGGAGCGCTCCAGAGACTTGGCATCGCCCCGGGCGGCGGCTTCGCGAATCGCCGCAATTAGACGCGGGGAGTCCTGAAGAAACAATTCGACCATCTCCGTCAACAGCTCCTTGTCGCCCTCGACGCGCGCCACGAGCGCATCGCGGTCCAGCACCTCGCCGGGCGAGGGTTCGCCGGCCGCGGGTGCTGCCGCAGGGTCCGGCACATGCTCCTCGATCGCCGCGAACAGGTCCACGGCCCGAATGGGTTTGGAAACGTATCCGTCCATGCCGGCCTCCAGGCATTTTTCTCGATCGCCTTTCATGGCGTGCGCGGTCATAGCGATGATGGGCACGTGGGCTCCGTGGGCTTTTTCGCGCGTGCGGATCGCCGCGGTCGCTTCCATTCCGTCCATCTCCGGCATCTGCACGTCCATCAACACTACTTCGAACTCACTGAAGCCCGCCCTCTCCAAAGCTTCCAGGGCCTCCCTGCCGTTGTTGACCACCACCACCGAATGCCCGCGCTTCTCGAGCAGCCGCACGGCCAGCCTCCGGTTGACGGAATTGTCTTCCGCCAGGAGGATGCGCAGGGCGCGCCCGGCGGGGCCCAACGGTGTCACAGCCGTCGGCTGAGCGAGCTGGAGCGCTTGCGAACGATTGCCCAGCGCCAGCAGGATGGCGTCAAACAGCTCCGACTGGGTGATAGGTTTTGTGAGGCACGCGGCGATACCCAACTTCAAGCAGCGCGCCGCATCTCCATCTCTGTGGTCGGAGGTCAGCATCATGATCGTCGCTCCGGCGAGGCCCGGATTGCGCTGGATCTGCTCGGCCAAGGCGAAGCCGTCCATCTCCGGCATCTGCGCATCCAGCAAGATCAGAGGAAAAGGTCTGCCAGCGCTCCGAGCCCGCTCCATCGCCTCAAGAGCCGCTCGCGCGCCCTCGGCCAACTCTGGGGCCATCCGCCAGTTGGTGAGCATCTCCTCGAGGATGCGGCGGTTGGTCGCGTTATCGTCCACCACCAGCACGGGCAGGTTCTCCAGAGATTCCGGTTCCAGGGGAAGCGGCCGCGCCGCCGAAATCACCGGCTGCCCGAAGGCGACGGTGAAGTAGAAGGTCGTGCCGTGACCCGGTTCGCTTTCGGCCCAGATGCGGCCGCCCATCATCTCCACCAGCCGTGTGGAAATGCTGAGGCCGAGCCCCGTGCCGCCGAACCGCCGAGTTCTGGAGCTATCCGCCTGGGCAAAGGGCTCGAAAATGTGCGCAAGTTTCTCGGGCGGGATGCCGATGCCTGTATCTTTCACCCCAAAGTGCAGGAGGGTCACGCCGTCCGTCTGCGAATCGGGCTCGACGCGCACCAGAACTTCGCCGCGCTCGGTGAACTTGATGGCGTTCCCAACCAGGTTGACCAACACCTGCCGCAGCCGCCCCGGATCACCCACCAGGGCGTCGGGGACGTCGCCAGTCACCCAGCAAGATAGCTCCACGCCTTTCCTGTGCGCGCGCACAGCCAGGGTCTTCAGCGTTTCGCCCAGCGTGTCCCGCAACGGGAACTCCACCAGTTCCAAGTCCAGCTTTCCGGCTTCGATCTTGGAGAAGTCCAGAATGTCGTTGATGACGCGTAGCAGGTGATCGGCGGAGGTCTTCACCGTGGTCAGGTATTCCTGCTGCTCCGGGGTGAGTTCGGTGTCCAGCGCCAGCTCGGTCATGCCCAGGATGCCGTTCATCGGCGTGCGGATTTCGTGGCTCATGTTGGCCAGAAACTCGCTCTTGGCGCGGCTCGCCGCCTCAGCAGCCTCCTTAGCCTTATGCAATTCGTGCTCGGCGCGCCTACGCTCGGTGAAGTCTTCGACGGTGCCGATGTAGTAGAGTATCGCGCCATTGGCATCCCAGATGGCCCGGGCGTTTTCCGACCACCAGGCCTTGCTGCCGTCCTTGCGATAGACCTCATACTCAAAGTTCTCCACAACTCCTTGCTCTTCCATCACACGCTTGAATTCTTCGCGGCGACCGGGATCCACATAGCACTGGCGCCCAATGTCGGTTCGGCTCGTCATCAGTTCCTCCGGCGAGTCGTAGCCATACATGTGCGCCATCGCGGGGTTCACGCTGAGGTACTGCCCGTCGGCGGTGGTTTGGAAGATGCCGACAATCGCCTCCTCAAAGATGCCGCGATATTTCTCCTCGGCTTGCTGCAGGGCTCTTTCGGCGCGCTTGCGCTCAGTGATGTCGCGCCCGGCAGCAACGAAGTGCGTGATGCTCCCCTGGCTGTCGCGGACGGGCGTGATGGTCTTTTCTTCGTGGTAGAGGTCTCCGCCCTTTTTTCTGTTGATAACCACATCGCGGAAAATATTCCCAGAGAGAATCGTTTTCCACAGCCCCTGGTAGAACGCGTCGTCGTGTTCGCCGGACTTGAGGACCCGCGGCGTCTTGCCGAGGACCTCTTCTTTGGAATAGCCGGTGAGTTTCTCAAAGGCGGGGTTGACGTATTCAATGACGCCGCTGTTACTCGTGATCAACACACTGTCCGCGGTTTGTTGCACGGCGCTGGAGACTTTGCTCAGTTCGGCTTCCGCTCGCTTGCGTTCGGTGATGTCCTGCGCAATACCGAATTGACCCAGGACTCGGCCCTCCTTATCCTTGATGAGTCCCGTACTCAGGAAAGCCGGGAATTCGGAGCCGTTTTTCCGAAGGTGGAGAAGCTCACCCCTCCAGCCGCCGCACTCCGTCTGCAACCGGATTTCCTCGTAAAGTCCCGCAGGGTTTTTGGAGGAAAGAAGATCGCTCAGATGCTTACGGAGGATCTCTTTCTCCTCACCACCGTAGGCCTCGAGAAAAGCTCGATTCACGAAATTGATCCGACCCTCCAGATCGCCCATGGCGATCAATTCCGCGCTGCTCTCGACCGCGTGTGCTAGGAGAGCGAGGCGTTCTTCCACCCGCTTGCGTTCGGCAATTTCCCGTTGCAATTCCTCGGTGCGCTTCTGGACACGATCCTCCAACTCATCCTGGGCCTTGAGAAGCGCGGCGTCGCGGCTCTGGATCTGCGCGAGCATCCCATTAAACCCTTCGATCAGCAGGCCCAGCTCGTCGTCGCTCTGCTTGACGGCCCGAATGGAGTAGTTCTTTTCGATGGAGACCATCTTGGTGGTCCACGCCAGGCTTCGGATCGGCTCGGAGATCGCGCGCTGCAGGCGGGACGCCAGCAGGAGAACCACCGACAAGGAGCCCAGCATGACGAAAGCAATCACAGCGGTGTACCGATTCAGGCGTTCCTGCATGTCTGCCAGGTCCGACTGGAGGTAAACCGTGCCAATCTTTTCCCCGTTGAGCACAATCTTCCGGAACAAAATGAGTTGCTCGTGTACGAAACGGCTGCCGTCCTCCTGGGCCGCCGGCGGCGTGAACGTCGCGTTCGGTTGCCCACGCAGATAGGTAGCGAACGCATACCCGGCGGACGTGTAGATACAGGCGGAGGTGATGTGCTTCTTGGCCGCGAGCGCGGCCAGGATTTCCCGCGCCGCCGCAGGGTCGTTGAAGGTTAGCGCGGCGGTGCTGTTGGACCCGATGATATCAGCCACGGTGGTCAGGTCATGCACTTTCGCGTGCCGAAAGGTATACCGGTCATAGGCACCAAAGGCGACACCGGCCATCAGCAGCGCGACGCTGCTGGTGGTCATAAGGATGAGCGTCAGTTTGCGGCGGATGGAAAGGCCATGAAAAGCGTCCATATCAGATCTTTCCTCCCGCGTGCTCGCCCACCACGCTGCGCGCCAGGGCCAGAAGCTTCGAACTGACCTTCAGCCGCGCCAGCGCGGCGGCACCCACGTTGATCTCAAATCGCACTTTGTTGTCTTGGAGGAGGAGCTGGATGGCACCACCGGACTGGACAAACCGGTCGGTCTCCCCGACCGTTAGCACGCTCGACCCCTTGAGGCTCTCGAAGATGTGAGCGAGATTTTTTTTCTCCGAGGAGCTGATGAACAAGATGTGACACCCGCGGAGCTCCGGCCCGATCTTCAACCGCTTGACCATGAAACCCCGGCCGTTGACGGTTTTTCCAAAGACCATCCCGTCCAGGGCAAAGCCGAACGGGTCCTCGCCCACGATGCCGAGCACGATCGGGGCCTGGGGATGGACGAATGCGTCGGCGGGCCATTCCACGAACCTCGCAAAGCTGTAGAGAAACGCGGCCTTGACCTGATACTCGCTGGGAGTTTCGGACTGAGCCCGGACCGCCGGCGCGACACCGGGAAGGGCCAACGTGATGACCACAATTAGTGCCAGGACGGTGCGGCCCGGCACCCGCCGCCTCTGTAGGCCGGCGGGCCTTACAGCGCCGCGTTGGCGTACGGCTAGACCGCTCGCCATCCGCCCTCCGGGAGTACGCTTCAGAAGCGCCACGTGACCTTCCCATAGACGCTGCGTTTGACCAGCGTTGCGTCCGCAAGCTGGTGCTTGTCGACGGAACCAAATTCGAGCTGCCGAGCATCCTGCAGATTTTGCAGGACGACGGAGATCTCCAGGGATTCCATGGGTCGCCACCCCAGGCGGCTGTCGAGCCGCGTGTAACCAGGAGTCTCCAAAAAATTGGCTAGGCGAGTGACGCGATACATTGCGGTATCGAACTCCAGATTGTGGGGCAGGTTGAGTTGGGACCGAAGGTGGAACTGGTGTTTCGGGCTCTCCCCTTCGATTTCCTTCCCGGCGGAGGAACCCATGCTTGACGGGTCGGTGTGCAGGTGCATCTGGAGCGTTGTATAGCCGGTGCTCAAGGTCCAACGGTGTGTGACCTTCCAGTTCGTCGCGATCTCGATGCCGTGGGTTTCCCCATACATCTTGTTCCGGCGAGTGTGCGGAAGGACCAGGTGCGGAGGCGGCGGGCTACCTTCGAAAAACGGAACGCCTGGCTCTTCCGTATGAAGGCTATGATAGATGTTGTAAAAGGTGGCCAGATCCAACGAGAGCCGCTTACTGAGTTGCGCGCGATAGCCGAGTTCTTGGGCCAGGACACTTTCGGCTGGGAACTGAGGAGTGCCAAACTGGGATGACAGGGTCGGCGTCCCATCCGCGCTCAGGAACACGGTCTCATTGATCCGGCCGTTGGCCTCAAGGCGCGAGGGAGTTTCCACCGCGCGGGAAACTGCCGCCCAGACCGCATGGTGTGGATGCGGAGTCCATAACAGGCGGATGTTTGGTTGGACCTCGAATCCGCTGTAATTGTTATGCTCAAGCTTTGTGCCGAGCGTCAGTCGAAGCCGGTCGGGGAGAAGCACGATATCATCATGAACATGAGCACTGAAGAGATTGTCACCGCGGCTGCTCGGATTGAAAGAGAAGGTCAGGCTGCCGGTGGTTTGATCGGTGGAAAACCGGTACCCGAATCCCCACAGGATGTCGTGCCGGTTGCCGATGGCGAGGTGATGATCGAAGTCGAGGTCGATCGTATGGCGGACTGCGCCGAGGAGTGCGTCTCTGCGGTCGGTGCGGTCGTAGTAGAGTTGCAGCGTCGTGTCGGAGCGGTCCGAGAAGGCATGGTTCCAGCGCCCCAGCAGGTTCCCTCCCGCCAGGTGGGTGCGGTCGTTGAAGGACCCGGCCATCGGTGGAGACAGAGAAACCACGCCATGCACTGTCCCGCCGGCACTCCCATTGTAGAAATCGCCCTGCACGGTCAGGGCGTCGCGGCCCGTTAGGTTCCAATCGGTTCGGAAACCGCCACGAAGGGCGTTCCAGCTATCCACAGTTTTCTGCCCAGAGGAATTCGCAAACGCATCCCGGTTGAAATACTTGGCGAAGAACCGGTAGTAGCCACGGTCATTCAGCTTCCCGCCATAGCGCACGGCGCCAAAGCCGCGTTCCTGGTTTCCGGCGCCCGAGGTCAGCAGGCCGCCCTGCGTATCTTTCGCCTTCTTGGTGATGACGTTGATCACCCCGTTGACGGCGTTGGCGCCCCAGAGCGTGCCTCCGGGGCCGCGAATGACCTCAATCCTGTCGATGTCTTCCAGCAACGTGTCCTGCACGTCCCAGTACACCCCCGAGAACAGCGGGGTGAATACGGTCCGACCATCAATCAGGACCAGCATCTTGTCGGCGAACAGCCCGTTGAACCCGCGTGAGCTGATGGCCCATTTGTTCGCGTCAATGTGCGCCACCTGCAGCCCTGGCACAATGCGCAAGACTTCCGGAATGCTCGTGGCGCCCGAGCGGCGAATGTCCTCCTGCGTAATCACAAAAATAGCCGCTGCGGTTTGCGAGAGTTTTTCCTGCCTCTTCGAGACCGAGGTGACCTCCAGGTTCATCAAGGTCTCAAGGCTGGTCTCGGCCAGGTCGGGGGCGGGCTTCTGCGTTTGGGCGGCGGCCGCCAGCGGCACCAACAGCAGAGCACAGGCGAGGCGTCTCAGCCGCGCCGCGCGGCGCAGGAGTTCATGCGTCCTCCCGACATGATCGCCAAATGGCTTTCTCAATTGTGCTACCCCCAACAGGAGAACGTCTCGGATCGGCGGCAGCGCCATCCTCGCCCTACCGCGAACCCCACCTATCCAGGGCACGCGAGCAGCCAAATCCGGACGGGAAGCTCCGCTTAGGGGAGCATAGAATCAAGGGGTTACGCCGGTGCGGGCACATGCAGGCACGTGCGCATGACTGAAAATGTTCCAAGGTCGCGCAACCTGCGCCGGGCCGGAACACTCCCCAAAACGGGAATCGGCCAAGGCGCCGCTAAAAGGAGTAACGGACCAGGGGACAAATATCTTCGCGCGAGGCTTTGGGCTAGTTGGCGCCTGAAATAGAGATGTCGTAAACGAGGTCCGGACGGGCGTCGCCGCGCCAGTCGAGCATGTGGACGAAAAACGTCAGCGGCCCGCCGGCCGAGCTGGGCACCTTCAGGAAGAGTTTGGAATCGAGCGTGGAGGAATCCATGTCGTCGTTCATACAGGGCTGCACGAACGGGCCCTGCGGGGCCGAAGGCGGGCTGCAAAGGTTGAGGCGAGTGAGGCTGGCGTCCGCCACGATCTCGATCACCGAATCAAGGGGACTGAACGGAAACAGCCGATCCGCAGTGATCTCGATCGTGACAATCGCGCCGGGGCTTGCAGTGACCTGGTAGAAATCGCTGTCCGGGTTGGCCGTGGTGGCCGTGGGCGGATCAACAAACGGGCTGATCGAGGCGCGGTAAGTGCCGTTCGAGAGAGGCGTTGCGGTTGCAGGGGTAGGGGGGTCGTTGCGGCCCATTGCTCCTGCGGCCTTGATCGTCAGACTCAGGGGCTGGCTGGTGGATTGGGCAAACGCCCCGGTGCCCGAATCTACCACGCGAAGCGTAAAGTTCGATGAGCCTTCCAGGCTCGGCGTGCCCGAAATCGTGCCACTGCTGGCGTCGAGTGCGAGCCCAGCAGGGAGCGCGCCCGCACTCAGGCTCCAAATGAACGGTGGCGTGCCGCCATGGAGGCCCACGATGGCCTGGAACGAAGCGCCTTGCTTGATACTCGGCAGGCCGCTCGTCGTAACTTTCAGTTTTCCGATGATCTTAAGAGGCAGGTCCGCAGTCGCAATTTGGGCTGGGTTGCTCGAGTCATTTACCAGAATGCTCACGGTGCCAGTAAAGTCCTGCAGAGGTGTTCCGCTGAGCTGCCCGGTCGCCTCGTTTATCGACAAGCCGCCAGGCAGGGTTGCCAACGATGTGATCTGCCACCTGTACGGGGTCACGCCGCCGGTGGCCGTCAGTGTCGCCGAGTAGAAAAGCCCCTCCAGTCCGTCCGGCAGTGAGCTGACCGTGACTACGAGCGGGCTGACTAAGGTCATGGTCAGCGAGCGCGAGGCGGTCGCCCCGGCGGAATCCCGCACCTGGAAGGTAAGAGACGTGCTGCCGCCCGGGCCCACCGTCCCACTGATCACGCCCGAACTGCTCAGTGTCACGCCCGTTGGTAATGTACCAGCAGCCAAGCTCCAGGTGTAAGGAGGCGTGCCACCGCTGGCTTGCAGCGTAGCGTTGTACGGTTGGCCAATAACGGCGTTGGGCAACGAGCTGGTCGTGATCGTCAGCGGGGGCGGAGGCAGTGGTCCAGGCGCGCTGCTGGCACCGCCGCAGCCGGCCACAAAGAGCAGGACCGCGCTCGATAGCAACGCGGTCAGCCAGGCACGGGGATTGGGATGCAGCTTCATCCGGCGATCTGCTCCACCAGCCGCTTCTCGTCGCGCAGCCAGAGCTCCAGAGGTGCCCGCCAGAGCAGCCACGCGCTTTCGAACGAATCGAAGCGCGCAGGCGTCCCCTGCAACACGATGTCGGTTCCGGTGATGCTCTGCCCCGCGGCAATGGTTATGGTGTTGGGCAGCTGGGCATCCTGCCCCGGATTGCGGATCGGCGGGTCGAGTGGACCCACACTCGAACCGGTGGTGAAATTCGGATTGATGGACTCGACTTGGATGGTATAGGTCGACGTTTCAGCCGGGACTGGAACGGGGAGGTCATAAGTGCCGATCATGCGCGGATCGCGCGAGCCAAAGGGGCTTCCCCCTCGATTCGTACACGTACTAGGCGTCGGGTTGGCAGGATCGGTGCAGGTCACGGTCTGGCCCAAGTTCCCCGTGAACAAGTAGCCGGAGACCACCGAGACCGCGACGCGCCGCGGGTTGCCCACCAGCCGAGCGATGACGTTGACGCCCTGCGCCTGGGTCACGCCGTCGGTAAAGAAAACCGTGCCGCTAATCGTGGCATACACCGAACTGGTCACCGTTTTGCCCCCCGGTGCGGGAGCGGTCACCGGGTAGAGCCGCGAAATCCAGGCGATGTCGTCGGGCGCCAGGGTTGACAAACCCGCTGTGACGCGGGCCTGGCAGTGCAGGAACGGAAACATCAGCGGGAGACCCGCAAGATCATCCAGAGAGCAGCCATCGCCCGGCTGAAACAGAATTTCCTGGTTGATCTGTGAGTGATCGAGACCCGCAAAATGGCCGAATTCGTGGGCGAAAGCTTCGTCAAACTGCTCCGCCGTCAGTTCCCCGTTGGCAGAGATTTCATCCTGCCAGCGCCCATTTAGCGCGGCTTCTCCGGAGACGAAGTGCCCGGTCGCGGGATTGGCGCTGCACGGTCCGGCAAAGCCAATCACACCGCTGGAAAAACCCAAGCCGGCAAAGATGCTGCCGTCGGCGTCAAAGATAATGGGGCTGTTCGTCCCTGCGTTGCAGGCAGCATCGGCTGCGTTGAAGTCCGCAACGTTCTGGACATCACCGCAGTTGGGAGCTGTTCCCAAGATGCAGCCTGCATTGTTGAAGGCAATCGCCGAGGTGGGCACGTTCTGCCAGACGTCGAAAAGCGACTTCACGCGTGCGACGCCAGCGGCGTTGCCAATTACCTCCGTTCCATCAGGCTTCTTGGCCAGCGGCCCGCCGTCCACGCGGTACTG
>JACQDH010000191.1 GCA_016201215.1 Acidobacteriota bacterium | reverse complement strand
TTGCACGGGGATCTTAGGGCCGGTCGGCCCCACGCACCGCCTTCCCGTGGAAGAGTGGGCGGACACGATCGAGACCAATCTGATCGGGTGCTTCCATCTGGTTCGCGCCGTTCTTCCCATCATGCTCCACCAGGGCACCGGAAAGATCATCCACTTCTCGGGCGGTGGAGCCGCCTACGCCCGGCCGTTCTTCACTGCCTACAGCGCCGCCAAAGCCGCGGTCGTGCGATTCACGGAAAGCCTTGCCGAAGAACTCAGGGGAACAGGGATCCGAGTGAACGCGATCGCTCCGGGTCCGGTTCGAAGCCGGATGTGGGAGCAGCTGCGCGCGGCTGGATCTGACGCCGGGCCCCAGGCACGGGAGGAGCTCGAGCAGATGGATCAAACCGGCGGCGTTTCGGCTGCCCGCGCGGCCGCTTTGGCACTGTTCTTGGCCTCCGAGCGCTCCAATGGCCTGACTGGACGCTTGATCAGCAGCATCCACGACGATTGGGAGGGGATCGAGTCGCTGATTCCACGGGTGATGCAGTCGGAAGCAGGGACACTTCGGCGCATTCCCTTGGATTAACCCGATGCTTTCAGTTGCCTTGGTAGGAGCAGGGCGCATCGGCCGCATCCGGGCCGGGGTGCTCCGCCGTTCGCCCGATACCCGGCTCGCAGTGGTCGCGGATACCGATGTTTCTCGGGCAGAGGAGCTGGCCAGGGAGGCCGGAGCCGCCGCGACGTCTGACTGGGGCGCAGCGGTGACGCGGCCAGACGTGGATCTGGTCGTCGTATCCACTCCCACCAAATTCCATGCGGAGATCGCTGTCGCAGCGCTGGAGGCCGGAAAACATGTGCTGTGTGAGAAGCCTCTAGCGCGCACGGTCGATGAAGCGCGCCGAATCCTCCAGGTCGCACAGTGCGCCCGCCGGGTTCTCAAGACGGGTTTCAATTATCGCCATCTGGCGCATGTCCGGAAGGCGAAAGAGTTGCTCTCCACAGCGGCGCTGGGCCCGCTTTACTTCTTGCGATGCCGCTATGGGCACGGCGGCCGGCCCCGGTACGAGGCGGAATGGTGCACGGATGCTGATCTTTCGGGCGGCGGCGTATTGTTGGAACAAGGGATCCACATCTTCGACCTCGTGAGATACCTGCTGGGCGAGCCTGCGCGAATCCTGGCCCAGACGCGGCGATTTTTTTGGGGCTTTCCGACGGTGGAAGACAATGGCTTCTGCCTGGTGCAAACACTCGCTGGCCAGGAGGCGCAGGTTCACGTGAGCTGGACTCAATGGCGCAACCTCTTCCACCTCGAGATCTTCGGCCACGAAGGCTATTTGCAATTGGAGGGGCGCGATGGCCATTATGGCCCTCAACGCCTCGCCTGGGGGCAGCGCAAACCGGACCACAGCCGCCCGGCGGAACAGGTGTTCGAGTTCGCGGCTGCCGATGACTCCTGGGAAGTCGAGTGGCGAGAAATGGTTTCCGCCATCCAGGCTGACCGCGAGCCGTCGGGAAGCGGCCACGACGGTCTGCGCGCGCAACAAATGGTCGAAGCAGCCTACCTGAGTTCGCAGCAGCGAGCCTGGATCACCATACCTAAACTGTAATTTCACACCGAGAGACACCCATGATCATCACGAGGACACCATTCCGCGTCACCTTGGGCGGAGGCGGAACAGACCTGCCTTCGTTCTACTCCGAGCACGGCGGCTTCATCCTCGCCGCCGCCATCGACAAGTACATGTTTCTGAACGTGAACACTCCGATCGTCGACGACAAGGTCCGTGTGCGATACACCAAGTCCGAAATCGTGAATCACGCGGACGAAGTGCAGCACACGCTGGCGCGAGAGGCCCTTCGCTATTTCGGAGTCACGACCGGGATCGAGATCGTTTCGATCGCCGACATTCCGGCCGGTACAGGCTTGGGGTCTTCGAGCTCCTATCTGGTGGGGCTGTTGAACGCGATGCACACGCTGCTGCAGAACCAGGCCAGCCCGCAAACCCTGGCCGAAGAGGCCTGCCACATCGAGCTGGAGGTATTGAAGAAGCCCATCGGGAAGCAAGACCAGTATATGGCCGCGTTCGGCGGCCTCACGGTGCTCGATATCGCGCGGGAGGGCAAGGTGAATGTCACCCGGCTGGACCTGAGCGTAGACGTGCTCGAAGCCCTTGAGCACAACATCCTGATCTTCTACACACACGATATGCGGGATGCGACCTCCATTCTCCAAACACAGGATGCCGCGACCAAACGAAAGGACTGCACCGTCGTGGCCAGCCTGCGCGAGATCAAGGACATCGGGATGGAGATCTGCAGCGCCATTTCCAAGGGCAATCTGCACCGCTTCGGCGAATTGCTCGACGTGCACTGGCAGTCGAAGAAGCGCCTCTCTGAGGGAATCACCAACTGCCAGATTGATGCCTGGTATGAGCTGGCGCGGCGCAATGGCACGATTGGCGGAAAGATCTCCGGTGCAGGCGGCGGAGGGTTCCTCATGCTCTACTGTGAGGAAAAGAAGGCCCAGTTGCGCGAGGCCATGCGCTCGGCGGGTCTGCGGGAGCTGAACTTCCGCCTGGACTTCGAGGGCAGCAAGGTCATCTTCGATGTGGTGTCGCGCGATGGGCGGCTGGCGCACATCCAGCGGCAGAACCACGTCGAGAATGGGATGGCGCTCGTTGCCAAGCACACCAGCTAGCGTACCCCTTCCTTCCGCTGATCCTGGCCGGCGCGGCAAGTCCGGTCACAGCGGGCAGATCCTATGAAAGCCGTTCTGCTGGATCGCGATGGCGTGATCAATTCGCTCGTCTATTACCAAGAAGCGGGTGTAATTAACGCACCGCTCAAGCTTTCGCAGTTCGAGTTGCTGCCGCGCGTCCCGGAAGCGATTCGCTTGCTGAACGATCTTGGCCTAGGCGTTGCGGTGGTGTCGAATCAGCCGGGCATTGCGAAGGGCGACTTCGCGCTGGAAACTTTGTGGCAGTTCAACGATGCAATGGTGACGGCCATCCGAAGTGCTGGGGGGCATTTGGACGGGATCTACTACTGTCTGCATCACCCCGAGGCCAAGCTTCCGGAGTGGCGGCGGTGCTGCCGCTGCCGCAAACCTGAGATTGGCCTGCTCGAGCAGGCGGCAGCGGATCTGCGGGTTTCGCTCGAGGAATGCTACCTGATTGGAGACGGCATCCCCGACCTGCTGGCGGGAGTGCGCGCGGGCTGCCGGACCATTTTTGTGGGCCGCTGGAAGTGTGAAATCTGCCAGTTTACCGAAGCTCCCAACGTGCGCCCCGCCTTGGTCGCAAAAGATCTGTGGGAAGCCGTTAAAATGATCCAGTGTGAAGTCATGAGCCGTTCGGCGGCGGTGCCCACGGCGCGGAGCGATTCCACCAGCTACTGACTCGCCGCTGCCCACCCGGCGTCGAGAGCAGTGAAATGGATTACATCCCACAATACGTCGAGGAAGCAGGCCGGATTCTGCGCGCACTGGACCAGCAGGCCATCCAGCGCATGCTTGGTTTGCTGCTGGAGCTCCGCGAGCGTGGCGGCCGGCTCTTCCTGCTGGGCGTCGGCGGTGGCGCAGGACACGCCTCGCACGCGGCTTGCGACTTTCGGAAGATCGCGCGGATTGAGGCTTATACCCCCACCGACAACGCCTCCGAACTGAGCGCCCGGGTGAACGACGAAGGCTGGGAGACGGCCTACGCCAACTGGCTTCGTGCCAGCCGCCTCAGCTCGAAGGACATGGTCTTCATTTTCTCCGTGGGCGGTGGCGACGCTGAGAAGAACATCAGCGCCAACCTGGTCCGCGCGCTCGACTATGCCCGCGAGGTGGGCGCAACCATCTGCGGCGTGGTGGGTCGCGATGGTGGCTACACCGCCAAGATGGCGGACGCCTGCGTGCTCATCCCGATCGTCAACCCCGCGACGGTAACTCCCCACACCGAGTCTTTCCAGGCGCTGGTGTGGCACCTGCTGGTTTCCCACCCGAAACTGAAGGCGGCGGAAATGAAGTGGGAGTCCGTCCGCGCGTAGCAGGCAGCGCGGTTGGCGGCCATCGCCCGCTCGTTGTGCGTGACCCGACAGGCCGTGCACCGTTGGGCGCAACAGTACCGCCGGCAAGGAGCGGCCGGGTGGCGCCGCCGCCCGAGGCGCGGGCGCCCAATTTCCGAAGTCCCCGCAACACGGCAGGTCCTCCCAAAGTGGGAGTTTGCCGGTGCCCGTGGCTCGGGGACTAGATTTAAGTTGACCATTCCCAAGAGGATCGCTTCTAACCAAGATATCGAATCATGGTGCGTAATGTGCCGGGACGCTCACTAGACGGCCAGTCCAAACAATGCCTGGAACCACACGCTCGAAACGGGGCACGGACGAAACCGGAGAAGGTTCCCGGCTGCCTAGCGACGCACTGCCTCACGTCCTAGCCGAGACGACCCGGAGGAGACGTTTGGAGATGTATCCAGGCAGTGGCCTTAGTAACTCCCTAACCCGTGGTCGTGGCTCGATCCGTATCCTGACGAGTACAGTTCTACTGCTCGTGATTGCACCTCCAGCCTTTGCCTACGCCGACCCGGGATCCGGTGCCTTGGTTTGGCAGCTCGCGCTTGCCTGTTTTGCCAGCGGCCTATTCTATCTTCACAGACTGATTCGCTGGATGCGGAGCAGAAACGGCGATCAAATTCCGCCAAGAGCTGACGACAAAGAACCTGGGTAGGGTTGGTGTTCAGCACCTTCCGATCGCTTCCTTTCGGGATCCTGCCGGGCGCTTGTTTGTCGTCGACGGGCAATTGATTCGCCTGGTGGCCAGATCCTGGTTGCCGGATCTTGAGGCTCTTCTGGCTTCCTCTGAGGCCCAGCGATTTGTGGAGCTGGGACACCTGGTGTCCACACGTCTTCTCGACTCCGACGAGGCTCGGGCCGTGCTCGACGATGCCAGAGGACGGGATCTCTTGGACGAACTGGACGGCGCGGTTGCTGTCGGTCATGAACGAATCCCCTTTCCCAGCTTTCCCTGGGAATGGCCGGCAGAAATGTTACACGCGGCGGGTAGCTTGACTTTGGATCTAGCCGAGGGCTTGCTGGACGAACGGATCGGCCTGAAGGACGCGACGCCCTACAATGTTGTGTTCCGCGGCCCCCAACCCGTATTTGTTGACATCCTCTCAGTAGAAAGACGGGCGCCCGGCGACCCAGTCTGGTTGCCCTACGCGCAGTTCGTGCGTACCTTCCTGCTTCCTCTGCTGGTCAACCGGAGTTTTGGAATCTCCTTGGAGCACATCTTCACCACGCGCCGCGAGGGTTTCGAGCCAGAAGAGGTGTACCGCATGTGCGGGCCGCTTCGGAGATTACTGCCGCCCTTTCTGACGCTGGCTTCGCTTCCCACTTGGGCCGGGCGCCAGCGGATCGCCGCTAGCCCGAGCCTCTACCGGCCGAAGGAACTCCGCAATCGGCACCAGGCGCGTTTCGCTTTGCAGTTCATTCTCCGAGGCCTGCGCCGGAAATTGAACCGGCTCGCCCCTGGGAAAGCAAGGAGATCCTACTGGTCAGAGTACTTGACGGCGAGCCAGCACCTTTCCGCAGAGGATTTCAACGCCAAGCGCGCCTTCGTCGAGAATCTGGTGGAGGAGTTCCAACCCCGAAACGTCCTGGACGCGGGCTGCAACACCGGCTACTTCAGCGCTGTTGCCGCCCGGCATGGCGCCCGCGTCGTCGCCATCGATTCCGATCCAGTTGTGGTCGGGGAATTGTGGCGTACGGCCCGCGCCCAGGCCTTGGACATCCTGCCGTTGGTGGTCAACCTGGCCCGACCCAGCCCGGCGGTGGGCTGGCGCAATCAGGAATGCCCGGCCTTCCTCGAGCGCGCCCAGGGCGGTTTTGATGCCGTGTTCCTGTTCGCCCTGATGCACCACTTGCTGGTCACCGAGCGCGTTCCCCTGCCTGAGATCATCGCTCTAGCTGCCGATCTCACCACTCGGTTTCTGGCGATTGAATTCATCAGTCCGGAGGATGCGATGTTCCGCCGGCTCGCTCGAGGGCGGGACGCCCTGTACCAGAAACTCAACCGGGATGTTTTTGAAACAGCCTGCCGACGACACTTCGACTTGGTCCGCTGCCAGCCACTGAGCCACCCGACCCGCTGGCTTTACTTGTGGGAGAAGAAGAATTGAAGCGAGAACGGCAGAGAGATCTGATCTTGTCAGTCTCGATCGCCAATCTTTGCTTCCCGGAGGTATGGCGCCGGCTCCTCTTCACCAGCCGCGCAGTTGTGCCTGCCTATTCCTCAGCGGATTACTTGGCTGCCATTCTCAATGTGTTGCTGGTGGGGACGATGTTCTTCCTCATTCTGGATCTGGGCCGGCGATCGGCCAGTGCCCTGGTTCAGATCGCCTCGCGGTACGCGCCGCTAGTCGTGCTGTTGATTCCACTGAACTACTTCCGCGAGCACTATCTGGACGACTATGGCAGCAGCCCGTCGGTGGCGTGGGGTCAGGCCCAGATCCTGCTGGGGGCGGTCTCGGCTGTGATCCTGGCGTATTGGATTCGACGATGGCACCGGAAGATCCTCGCCATCACCGAGGTCATCTGCCTGGGATCGTTTCCCTTGGTTGTGCTCACGTTCTCGCAGGCTGGCTGGCGAGCGGTCAGTTCCAGCTTTCCGTCCTCGCTTGCCGATCGCAGGGCTCCTCTGCCCTCTTCCGCACGCAAGCCGACAACCCGGGTCCTCTGGCTTTTGTTCGATGAGATGGATCAGCGCCTGACTTTCAGCGAGCGACCGACCTCGCTGAGGCTTCCAGAAATCGATCGCCTGCACAACGAAGCCCTCTCCGCGAGCGAGGCCTATCCGCCCGCGGCCACAACTGTTGTCTCCATGCCCGCGCTCATGACTGGCAAGCCGGTGACGGCGAGCCGACTCGCGGGAAGAAACCAGATGGTGGTTACGTTTGCGGGCGGAACGCAAGAGGTGGATTGGAGCAGCCAGGACAACGTGTTTTCGGAAGCGCGCCAGGCTGGATTTCGCACCGCTCTAGTCGGTTGGTACCTTCCTTACTGCCGGGTTATCCCCGCGGCATTTACCAGCTGCTTCTGGCAGCCCAGCGATGCTCCGGCGAGCGGGCAATCCTTGACCGCAGCCATGTGGCGTCAAATCTGCTACTCCTTACCATGGGAGGCTAAGCGGGATCACATTTTTGCCTACTTTAGTATCCTAGAGCATGCCCAGATTGTGGCCAACGATCCCGAACTGGACCTGGTCTTGGTTCACTGGCCAATCCCGCATGCCCCGGCTATCTATGACCGTCGCGCGGGGCGGTTCCGCTTTGTTTCGCACAACCGGGACTGGTACCTCGACAATTTGGCCTTGGTCGATCGCACGGTGGGCCAACTTCGTCGCGCCATGGAAGCTTCCGGCCTCTGGGATCAGACCACCATCCTGCTCACCTCTGACCACTCGTGGCGTTGGTCGGCGAATCTCGACGGCAAAACAGATCCTCGGGTTCCATTGATATTGAAACTAGCCCGGCACAAAGAGCCTCTCTACTACGCCCGTCCGTTCGAGACCCTTCTGCTACACGATCTCTTGCTGGCGCTCTTGCGCGGTGAGCTAACCGATCCGAACAGCGTGGCGAGGTGGCTGGACCAGCGCGCGCATCCGGCCAGCAAGGGAGATTAAGCGGGACCGCGGCCGGTTAGAACAGGCAGCCCCCTGCTCATGGGCCGGCTCGAAGAGTTGACAGCCTCGACGACCCTGAACGGCCCCGCACCCATTCGCGCCAAACTGAAGGAAATCGTTCCAGAGTATTCACCCTCCCCGGCGGATTAGCCTGAGTCTAACGACCGCCACGTCTCCCCGGTCCCTGCAGCCCCTATCAGGGCGCTGAGCCCTTCACGCCGTCCCACCTGATCCGCGTCCAGCGTCCAACCCTGGCTCTTTTCTTTGCGTTCCTAGGTAAATAACTCCTCACTCCCTAGTAAGAGCGAGGGCGGAGGTCGAGACTGGCCACGTTTGTGCCGTGCGCCTACCAGGCCCAGGAGGAAATGGCCTGCCAAGCGCCGAGCGCGAACAGGAAGGCAGCAAACAAGCGGCGCATCCGTCGCGGTGTCAGCTTCTGCGCCAGCCGGCTGCCTGCGAGGCCGCCGAGAAACACGCCGGGCATCAACAGCAGGCCCACTTTCCAGCTGACCTGGCTGGCGTGGGCGTAATTGATGAAGGCGAGCAGGCCGGTTGGTAGCACCAGCGCCATCAGGCTGGTGCCCTGGGCCCGGTGCTGCTCAAAACCGAATAGCAGCACCAGCAGCGGCACCAGCAGCACGCCGCCGCCGATGCC
>JACQDH010000201.1 GCA_016201215.1 Acidobacteriota bacterium | reverse complement strand
CGTCCAGCGCTTGGGCTACCTCACACCAGCGCAGGCGCGGCAGCAACTTCTTGCGCTCGGAGCGGCTGCATGAATACACTCAGTTCAGTGTCCAATCAATCCGGTGCGAAACAGTCTGAATGCCCAAGCCTTCTCTGCAACTGTCACAGGAGCAAGTCCAGGTGTAATCGAGAAGGCATTGGAAAACGTGGATGTGGCTGGTTGGTGGGATGGGGTGGGTGGAAACACCTCTCTCGCCAAGCTGCTCGGGACGAAAGGGGCTCGGGCAACTGGTGACCGCGCGCGCACACGGCTTAAAGAGCTTTGGAGATGGCGCAACCATTTAGCTCATGGCGGGGACGAGGAGATTACCGTTACAGAGTCCCAGCTCCGCGAGGCTATCGATTTTGTTGATTGCTTCAGTGCCGCGCTTGACAGCGCTGTTAGGAAGCAACTGGAAAGCCCTTGATCTCAAATACCTGGCGGCGTTCGGCGTTTTGTGGTTTGTTCCGGCACCTTGCGGCTTGATCGAAAAGGTCCACGTTGAGATAGACCACTGGACGTAAAGTCGGCTATCCGGAAAAGTGACCCACAACCAAAAACCCAGCCGTATATTGGCGGGCAGCCCAGCCGCCTGAAAATGAGTTGAACAGCGCGCGGTCTCCTAGCCACCACGCCGCGCAGATCTTGCCTGCACCGGCTCATTCATCGAGCGGCTGGCCAGCTTGCTGCGCGACCATCTGCTGGCGGCCGTGGCCCGCGGGCGCGGCAAGCAGCACCCCTACAAGCCTGGTAATGTTGCGGAAAAGCAGAGAGCTGAAGCCTGACCGCTGATCGCTGCCGGCTGGTTACAGCCGCGGGAGGACGATGCCCTGCTGGGCCTGGTATTTCCCCTTCTTGTCCTTGTAGGAAACCTCGCAATCCTCGTCGGAGAGGAAGAAAACGACCTGGCAGAGCCCTTCATTGGCATAAATTTTCGCAGGCAGCGGCGTGGTATTGCTGATTTCGAGCGTGACGAAGCCCTCCCACTCGGGCTCGAACGGCGTCACGTTGACGATGATCCCACAGCGCGCGTAGGTGGACTTCCCCACGCAAATCGTCAGGACATTCCGCGGGATGCGGAAATACTCGACCGAGCGTCCCAGAGCGAACGAGTTCGGTTGGATGATGCACACGGGGCCTTTGAACTCGACAAACGACCGCGCGTCGAAGTGCTTGGGGTCCACGATCGTGGAGTTGACGTTGGTGAAGATGCGGAATTCGTCGGCCACGCGGATGTCGTAGCCGTAGGACGACAGGCCATAACTGATCACGCCGTCGCGCACCTGGCGGTCTGCAAACGGTTCGATCATCCTGTGCTCGAGCGCCATCTTGCGAATCCAGCGGTCGGGCTTGACCGTCATCGGGGCCTCCGGGGAGAAAGAAAGGAATGTTGCGGATGAAGAAAGCAGCGCAGTGTAGTACAGCGCACGCTGCTTGACAACCCGCACCTGCATGTCTAGCATAGGCTTCCTTTTAGGGCGGGAGGCGCGCGTGATTAAGCTCGACATCGTCAACGCTGTGGTCAGCCGCACCGGAGTCACCCGGACCAAGGCCGAACAGGCCGTGGAGACTGTCTTTGAGGCCATGAAAAACGCCCTGGGGCGCGGCCAACGCATCGAGCTGCGCCGCTTCGGTGTATTCAACGTCAAGCCCCGCAAGACCGGCATCGGCCGCAACCCCCGCACCGGCGAAGAGGTCAGCATCCCGCCGGGCAAGGCAGTGCGCTTCAAGCCCGGCAAGGAGCTGCAATCGCTGTAGTCCCGCAGCGCGGGAGGCCCGCGCGCGCCGGGCCGCCCTTTCCCCGAAACCGCAGAGTGTCCCCCGAGAGCGGTCGCGCATCTGAATCTTCATGACCAGCGGGAACGAAAACGGTCGCCCTCCGGTGTATGTCTTCCCCGGCGAGCTGCCTCCGCCGCGAGTGGCCCCGGAAACCATCCAGCCGGGGCGCCCGGCTCCTCAGCGGCGCTGGCTGGCCGTGGCGCTGGCTCTGTTTGTGTTGACGCTGTTTTCCACCCTGGCCGTGGGGGCGATCTTCGCCCGGGACTTCGCCCGCGGCGAAGCGCCGACCTTCGACGACTTCTTCGAGGCCTACTTCGCCATCCTGAGCACGCCGAAACTCCTGCTGGCTGGTGTCCCGTTTTCGTTTACCCTGATCGGCATCCTGCTGGCGCACGAACTGGGACACTACTTCGCCTGCCGCTACTATTCGCTCTCGGCCAGCTATCCCTATTTCCTTCCTGCGCCCACACTAATCGGCACGCTGGGCGCGTTCATCCGCATCCGCTCGCCGATCGTCAACCGCAAGGCGCTGTTTGACGTCGGCCTGGCCGGGCCGGTGGTTGGTTTTCTGCTGGCCGTGCCGGCGCTGGCGGTGGCCATCGCCTATTCCAAGGTAGTGCCGGCCGCGCAGGCCAGCACGCCCGTGGTCTTCGGCGATCCGCTGCTCTCGCGGCTGCTGATGGCCTGGTTGCGCCCGGGCGTTTCGCCCGCCGACATCCTGCTGCACCCGGTGGGCCGCGCCGCCTGGGTCGGATTGTTTGCCACTGCGATCAATCTGCTGCCCGCTGGCCAGCTCGATGGCGGGCACATCCTGTACGCGCTGGCCAGCGAATTGCATCGCCGGGTCACGCTGCTTGTGGCGTTCCTGCTTTTTCTGCTGGGTTCCTTAACCTGGGTGGGCTGGTATCCGTGGGGACTGATCCTGTTGCTGCTGGGATTCCGCCACCCGCCGCTGCTGAATCGCTGGGAGCCGCTCGACCCCAAGCGGCGCGTCTGGGCCGCTGTCGCCCTGTTGATTTTTCTGCTCTGCTTCACGCCCTGGCCGGTGAACAATCCCTGGTAAGCCTCCGAGCGTAACCCGCGCGTTGCCCGCGGCGCCGCGCGACCCGGCCTAGAACAGGCTGAGCGGGTCCATGTCCACGATCACCGCGCTTTCGGGGATTTGTGTCTGGGCGCAAAAGCTAAGACAGTCTGTGAGCAGCCGCGTGAGCTGCGCGCGCCTGGGCCCCTTGAGCAGAAACTGGAAGCGGTACTCCCGCTTCAAGCGCGCCAGCGGCGCCGCGGCCGGCCCCAGCACCTTGATGCCCTGCGATTCCCGCGGCGCGAAAAACCCAGCAAGCTGGCGAGACCAGTGAATGGCGTTTTCTTCCTTGCGGTCGCGCACAATCACGTTGGCCAGCGCTGTAAACGGCGGGTAGTGCATCAGCCGACGAAAGTGAAGTTCTTTTTCATAAAAGGAGACGTAGTCCTGCCGCGCCGCGTTCTGGATGGCGTAATGCTCGGGATAATACGTCTCCACGAGCACGGTACCCGGCAGCTCGCCCCGCCCTGCTCGCCCAGCAACCTGGGTGAGCAATTGAAAGCTGCGCTCGGAGGCGCGGAAGTCGGGCAGGGCCAGCGAGGTGTCCGCACCGACCACGCCCACTAGCGTGACGCGCTGGAAGTCGTGCCCTTTGGCCACCATCTGCGTGCCCACCAGGATGTCGAGTTTGCCCGCGGCAAATGCCCCGAGCACTTGCTGATATTCCCGCTTGGTGCGCGCCGTGTCGCGGTCCAGCCGCCGGATACGCGCCTGAGGAAACAGCTCGCGCAGCCGCTCCTCCACCTGCTCGGCGCCCTCACCGACAAAATGGACATACTCGGATTCGCACTTCGGGCAGGACTTGGGCACGGGACGGGAGTAGCCGCAGTAGTGGCAGACCAGGCGGTCGCGCCGCTTGTGATAGGTGAGCGAGATGCTGCAATTCTCGCACTGCACCGCGGCGCCGCAGCTCCGGCAGAGCACAAACCAGGAATAGCCGCGGCGGTTGATGAGCACCAGGGCCTGCGTTCCCGCCTCAAGCCGCTCGGCAATCGCGACGCGCAGTTTTCCCGAAAGCGGCGCGGCCCGATGGGTCTGGCGGAAATCCTCGCGCAGGTCCACCACTTCGACGTCGGCCAGCGGGCGATTCTCCACGCGCGTCTCGAGCTGCAGCAGGCGGTACTTGCCCGAGCGCGCGTGGTGAAAACTTTCCAGAGACGGCGTGGCTGAACTCAGCACCGCGGCCGCGTTTTCCAGTTTGGCGCGCACGATGGCCGTGTCGCGCCCGTTGTAGCGCGGCGTCTCCTCTTGCTTGTAGCTGGACTCCTGTTCTTCGTCCACGATCACCAGGCCCAGGTTTTCGAGCGGCGCAAACACGGCCGAGCGCGTGCCCACTACCACGCGCGCGTCGCCGCGCCGCACGCGCCACCACTCGCGCGCCCGCTCAGCGTCGGGCAGGCCGCTATGCAATACCGCTACTCCTTCCCCGAACAAGGCGCGGCAAAGCCGGCCAATCCACAGCGTCAGCGCGATCTCCGGCACCAGCACGAGCGCCGCGCGTCCGCGGGCCAGCGCCCGCTCGACCGCGCGCAGGTACACCTCCGTCTTGCCGCTGCCCGTGACGCCGTAGAGCAGCCCGACGGTGAACGCGCCGGCATCCAGCCAGCCATGGATTTCGTCCAACGCGCGCTGCTGCTCTTGGTTGAGCACGTTGGCCGGAGGAGTGAAATCCGCCTCGAAGAGGTCTTCTTCGACGGCCAGTGCCTCTTCCCACACCTTGAGCTTGCCCTGCTTGGTGAGTCGCTCGACCACCGCGTGCGTCACGCCCGCTTGTTCGACGAGCAACCGCACGGGCAGCGGCCCGCGCTCACTGGTCAGCACGCGGCGAATCCGCTCGAAAGCCTGCTGCGCGGCTGCGGCTCTTTTCCCCTTCGGCGTCTCAAAAGGCAGTTCGGGCGGCGCGTCCGGATTCCACGCCGCGATCTTCTGCATCCGCTCCTTCCGGTGCCGGGTCACCTCGCGCGCCTCGAGCTGCCCGCGGCGCAGCAACCGCGCGGCAGCAGCTTGCCCGCCAGGGAGCTTCCCCGCTCGCCTCCATCGGATCGGCCTACCCTCCACCTCGATCAGTTCAAGCAGAGCTTGCTCGGTGACTTGGGACTCGCTGCGATTGCCGAGTGAGGCAAGTTCCGCCAGATAGTCCCGTCCGGGCGGCGTGAGCGACAACTCGCGATCGTGCCGCACTTCGATTACGGGCGGCAGCATGGCACGGAAAACTTCACCAATTGGCGCCAAGTAATAGCTCGACACCCAGCGGCCCAGCTCGATCAGGCGCGGCGGCAGCGCCGGAAGTGGATCCAGAATCTCAGCGACCTCTTTGATCTTCTCTTCTGCGGGCCTGCGTCCAACCTCTGCGATTCCTCTGATCTGCTTCGCTTCAGGCCTGCGCTCGGTCAGCTCGAGCACCACACCAACCATCGCCCGGTTTCGGAACGGCACCACGACGCGGCTTCCGGGCGTGACCACCTCGGCCAGCGCCTCAGGGATCGCGTACGTAAACGGGTGCCGCAGCGGCACCGCCAGCGCGACTTCGCAATATCGGGAACCCATGAGAGCGTTCTAGCAGTTTGTTGAAAAAATGTATTGGCCGTCATTCCGAGGGCTGCGGTTCTTGCAGCCCGAGGAATCCCTCATGGATTCAGGTCGGTCTCGCAGAGATTTCTCGACTTCGCATGCTTCGCGTGGTCTGCTCGAAATGAAAGCGCTCCTGTTTTTCAACAACGTTTTAGTCTAACACCAGCCTCCAGATCGCGCAGAGTCGCGATAGGCCAAGAATCGTCGTAAGCCTTGCGTCCTCGAAACACTCATCGCCCGCTCAAAATGCTTTGCAGGGGATTCCGGCACAACCCCATGTGCCTGAGGAATATGTCCTTAGACCAAGCTATCCGGACGCGCGACCAGAGGAAACCCTTTCGACGAACGAGCCCACCCTAGGCTAGGTCTAGCCAGCCAACGAGTGCGGTTGGCCAAACACAAACAGCAGGGCAGCAGAAGCAGGTATTCACTACACTGCGCTGTGCTTGCTTCTAGGATCTACTACGCGCGTGGGAACTTATGATTCGTTCGCGGGTGAACATTCGACGCGGCAGCACAGGTAGGGCGAGGTACATTCCTTGCCCCGTTAAGAACCATCCCTTGGCGATGAGGGCTCGAGCGAGCTCGAGAGAAAAGTCAGCTACTGACCGGCCTGCCTCGCCCAAATGACGAACG
This sequence comes from Acidobacteriota bacterium, assembly GCA_016201215.1. Classification (GTDB taxonomy): domain Bacteria; phylum Acidobacteriota; class Terriglobia; order Acidiferrales; family UBA7541; genus QHYU01. Next base: position 17,299 of record JACQDH010000201.1, on the reverse strand, counting down.
TAAACACCTTGTGCCCGCCGCCGAAGTCGAGCTCGTGGACCGATGCGCCGCTTTCACGCGATCCCCGGATGAGCTTGCCCCACTGGGCCGGCGTCTCGAACTCGATCTGGCCCATCGCAGGTGGCATATGCCCTGTGGCGGCCGCGCTGCCAACCGTGGTCGTGCTGTCGAGGTGCGTGTAGATCGTCACCAGTTCGTCATAGTCGTGCTGGTTCGGATGCTCGTTGTCTGGCGGCCCATACGGGTTGCTCGTGTAATCCATGCACGTGCCGAGGTTCGTGTTATTGAAGTTTGTGTCTTGGTGGTCGAGGCCAAGGGTATGGCCGACCTCCTGGCACATCACGAGGTGTCTCCACCCAGGGGTATCGTACGTCGAAGTGTTGAAGTACGTGTCGTTGACCTTGACGATGCCCTGCGTAATGTGCTTGCCACTGATCCAGATCTGAGCCAACCCGAGCCAGCCGTTGTTGCCGTACGTCGAATTGCAGGCCTCCACTCGTCCGCTGGTGGGCCGGCAGTTCTTTGGATTCGCCTGACCCGCCACGATCGTCGTGTCCAGCTCGGTAGACACGCTCCAATCAGACGACGTGGTAGCGAGATAACTATCCCAGGCGGACGACACGTTATCACCGAGCTTCAGAGTGAATGGGTTGCTCGTGCGTGCCCAGTGATAACCGCCCCAGGAATGATTCGCCAGGATGGCGGCTGGCAATGCGGCCAATGTGCACGCAGCCAGAATGACGACCAACGAACGGCGAAGGGAAGTCCTGACCATTGTTTTCCTCCCGGGGCGTTCACCCCTTGACCCAACAGGCAGCTTCCGGGCTTCTTTTCCTCTCCCGGCGCACCGCCTGGGTGGCTAGTTGCATTGCGCAAGGGGAACGGCTCTGCCGCAGCCAAGCCCGCAAGACGTAAGCGCCGGTGAAATTCGGCCGCCAACTCAGAAAAAGAGCTATCGCCCGCCATGAATGCGATCATCGAAATCTAAAATCTCTCGCGCCGAAAGTCAATAGTACTCGGGTATGGGCAACCGTGGTACGTATAGGTCGGGACTTATATAACCCCATTGCATGCCACGGGATACCGTGCCGGAACCGTGTGGTTTTGGAACAGCCCGAGGGCTTCTACGATGTCTCTACAAATTCAGTGACTTGGAGGCAGCCCTACGCATGCCCTTTTGGCAAGCCTTGGACCATGGCAATTAGACCTTGCACACCTACCAGCACCCCGTCATTCGTTCGAAGTTTCATGCCGAGAACCTCCCCACTGCCTCGGCGCCGGATCCCGTGGCCGGGACTCATAGCAAGCTTCAGCATCCCATTGCATTCGAAAAGACGCAGCCCTATGTTATTCGAATAGTAAGAACAACTTTTTCTGTTGACATTTCCGGTACCCCTGCGCTAAAATATCTGTGCACAAGCCAGCTCAGAAATGGTTTTCGCGGGTCGCGGCTTTAGGACACAGAAGAGGCGGAAGAACGTAGCCCTGGCAGCTTATTGAAAAAATTGTCTGAGGCTGTCATTCCGAGCACAGCGAGGAATCCCTCCGCCAAGAAAGCCAAGCAAAAGAGAGATTCCTCGTCGCTTCGGTCCTCGGAATGACGGGCACAAGCGGTATTTCAACGAAGTGCTAGGTTTCCGAGTTGCTCTACGTGCTCTGTGCCTCTGCGTTAGGTTTTGTATCCCAGCCCGGAAGTCAGAGGTGGGCGAGCCGCTCCGGGATTCATGCGCCAGCTTCTGGCGCAAAGGATTCCCTGCCGCCCTGTGGACGAGCACACGAGCCTCCACGCAACGCAGTACGAGGTCTGACTCAATGCGCCGGCGTACTCAAACCTCCAACCTCCAGCTTCTAGCTCCCCGAACGCTTCTAACCCTTTTACAATCTGCACTTAGCCCTTTTTCGCGCACTAAGTCTCCTGGATTCAGCACTTACGTCAAAAATGGGGTGGGGGTGGGGACCGGGAGTGCTCCAACCTCCCACTTCCAGCCTCTAACTTCCAGAACGGGGGTGCTCGAACCTCCCACCTCTAGCCTCCAACTTCCAGAAGAACCTCCAACTTCCACCTTCCAGAACGGGGCTACTCAAACGTCCAACCTCGAACCTCCAACCTCCAGCTTCCAGAACGGGGCTACTCAGACCTCCAACCCCGAACCTCCAACCTCCAGAAAGGAACGCCATGTCTAACAAGCCTGCCCATAAACGCGATCATCAATGACAGCAAGTGACTTCCGACGGCCGCCGTTGCCTGATGTCGCGGATGAAGGGTCACCCTTCTCTGTGCTTCGTGCACGCCCAGCGTCAGCAACAAATCCTTGACCCAAAACGCGTTGCCGCCGAACTCCTCGGGCCGTTCGAGGATCTCAAAACCGCCAACGCCGTCAATCACGCCCTGGGCAACCTGTTCCTGATGGTCGCTCAGAACCGCATCCCGCCTCGCAATGCGGCCATCCTCGCTTACATTGGCCAGTTGCTCCTTCAGAGCCTCCGTCCCGTCCAGAGCGAAATCAAGGACGCTTGGGGATACAGGTCCTGGGACGAAGCCGTTCGCCAGGTCCTCTGGGACGCCTCACAAACTCAGGCCCCCGGCCAGCTCACTCAGGCCACCATCGAAGCCTCCCTCCCGCCCCAGGAGGAACAAGAAGATCAGGCGCATGAGGAGCAAGCAGATGATACCCAGCAGAACCAAGGAGAGGAGGAGGACGCCCTCGCCTCCACCTGATGGCGTGCCCGGCGATTCAGCGTTTGCGCGGCTTCAGGCCGAGGACGGCCATGACTTTCTTGAGGTCGTTCCAGACTTCGCCCTTCGCGGCGGGGTTCCGGAGCAGATAGGCGGGGTGATAGGTAGCGATCAAACGCGAGCCGCGAAAGTCGAGCCACTGGCCGCGGAACTGCGAAATGGATTTGTGCGTACCGAGCAGGGTCTGCGCGGCAATGTTGCCCAGGCAGACGATTACTTTCGGTGCGATCACGGCAAGCTGCCGCAACAGAAAGGGCGAGCAGGTGGCGATCTCGTCCTTCTCCGGGTTGCGGTTCTCCGGAGGCCGGCACTTGATGACGTTGCAGATATACACGTCCTCGCGCCGCAGGCCCATGGCCTCGATGATTTGCGTGAGCAGTTTTCCCGCGCGGCCCACGAAGGGGATGCTCTGCACATCTTCGTCGTGCCCCGGGCCTTCGCCGATGAAGACCAGCTCGGCCTTCGGATTGCCGACGCCGTACACGATGTTCTTGCGGTGCTTGTGCAGCCGGCAACGCGTGCAGTCGCCGATGTCCTCCCGGATGCGTTCGAGCGTGTCACCTTCGATGCGCTCGACCGCTTCAAACAGCGACGGCCCCTGCGCGATGGGCAGCGCGGGGATACGCGCCACTGGGGGACCCACCGCGCGAAAGGGAGGAGAAGCAGGCGGCCGGAGCGGAGACTGCAACACGCTGGTTGCCGCGGTCTCGCGGTCATGGGCCGCCGGTTGGAGGCCGGCTGCGGCGGCCACGCGGTCGCGATAAAACCTGCGCAGGCCCAGGTCGTTGTAGTAGCGCAACCAGGCTTCCAGTTTTTCGCGGGTTTCGTCCTGGATCGGAGGCGTCATCGGTCCGACGGGGGAGCCCCGTGCACGGCGGGCGCCTGCCGCGAGCCGTGCCGCAGGTGGAGGATCTCGTCCAGCACGCGGTTGGCCACGTCGAACTTGCTCAACCGCGGCAGAGAAAGTTCCCGGCCGTCGCGCGCGAACAGCGAGACAACGTTCGTGTCCTGATCGAACCCGGCGCCGTGCTGCGTCACATCGTTGGCCACGATCAGGTCGGCGCGCTTGGCGGCCAGCTTTTCGCGCGCATGTTCGGCGACATGATCGGTCTCCGCCGCAAAGCCCACCAGGATGCGGTCGCCCTTCACGCGGGCGAGATCAGCCAGGATGTCGGGCGTGGGCTCGAGCTCGAGTGTGAAGCGGCCCGCGCCGCGCTTGATTTTCTTTGCATGAGGAACCACAGGGCGAAAGTCGGCGACCGCGGCGGCCTTGATGACCACGGTGCACTCCGGCGCGCGCTCCAGCACCGCGCGGTGCATCTCCTCGGCCGTGCGCACCTGCACGCACTCCACGCCCGTCGGCGGTGTCAGCGCTGTCGGCCCGCTGACCAAGATGACTCGCGCGCCGCGGCGCTGCGCTGCGTCAGCCAGGGCGTAGCCCATTTTGCCGGAGGAGCGGTTGGTGAGGAAGCGCACCGGATCGAGATCCTCGCAGGTAGGCCCGGCGGTGACGAGCACGGTTTCACCATCGAAGTCATGGCGGATGCCCAGTACTTCGCAGACCACCTGCGCGATCGCCGCCACGCTGGCCAGGCGACCCGCGCCGGTCATTCCACAGGCGAGATAGCCTTCATCCGGATCCACCACGCGCACGCCACGGGCCCGAAGGATTTCCAGATTCTCCTGCGTGGCCGGGTGCTCCCACATGTTCACGTTCATCGCCGGCGCGACCACCACCGGCGCCGTCGTCGCCAAGTAAAGCGTGGTAAGGAAATCGTCAGCAATGCCGCGCGCGAGTTTGGCCAGCACGTTGGCGGTGGCCGGAGTGATCACCAGCAGGTCAATGCGCTGTGCCACGGCGATATGCTCGATGGCGCTCTCGACATTGGCCGGCTCGCCGGCCTCGCCGCCGAACATCTCGGTGATCACCTTCTGCCCAGTCAGCGCGGCAAAGGTCAGCGGGGCGATGAATTCCTTCGCGCTGCGCGTCATCACCACCTGGACGTCCAGCTTCTCCTGCTGGAGCCGGCGCACCAGCTCCGCGGCCTTGTAGGCTGCCACGCCTCCGGAGACTCCGAGCGCGATGTTCATAACCTTACGGCGCTAGGATCTGCGCCGCTTCCCTTCCTTCTCTTCGGTCCCCTCGGGCTTATCGGGGAGCTGGTATTCCAGCAAAGCTTTGTTCAATTCCTCGATGGCGATGCGGGTGGGCTTGTGCGAGCGGGGATGCTCGACGAGGGGCGCCGCTCCGGCCATCAACTGGCGGGCGCGGCGCGAGGCCACCACCACGTAGGCGAACTTGCTGTCCGGTGCCTGATTAGAAACGGTCATGCGAAAACTAGCCTCCAAATGAGTCCAAGATCATGCGAATCCGGTCGCGCGTTCCAGGTCGTCGTTTACCACCATGAAATCGTACTCGCGATGGTGCTGCATCTCCTGCCGCGCGCGCTCCAGCCGACGAGCGATCTCCTCTTCCGAGTCCTGCCCGCGGTCGCGGATGCGCCGCTCGAGTTCCTGGCGCGAAGGCGGCACGATGAAGATGGCCACCGCCTGGGGCAGCTTCTGCTTCACCTGCGCCGCGCCCTGCACGTCAATCTCGAGCACCAGGTCGAGGCCCTTGCGACGCGCCTCCTCCAGCCATTTCCGCGGCGTCCCGTACCAGTTTCTGCCGAACACACGGGCGTGCTCGAGAAACTCGCCCTGCCGGAGCATGCGATCGAACTCGGTCTCAGTGACAAAATCATACCATTTCCCGGGGCTCTCCGTCGCTCGCGGCTTGCGCGTGGTGCAGGAAATTGAGGGCATCGTGTCCGGAAGCTCCAAGATTTTCTCCACCAGAGTGGATTTGCCGGAGCCCGAAGGCCCGGACACGATCAATACCAGCGGCTCCTTGGTGGGTGTCATCACTATTCGACGTTCTGCACCTGTTCGCGGAGTTTCTCGATCTCGGACTTGACCTCGAGCGCCAGATCGGTGATGGCCAGCCCCTCGGCTTCGATCCCCGGGGTCTTGGAGAGCACGGTGTTGGCCTCGCGCTGCATCTCCTGCAGGAGGAAATCCAGCTTCTTGCCCGCCTCGCCAGACCCGGCAAGCAGCTTTTGGAATTGCTCGACGTGGCTGCTGAGGCGAGCGAGCTCCTCGCTGATGTCGCCGCGCTCGGCCAAGAGCGCGGCCTCCAGGGCGAGTCGCGCCGGGTCAAGCTGGGTATCGCCCAGCAGTTCACGAATTCGCGTCTCGAGCCGCCGAGCATAGGCAGGCCGGCTGCTCTCGGCAAGCGCAAGGATGCGTGTCGCCTTCTCGGCGATGTGCGCGAGCCGCCAGCCCATTTCTTCCGCCAGTAGGCGTCCCTCGGAGCGCCGCATCTCGTCGAGACGCGCCAGGGCCTCCTCGAGACAGGAGGTCACCTGTGCGGCGAGGCGTTCCTGTTCCTCTGCGCTCAGGTTCCCGCTCGGCGCCCCCGCGGCCGAGACGACACCCGGCAGGCGAAGCACGGCGACCAGATCCGGCTCCGTCTTCAGACCGAACTGGCGGCGCAAATCCTCGGCGGCTTTCAGATAGGCCTCGGCGAGTTCGCGGTTCACCTGGACCGCCGCCGGCCCGGCGGGCTCAAAGTGCAGGTTGACGTCAATGTGCCCGCGGCGCAAGCGTTCGCGCAGGACTTGGCGGATGCGCGGCTCGAGCGGCTCGAAACCTTCGGGCAGGCGCAGGTGCAAGTCGAGGAAGCGGTGGTTGACGCTACGCACGCTGACGCGGAGCGACCAGCCATCCTGCTCGACGCGGGCCTGTGCGAAGCCGGTCATGGATTTGAGCGCAGCGCTCGCGGGCGATGCGGATCTGGGCGACGAGGCGGTCATGGCTGCACCGCCCCGGCCTGATAGGAGGCGGTATCGGCATCCGCGAACTGCATCTCATAGAGGCGCGCGTACGCACCCCCGTGCGCGAGCAACTCCTGGTGGGTGCCGGTCTCACGGATCAGGCCGTCCTCCAGCACGACAATCTTGTCGGCGCGACGGATGGTGGAGAGCCGGTGCGCGATCACGAACACGGTTCGCCCGACCATCAGATTGGCGAGCGCGCGCTGGACGAGCATCTCGGACTCCGAATCGAGCTCCGAGGTGGCCTCGTCGAGAATCAGGATGGGCGAATCCTTCAGCAGGGCGCGGGCAATGGCCAGCCGCTGGCGCTGGCCGCCGCTCAAGCGCTGGCCGCGGTCCCCCAGCAGGGTCTGGTAGCCCTGGGGAAGTTCGAGAACGAAGTCGTGGGCCAAAGCCGCCTGGGCCGCGGCATAGACACGCGATTGCGGCATTTCGGGGCGGCCATAGCAGATGTTATTCCAGACGGTGTCGTTGAACAGGATGGTTTCCTGGGTGACGATGGCCATCTGCTCGCGCAGGGAACGCAGGGTGACCTTGCAGATGTCGTAGCCATCGATGCGCACCACGCCCGAGGTCGCGGCGTGAAACCGCGGCAGGAGGTTTACCAGCGTGGTCTTCCCCGCTCCGCTCGAACCGACGATGGCGATCACTTCGCCCGCGCGCGCGGTGAGGTGGATGCCGCGAAGGATGGGCGTTTCGACGACGTAGCCGAAGCTCACGTCGTCAAACTCGATGGTGCGGGTGAACGGCGGGAGAACCTTTGCCCCGGGCTCGTCGGCCACCTCTTCTGCGAGGGCGAGAAGCGCGAAGACCTGGGTGCTGGCGCCGCGGGCCTGCTCAAACTGTTGGTAGAAGCCGCCTAGGCGCTTGATAGGATCGTAGGATTTAAACAGGGCGGCCATAAAGGCGAAGAACTGGCCGATGGTCATGACGTTGCTCTTGATCTGACCGCGCGCGTACATGAGCACCATCACAAAGACAAGCGCACCGAGAAGCTCCATGAGTGGCGAAGTCAAGACGTAAGCGCCGATCCAGCGCATGTTCTCGCGCAGGAGGCGACGCGCAGTTGCGCGAAACTTCCGGATCTCGAAGTCCTCCATGCCGAAGGCTTTGACCACACGGTTGCCGCTGACCGTTTCCTGCAAGATCTGACTCAGCTCGCCGAGACGCGTCTGACTTTTTTCGACCGAGCCCCGGATGCGCCGGCCCAGCTTGCCCACGGGCGCGACGACCAAAGGCAGCAAGATGACGGCCCCCACAGCCATCTTCCAGTTCAGCAGGAACAGGACCAGGACTAGACCGAGCAAGCTGAAGCTCTGGAGGAAGATTCCGGCCAGGCCTTCGGAGAGCGCACTACGCACGCGCTCGACGTCGTTGATCACTGCGGACATCAGCCGGCCGGCGGGATGGAGCTGGAAAAAACCGATGGGCTGGCGAATCAGCTTCTCGTAGATGCGGTTGCGGAGATTGGTGACCGCGGAATTGCCGATGTACTGCACGAGGACGGCGCCGGTGAACTCGGTGACGGCCTTGCCGACGAAAACCACCAGGAGGGAAATCGCAAAGACCGTCCAGACGTAGCGAATGCGTTGAGGAAAAAAGGAATTCAGAAGAATCGGATCCGCGCTCCAGGGCAACTTGACGAGCACGAGATGGGGATCCGTCGTAAACGGATTGAGCACGCGATCGGCGGCAGGTCGCAGCATGAGCATGGTCAGGCCGTCGGCCAAGCCGGCCAGCGCGAGGAAGAGAACCGCCAGTGCCATGCGGCCCTTGTACGGCCGGAGAAAGCCAAGCAGGCGGCCGATTTCAAGAGGCAGTTTCACGGATCGGCTTTCCTCATTCACGAACCTCGCGGATGCGCAAACTCGCTACGCTACGAATGCCCAGAGCAATTGTCAAGCCGCTCAGCGGTCGATGTCGCGGTGCACCGTCTTGGCTGTATGGCCGCGGCGCTCGAGCGCCTTGCGAAGCGCTTCGGCCAGCAGGACCGACCGATGGCGGCCTCCGGTGCAGCCGAAGGCAATGGTCAGGTAGCTCTTCCCTTCGCGAATGTAGTGCGGGATCAGATACACGAGCAGTCCTTCGATGCGCCGGAGAAATTCGTTGGTCTGCGGAAACGAACGGATGTAACGCGCCACCCGTGGATCTTTCCCCGAATACGGCCGCAAGCGGGGCACGAAGTGCGGGTTGGGCAGGAAACGCACGTCGAACACCAGGTCGGCGTCCCCGGGGATCCCGAACCGGTAGCCGAAACTTACCAGCGAGACCAGCAGCGGCCGGCGGTCCGGGTTCTTGAACCGTTCGGTGATGAAGTGGCGCAGCTCATGCACGTTGAACTTGGTCGTGTCGATGAGTACGTCGGCCAGCTTTCGGATTGGAGCCATCATCTGGCGTTCGCGGCGCAGGCCCTCCTGGATCGGACGGTCGTGCCCCAGCGGATGCGGGCGGCGTGTCTCGCTGAAGCGGCGCAGCAAGGACTCGTCGGAAGCTTCGATGAACACCAGCGTGGCGGGATGCTCGCGGCGCAGCTTGCGGTAGATGGCCGGCAGCCGTTCGAGCTGCTCGCCCTCGCGCGCATCCACCAGCAGCGCCGCTCGCCCGATCACCCCGCTGGCATGCATGTGGAATTCGCTGAAGGTGGGGATCAACTCCACCGGGAGGTTATCCACGCAGTAGAAGCCCAGATCCTCGAAGGTCTTGAGCACGGTGCTCTTGCCCGAACCGCTCAGCCCGGTAAGAATCACCAGTTGCCCGGTGCCGTGCGTCGTCCGGCGCTTCACGGCCCGGCGCGCCTAGGCCTTCACCCGGCGCTGGTGGGTGCTGGGGATGCGCAGGTCTTCGCGGTACTTGGCCACGGTGCGGCGGGTGACGTGGATGCCTCCATCGTCGAGCTTCTTGGCGATCTGATCATCGGTGAGCGGGTGGGCGGGATCTTCTTCCTCGATCATCTTCTTCACCACCCGCTTCAGCGTGAGCAGCGACATGGTGCCGCCCTCGGGGCCATTGACCGATTCGGAGAAGAACGATCGCAGTTCGAGAACGCCCTGCGGCGTGTGGGCGTACTTGCTGGCCACCGCGCGACTCACCGTCGAGGGGTGCACGCCCACTTCCTCGGCCACTTCCTTGATCATCATCGGCTTCAGGCGATCGGCGCCGAAGTCGAGGAAGTCGCGCTGCCGGCGGATGATCGCCTGGCAGACCCGCAGGATGGTGTGCTTGCGCTGCTCGATGTTCTTGAGTAACTGGATGGCGGCGCTGAAGCGTTCCTTGACGTAGTTGCGCACCTCGCGGTCGGCCGCGTCGCGGGCCAGCAGGCGGCGATACACCGGGCTCAGGCGGAGCTGGGGCAGGTCGTCCTCGTTCATGAACACCTGCCACTCGTCGTCCACCCTGCGGAAATAAACGTCGGGCTCGACCAGCCGCGCCTCGGTCTTGTTGTAGCGCAGACCGGGGCGCGGATCGAGCTTCTTGATCACGTCCACGGCGCGCTTCACCAGCTCGATGGGGCGGTTCAGCGCCCGGGCGATCTCCTTGAGCTGGTTCGACTGCAACTGCTTGAGATGGTCGGAGACAATCTGCTGCGCCAGGGTGTTCTGCGGGTCGAGCGTGTGCAGTTGAATGAGCAGGCACTCCCGCAGGTCGCGCGCGGCGACGCCCAAGGGGTCAAACTCCTGCACCACGGCTCGAGATTGCCGATGATTGAGTCGGCAATCTCGCAGACGGTTTCGCTGCAGATGGTGACGCTCAACTGCCAGGTGAGGTGTTCGGAAAGCCCTTGCGGCGAGGAAAGGAATTTGTCGAAGGACGGCCGCTCGATCTGCTCCTGCTCCCGGTGGTCGTTGCCGCCGCTCCCGCTGTCCAGGTACTGATTGAAGAACGAGGCGATGTCGAACTCATCGAAAGGATTGGCCGCCTCGGTCTCGGGGAGTTTCTCGGTTTCTGCCTTGACGAAGGCCTCGTCGCTGTAGTTCTCGCTGACCACGCCGTCGTCGCTTAACTCCTCGAGCACCGGATTGGCGATCATTTCCTGGTTGATCATCTCGCGGAGCTCGAGCCGGTTGAGCGCCAGCACGCTGACCATCTGCACCAAGCCGGGCGTGAGGATCTGCTTCTGCGTGACCTTCAGGTTCAGTTTGAGGCCTTGCCAGCTCATGGTTCGACTTGGCGCATCCCCGAATCCAATCAGTTCAGGCGGAAGCGGTCGCCCAGGTACACGCGGCGCACTTCGGCGTCGTTGCTCAGGACGCCGGGCGTGCCGGAGCGAAAAATCTTGCCGTTATTGATGATGTAGGCGCGGTCGGTCACGCTCAGGGTCTCGCGCACATTGTGGTCGGTGACCAGCACCCCGATCCCCGAGGCGCTCAAGTCCGCAATGATCTTCTGAATGTCCACCACCGTCAGCGGGTCAATGCCCGAAAAAGGCTCGTCGAGGAGAATAAAGGCCGGTTCGAGCACCAGGGAGCGCGCAATCTCCAGCCGGCGGCGCTCCCCGCCCGACAGCGTGTAGGCTCCGTTGTAGCGCACGGCTTCGAGTCCCATCTGCGCCAGCAGCTCCTCCAGACGGTCGCGCTGCTGTTCCGGAGTGAGCGGAAGCGTCTCCAGTACGGCCAGCAAGTTTTCCTCGACCGTCAGTTGGCGAAAGACCGAAGGCTCTTGGGGAAGGTAGCTGATGCCGCTGCGGGCCCGCAGGTACATGGGCAGGTCGGTGATGTCGTCTCCGTCCAGGAGCACGCGCCCGGAGTCCGGCCGGGCCAGACCGACCAGGATGTAGAAGGTTGTCGTCTTGCCCGCGCCGTTGGGACCCAGGAGCCCAACGACCTCACCGTGTCCAATCTCCAGGTCGACGTCATCGACCACTTTTCGACCGCGATAGGACTTACTGAGATCGACGGCTTGGAGCTTGGGCATAGGGATTCATTTCTCGACCCGGTGCCTGGTCAGGGTGCGCGATCCTTCCTCCGAATCCACGACAATCGTATCATCGGCAAAAAAGAAGGTCAATTGACGGCCGGTAGTTGTGCCGCGAAAGGCATCGTAGAGCGTGGGGCGACCCCCGGAAAGAACAAATTTTCCCTCGGCGACGATGTATTCGGCGCGCTCGCTGGTGCCACGACGCTCGTCCGGCCGGGGTCCGGAGCGCACCGTCACGCCCCCCGAAGCCAGGGCGCGAGTCAGTTGCAGCGCGCCGGCCCCGGCGCCCGGCCCGGCCGGAGCAGGCTGAGGGGGGGAGAAGAACAACTCCAGCGTTTGCGAGTTGATCTGTCCCTGGCGGGACTGCGCGACGACGCCCTGTTCCAGCCGCGCGCGCGCGTCCACGCTGGCGTAGGTGAGCATCCCGGCGCGGATGCGCCACAGATCGGGCCCGGCGGCCTGACCGGGAACCCTGGATGGCCCGGGCGTGGCGCCCGGTGAGGCATTGGAGGAGCTTGGGGCCTGAGGGAACACAGCGGCCACGTTGCCGCGCGCTTTGAGTTGCTGGGCCTCCCGTAACAGCTCGATCGCGTCGGCTTGCACTACCGCGTCGCCCTGCCAGAGTCGCGCGTGGCCAGAATAGACCGCGCGGCCGCCCGACGCGTTCGCCTGCAGCCGGTCGGACGAGAGATTCGCTGGTTGGGGCGCCAGATTGGTCACGCCCGTGCGCCCCGGCGAGAGTTCCGTCGTGCGCACACCGCCCTCGGCGCGGAGATCGCCGGTGCGCTGGTTGAAAGATACCCGCTGCGCCGTGCTTCGCGTGGCCGAATCGGCCAGCACCACCGAGCCGGTCAAGGTGATCGTGTCGGTCGAACGCACAAGAACTGCATGGTCGGCCTGTGCCGAGCGGTCGGCGTCGCGCAGACGCACGTCGCCTTGTTCATCGACCTGGGTCCACTCGCCGCCCGGGCTGAACTGCACGGCGAACTCGCGTGCGGTGGTCGCCTGGGGCGGGCCGTCCGGCAATCGGCGCACGATCTCAACTCCATCGCGTCCGGTCAGAGTCCGCAACTGATTGCGCGCGTCGAACTGGGCGGCCAGGCGCTGGCCGCGCAGACGGGTTGTCTCCTGCACGGCCTTCCCGCCGCTGGGGCTCAACACCGTCCACTCGACGGCAGCGGGGGCCAGAGTTTCCGCATGGTCCAGACGGCGTTCACCGGGTTTCGCCGCCGCGTCGAAGAAGAGCCGCAAAGCCGAGGTCTCCAGCCGCCGAGAGACACCGCCGCGATGCGATTGGGCCCTGACGTCGCCGGTCGCGGTCAGCACGCCCGGCTGGTTGCGTCGCGCGACCATCTCCAATTCCAGTTGCTGCGCGTCAAGGTGATCCTGTCCCGCGGAGCCCTTACAGTCGCCGCGAACGTTGCCCGTGGCAAGAATTCGTTCCACCCAACCCTGCGGGTGAAACTGCGCGACAAACTCGCCGGCCTCGAGTACTGCCTGGCCACGCGGTTCGGTGGAACGCAGCACGGGCTGGCGGCTGGCTACCAAGCGTTTGGCGCGCAAGTTGGTGTCGAGTTCCAGGGCGAGTTCGCCGGCGAGGATTTCCCGCTGGCCCTGCCGGGCGCGCACCGGCGCCATCAGGCGCAGGGTGCGGGTGTCGCGACGATATTCGAGGCTGCTGCCGGTGAGTTTGACCGACTCAGCCATGGGCCCCGTCTCCGTCGGCTGCGCACGCTGGGGAGCCCCGGGCGGCGCTGGCGTCAGAGTCAATTCGACGTTCTTCTCGAGTCGGACGACGCCGTCCGCGGATCGGTAGCGCACCCCAACGGCCCGCCCCTGGCCGTAGGGGAAGTGGAAGACCACCGGGCGATCCGTGCGCGCCTCGCCGGTCTCGCGGTCGAAGGAGACCTGGCTGGTACCCACGTGGATCACGCGCCCGGAAGCAGCCCCGCCCGGCATCGGGACGGGATGTTGCCGGGCGTCTTCGGCGCTCTGCAGGTCCATCTGCACTTCACCGGCGCAGACGATGCGCCCGGTGTCGCGCAGATAGTCGCAGGCGTGCGTATGGATCGTGTCGAAGCGATTCCCGGCACGGCCATAGATCGTAATGGAGACGTCTTCGAGGAGGTTACGGCTGCCCTCCTTGAACTCGGTGGCGCGCGAGGCGCGCACTGTGAACAGAGTACGCTCCCTTTCCACCTTGGAGAAAGAAAACTCCGCCGAGCGCTGCTGGACGGTGGGCGGCACTGCCGGAGGCGCCTGCTGGCGCACCAGCCGCGCCTGCCAGGCGCGGTAGGCAAACACCCCAACCACGATTGCCGCCAGCAGGAAGGCTGCGGCAGCAGCCCAGCGGGCATAACGCGCGGCTTCCGTGGTGCGCATCGGGAAAAAGGCCCCAATTGCTTAGAGGCTGAGTATAGGGGAGAGGTTTGTAGCGGACAACCGCGGCTCGCACTTCTTTTGGGGGGGTTCGACGGGAGCCGGCGCTAGTTTGAGCCGCTCGAGGGGCGCAGGTCGGTCTCGACGAAGATCTCATGCGCTGCGCCAAGGTCGCGTGCCGAGGGTGTCACGATGGTTTTCGGGCCGATGAAGATTTTCTGCTGGCGAGTGATGGCGACGCGGACGTCGTTTTCACTGACAAACGGAGAGACCTTGACCTCGGCTTTCGGCGCTGCCGGCGTCAGTGCGGCGGGACTCACAGAGGGCGGGCTGAAGCCCGCCGCTACAGGTGCTCCTCGGGCCGCTGCGGCCTCCGAGGCGGGCGCGGGATTCGGTGCCCTTTCGCGGAACACACGCGCGACAATGTCAGCAGCCGGTGACGCCAAGACTGCTTGAGATACGAGGGCCGGCGAGGCCGGTGTAGCGGCGGGCTTCAGCCCGCCACCCTCGGCAGGGGATGCCACGGGCGTTGCGCCGCCGCGGGGGATGCCGTGCTCGGCCATTACGTGTTCGACGACACGCACGATCAGGGCGCGATCCGGTAGTGCGGAGCCAGTGGCGCTGGACCCTGGGGCAGCCGTGGGAGCGGCCGCCGGGCTGGGGGTGGGCATAGCGGGAGCCGCGGCGGGGGCGGGGCGAGGCGCGCCAGACGATGGCGGGCCAAAGCCCGCAGCTGCACTGGCCGGTTCGGCAACCATGCGCTGCTCGGCCGGAACGCTGCGGTGCTCGACAGGGCGCGAGGACCAGGCGATGCGCTTGATGTTCATCAGGTGATGCGGGCCGATGTTGTCCGAGGTGATGTTGCCGCCGAGCGCCCCGCAGCCCAAGGTCATCGCCGGGAAGAGGTTGGTCGAATAGCCGATCGAGCCGTGCACGGCCGAAGTGTTCACGCAGACGCGGAAGGCGGGCACGGCCTGGCCGAACTCGCGCACGGCCGCCACATTCTGCGAGTGAATGGCGCAGGTGTGGCCCATGCCGCCGTAATGCAGCAGCCGCGTACAAAGATCGATGGCCGCGGCGAGATTCGGCACGGAGTAAAACGCCAGGATGGGCGAAAGCTTTTCGCCTGAGAGCGGATGTTCCCGGCCGACGTGTTGCAGCTTGGCCACCAGCACGCAGGTCGAGGGCGGCACTTTGATGCCGGCCATTTCTGCCACCACCGTGGCGGGGCGGCCGACGATTTTCGGGTTGGGCGTGTGCGTGCCTGGCTGAATGACCAGCTCACCGACTCTCCGGATCTCGTCACCCTCGAGGAAATATGCGCCCTGCCGGCGGCACTCTTCGAGCGCCAGTTCGCGGATAGACTCTTCGGCGACGATGGCCTGTTCTGAGGAACAAATCGTGCCGTAGTCCAACGTCTTGCCGGCGAAAATGTCGGCCACGGCCTTGCGTACGTCCGCGGTGCGCTCGATGTAGGCCGGCACGTTGCCCGGGCCCACGCCGTAAGCGGGCTTGCCGGAGCTGTAGGCCGCGCGCACCAGACCGGTCCCGCCGGTGGCTAGGATGACGCCGACCTCGTGATGCCGCATCAGCTCCTGTGTACCCTGCAGGGTGGTGTGCAGCATGCAGCCGATCAATCCTTCGGGAGCGCCGGCAGCCAGTGCGGCGCGATTCAGGACGTTGGCGGTCTCGCAGATGCAGCGGATGGCCGTGGGATGCGGGCTCAGCACGATGGCGTTACGCGCCTTGAGAGAGATCAGCGTTTTGTAAATGGCCGTCGAGGTGGGGTTGGTCGAGGGGATGATCGCGGCGACTACGCCGACCGGCGTGGCCACCTCGACGATGCCCTTTTCCTTGTCCTCGCTGAGGACGCCGACCGTGCGCATCCCGCGAATGGCGCGGTGAACCTCCACCGAACCCAGGCGGTTCTTGAGGATCTTGTCGGGGACGTTGCCGTAACCGGTCTCTTCAACCGCGAGGCGTGCCAGTTGCTCGCCGGCTGCCGTGGCCGCTGCCGCGCAGGCGTCCACGATGACGTCCACCTGCTCCTGCGAAAATCTGGCGAATTTTCTCTGGGCTTCGGCGGCGCGTGCCGCCAGTTCGCGAGCTTCCTGGATGGAGATGAGGTCGCGGTCGCGCAAACTCAAAGCGCTCTACCCTGTCCCGTGAGGCACCCCGTCCCGGGTTCGCCGGGAGGGGCCAGACCCTGCCGCCTACTTCTTCGCGCCCGACGGCGGCTGCCCGCCGCCGGGCAAAATCTTCTCGACGTGCTCATGCGGCCGAGGGATGACATGCACAGCCACGAGTTCTCCGACGCGCCGGGCGGCCGCAGCGCCGGCGTCGGTGGCCGCTTTGACGGCGCCCACGTCGCCGCGCACCATCACCGTGACGTAGCCCGCGCCGATATATTCTTTGCCAATCAGGATGACGTTGGCGGCCTTGACCATGGCGTCGGCGGCCTCAATCGAGCCCACCAGACCTTTGGTCTCGATCATTCCCAACGCTTCGTTGGCCATGCGCTCCTCATTCGGGGTCCTGGCGCGTTGCTGCCGGGGACTTCAGGCTCGCCGCAAGCCCTCAGGATGTATTCAGGAACCAGCCGCGTGCTTGCGCCTTGTGCGCTGGGAGACTAGCACGGCCCTAGGGTCGAATCAAGCTGCCGCACGGCCGCTGTGGAAAACACCGGAGTGCGGAACGGACAGGGGCCGCGGCGCACGCCGACCGGCGGTCTAAAGCGCAGGCAGGGCGCCGACTTTGCAGGCGGCCACACCATCGCGCGTGGAGTTTTTCACCACATACATGGCCTCGTCGGCCAGGTGCAGCAATTCCACCTTGGTGTTGGAGTCGGCGGGATAGGAGGCCACGCCCACGCTGGGGGTGATGCGCGCGTTGATGCCCTCGGCCTTGAGCCAGGTGTTCTCGCGGATGAGCCGGTGGAGGCGACGCGCCACGTTGATGGCGTTTTCCTTGGAGGTCTGGGGCAGCAGGATGACGAACTCGTCTCCGCCGTAGCGGAACGCGAAGTCAATCAGCCGGCAGTGGCCCTTGACCATCTGCCCGATTTCGGCGAGCAGCCTCGAGCCCATCAGATGGCCGTGCGTGTCGTTGATCTTCTTGAAGTGGTCGAGATCGATGAAGACGAGCGAGAACTCGTAGCCGTAGCGTTGGGAGCGGTAGATTTCGGTTTCCAGGATAAAGTTGAGGTGGCGCGCGTTGTACAGGTTGGTGCAGTCATCGGTGATGGTCAGCTCGTGGATTTTCTGCACGTGTCGCGCGTTTTCCATGGCGATGGCGGCAAAATCGGCCAGCACTTCGAGCAACGCCAGGTCGCGCTCACCGAAGCCTTCCGGCCCAACGGAGTTGATCAGCTCGATCACTCCCAGGGCGCGGTCGC
>JACQDH010000200.1 GCA_016201215.1 Acidobacteriota bacterium | reverse complement strand
GGTGGAGATCGCCATCGTCAAGGCGCATTGCGCGGCCATCCGCCGCCAGCCCAGTGGGCCGTATGTGGAGGGCGATCAACCGAGCTTGCTGGTTTCGCTGGCGCTGGCGATCGGCAGCCACGCGCAGCAGACGCCGCTGCGCGGGGGCTTGCCGCTGGAGGTCGATGGGCAGTGCGTTGGCGCGATCGGCGTCAGCAACGGCAGCGAAGAGCAGGACATGGACGTTGCGCGTGCCGGTGCCGCCGCGCTGGAGAACGTGTAGCGGCGGGCTTCATCCCAGGTGGAAAATCCATGCCTCCGTCATGCTGAACGAAGCCCTGCACCCCGCGGTGCAGGGCGAAGTGAAGCATCCCAACGTTGCGATTCTTCGCTCGCTCAGAATGACAACCCGCAAGGCCTGATCCATGGTTGAGCTCAAACAACTCGCCCAGCAGATTTTCCACGAGACGCTCGCCGCCATCGATATTCCGGCAACGATGCGGCGCAAGCTCGCGCGCACAGGCTTGCATATCTGCTGCGGTGAAACCGTCGTGGACCTTGCCGCCTTCGAGCGCATTCGTGCCATCGCGTTCGGCAAAGCGTCTTATGCCATGGCCGTGGGCCTCGCCGATCTGCTCGCACCCGACTTTCAGGCCGAGGGCATTCTGGTCGTTCCGAGTCAGCCGACGGGTACGCTCGCGGGCTTCCGGGCATTGGTCGGCGGGCATCCGGTGCCGAACGAGGGAAGTTTGGAGGCTGCGCGCGCGATCCTCGATCTGCTGGACGAGTGCGACGAACACACCCTGGTGTTTTTTCTACTCTCCGGCGGCGGCTCCGCTCTGGTCGAGCAGCCGCTTTACGCGGACATTTCTCTAGGAGACGTGCAGGAACTGAACCGGCTGCTTGTAACTTGCGGCGCGCCCATCGACTCGATCAACGCGATTCGCAAGCATCTCTCAGCCGTCAAAGGCGGGCGCCTGGCGGCCGCCGCGCCGCGCGCGATGAAGATCACGCTCGGTGTAACCGACGTGCCCGAAGGCCGCGAGTCGGCGCTGGCTTCCGGCCCCACGCTGCCCGACCCCACGACGGTTACCGAGGCTCAGCGTGTCCTGGATGCCTATGGGTTGCGCGACAACCTGCCGCTCTCGATTCGAGCGAAGTTCGAGCGCCGCTCTCAGCTCCCAGAAACGCCGAAGCCCGGCGACCCAGCCTTCGCCCGCGCCCACTTCCAAATCGTCCTGGGCATGCATGACCTGTTTCATCAGGCGCATCGCGCCGCGGAGGCTTGCGGCTGCGTCACCATCTGCGATAACTCGACCGACGACATGCCCATCGCGCGTGCGGCACGTGTTCTGCTCGAGCGGCTCGCCGAGCTCCGGCGGGCGTACCCCGGCCGGCGCGTCGCCGTGATTGCGGATGGAGAGGTAAGCTCGCCGGTCACCGGCTACGGGATCGGCGGACGGAACTCGGCCTTTGTCCTCTATTGTGTGGAGAGAATCGCAGGGCAGGACATCACGGTACTCAGCGCGGGGACCGACGGGATTGACGGTAACAGCCCTGCTGCCGGAGCGGTGGCCGATGGGACCACGCTGGCGCGCGCGCGCGCGTCTAATCTTGACCCGGCGGACTTTTTCCAGCGCAGCGACTCCTACAGCTTTTTCCACGCTCTGGGTGACGCCATCGTGACCGGCCCAACCGGCAATAACCTGCGCGACCTGCGCATCCTGCTGGCCATGTAGCGGCGCGCTTCCGGCCGCCACTCCCTCGATTGCACTTCCACATTTGCGTGCCTCGGGCGGAGAGATTCCTCGCTGCACTCGGAATGACAAAATGGCGCGCTGCAGGGTGCCGCTCCATCTGCAGGCAGAAGGTCTAATGTTTTTCCTTTTTCTCTGGGTTGGCGTTGGGCTGTTTGAGGTGTTGCATCACGCTCTGGGCGAAATCCTCCAGGCCCTGGCTCAAGTCGCCGCTCTTGATGAGTGCCTCGAGCGGACCGATCGCCTGCGCGTCGCCGCGCTGGCCGAGCGCCGAAATCGTGGCGAACTGCACGCTTCGGTAATTCTCGGGGAGGTAGGCGAGGAGCTTTTGTGTGAGTTCCTTGTTTTTCTTGTCGAGCTGGCCCAGGCTTCCGATCGCGGCCGCACGCACGGCAAACGGTTTGCCGGCCGCGGACCACTCGAGCAGGACGGGCACGGCGCGGTCGTCACCCAGCGTGCCCAGGCCGCGCAGCGCCGCCACGCGCAGGCGATCATCCGGTGAGTCTGTGGCTGCGGCCGACTCTAGAATCTCGAACGCATTCGCCGGCTTCTGCACCGCGAGGGTCGCGAGCGCCGCAGCGCGCACGCGGTAGGCTTTGTCTTCACGGAAGAGGGTTTCGAGACGCCTGGCGACGCTGGCGTCGTCTTTGAAATTGGCCATCTGCTCGACCGCCACCTGACGCACCCAGGGTTTATCGTTTGCCAGCGCCGCCAGGACTCGCTCCTGCGCCGCTGGCCCGCCGATGCGGCCCAGCGCCCGCAGGGCCTCGGCGCGAACGCCCCAGAACGGGTCGGTGAGCGCTGCCTCGCCCAGCGCAGTCACAGCGTCATCCTTGTTCTTGACCTCGCCGAGCGCTTGGGCCGCATCAAGTCGGGCCGGCACCGACTGCGCGTCTTTCAACTGGTAGATCCATTCCCGGGGCGTCTTGCTGAACTCGACCGACTTGAGAACTTTGTGGTCCTTGTCAAACAGCACCAGAAGTGGCGGGCCGTCCACGGCAAACGTAAGGTTTTCGCTGGCCTTGGACACTTGGACGAGAAAACTTTTCTTGGCCGCTGCGGTCGTGATCTCCACTTCGACCGGCACGCGGAACAGCCCCACGCGGCCTTCGATTTTCTGCGTTTGCTCGACGGTGAGTTTCACTTCCCGCGTCGCTTCGTCGTACGTGTAGCTCACGCGGAAGCGTGGCGCGCCCGCGCCGTAAACCCACTGGTCGAAAAACAGATCCACGTTGGTGAGCGTGGCTTCTTCGATAGCCTTGACGAGGTCGGCGGCGACCACGTTTTGGCCGCGGTAGGCCTCCAAGTAGTGCTTCATCGCACGGTAGAACGCGGCGTCGCCCAGCTTCACCCGCAGCATGTGCAGCACCCAAGCGGCCTTTGTGTAGGTGTTTCCAGCGTACACGGTCGCTTCGGTGAAGTCGCGCGTAACGATAGGCACCGCATAGAGCCGCTGCGCCCCCAGCCAGGAGTTCCGGCTTTGCCACAGGCTGTAGGCGGCCTCCTCCGCGCCGTACTGATGTTCCTCCCAGAGCGACCCGAAGTAGGTGGCGAAACCTTCGTTCAGCCAGACGTTGGCCCAGTCCTTGCAGGTCACCAGGTCGCCAAACCACTGGTGGGCCAGTTCGTGCGCGATCAGGCCGTCGGAACCCTGCCGGCTTTCCCCGGCAAGCTGCGGATGCTGCAGCCCATTCACGGTGATGGTGGTCGCGCTGGTGTTTTCCATTCCCCCGGCCACGAAGTCATTCACGGCCGCCTGCGCGTACTGGTCCCAGGGGTAGGGGACGCCGAGTATGCCGGAATAGAACTCGAGCATCTGTCGGGTGCGCGCAAAGGTCGGCGTGACGCGGTCGCTCTTCCCCCGCGGCACGTAGTAGCTGACCGGGATATTGCGCCAGGTTTCTTTGCTCACCTCAAACTCGCCGGCCACCAGCGAAATCAGATAGGTCGAATGCGGCAGCGACTGCCGCCAGTGCCACGTCCTCATCCCGCCGCCGGCGTCGGTGACGCCGAGGAGCTTGCCGTTCGATACCGTCGCCCAGGCGGCCGGCACAGTGAGGATCATTTCGGTAGCGGTGCGGTCGTTGGGGTAATCGTAGATGGGGATGTAGTAGCGCGTGTCTTCGGCCTCGCCCTGCGTCCAGACTTCCTGGGCCCGGTCGGGATAGTTTTTGTCCGGCATCACGAAGTAGAGCCCCTTTTTCGGCCGGCCCTCGTAGCGGATGGTGACTTCGAGTTTGTCGCCGATTTTGGCTGGCTGGTCGAGCGCGACCAGGAGCTGGGTCGCGGTGGTCTCGAACTTGGCGGGCTGGCCGCTGAGCATCACACTCGAAACGCTCAGCGCCACCGAATCAAACGCCAGCCGCGTCAGACCATCGCGGAGCGGCGCGAGCGTGTGCGTCACCTCGCCGTTGACTTTGTGCTGCTCGAGGTCGAAGCGCAGCGCGATTCGCGCGTTCTGCAGATCGTAGTCGCGGCTGCGCGCGTAGGGTTCGTCGGCTCGTGCCGCCCCGTCGAACGCCAGCGCGAGGACGAGCAGCAGGGCCGCAGGCCGCAGACTGCGACACAGCGCCGCTCGCCCTCTCGGTGCCGTGCATCTCGTTTTCCGGGCGCACCTGCGGACACGATTCATTTCTCTTTCCTCCCGTTGCTGTATTCGGGCGTACTGCGAAGCGCGCGATTGTACCCTGCGGGCCGAATCCGCTTGCAATTTTCTGTGGTGTGAGTTGCGTGGCGGGAAAGGGCCCCCGATTATCGCTGGATCTGGTGTCCCGCTTCGGAGAGCACGCGGAGGGACTTCTCCAGTTGCTGCCCCTCAACCAGGACGTAGTCCGTCTCGTAGGTGGCTTGCGCGAAGAGGCTGATGCGCGCTTCGGCCAGGGGCTCAGCGAGTGAGGCCAGGATCCCGGTCTGCGAAAAATCTAAGGGTCCCTGGACCTTGATGCAGCGCCATCCCCGCTGGGCACGGATCTCCTGCGGGACGTCGCTCTCTGGGCAGACAATCGAAAGCTCGTCGGCGGTCCGGGTGATGGAGACGAACCTGCCGCGGAGCGCCCAGGCGGGGATCGGAGCATCTTCCTCGAGCCGGCAGATGGCGAACGGCTCGGGCAGGACCGAAAGCATCAGCCGAGGGCGCGTCATGCCGCCCTCAGAGCAGGCTGCGTGTCCAGCCGCCGTCCACGGCGATGGTGGCGCCGTTGATGTAGCTGGCGCGTTCGGACACCAGGAAGGCGACCAGCGCCGCAAACTCTTCCGGCTTGGCCAGGCGCCGGAGCGGCACCTGGGAGCTCCAGCGCTCGAAGATTTTTTCCCGCGGGATGCCGGCGCTCTTGGCTTGTTGTTCGGCGAGCTCGTCCAGGCGCTCGGTGAGCGTGTAGCCCGGGCAGACATTGTTGACGGTGATGCCGTCGGCGCCGAACTCATTGGCCAGCGTGCGCGCCAGGCCGGTCACCGCGGCGCGGATCGAATTGGAGAGCAGCAGCCCGTCCACCGGCTGCTTGACGGACATCGAGGTGATCGTCACCAGTCGGCCCCACTGGTTCTTGCGCATCCGGGGCAGGACTTCGCGGGCGAAATAGACCGCGCTCAGCAGCGTCAGATCCACCGCCGCGCGCCATTCTTCCGGCGAGATCTCGAGGAAGGTTTTCGCCGGCGGCCCGCCGGCGTTGGTCACGCAGATGTCCACCCGGCCGTAGCGCTTTTCCACCGCATCCACAAATTTCGGCACACCGCTGGCGTCGGTCACGTCCAGCGCCTGCCAACAGATCTCGGAGCCGGTGGCCTTGCGGATCTCACTCGCGGCGCGTTCCAGGCCCTCGGCGTGGCGCGCGCAGATGGCCACCTGGGCCCCCTCGCGCGCCAGCTCGGTGGCCACCGCGCGGCCCAGACCCTTGCTCGCTGCCGCGACAATCGCTACCCGCCCCTTCAGTCCCAGGTCCATCGCAGCCTCTCCCATCGTCCGGTGTGTTCTTACTCCAACTGTCAACTGATCGCTGATGGCTGATCGCTGATAGCGGTCAGCTCTCAGCTCTCAACGCGCCCCGCAGATACGCGTCGTCCTTGCGGATCCAATCTTCCCGCCGCGGCGAGAAGATGTCGAGGTCCACCGTGTCCTGCAGGGCCACAGCGGCGTGCGGTGCATGTGCGGGGATGAACACGATTTCGCCGGCGCGCACCGCCACCTCGCAATCGTCGAAGATGAACCGCAGCGCACCGCTCAGAATCAGCGAAAACTGCTCGCTGGGGTGCGCATGCCGCGGCACGTAGGCGCCGCGCGCAAGAAAAATGCGCGCGACCGTCGTGTGTTCGCCGCTGAGCATCTGGCGCGTGATCGTCTCGCTCAGTTTCTCGGTCTCGATCTTCTCCCAGGAAGTGATCTGCATGCGGCCGCCTTTCCGCGCCCCCGTTGTCTTTGGATGAGCCTGGCTTTGCTCGCGCGAAGCTGCATGGTCTATCGAAACCCGCCAATCGTCAATGGCCGGAAATCCGTTTGCCCCGGCGTCTCCGCGGGCATAAGATTCTGGCCGCAAAGGGTGGGCAGCACCGCGATGGCAGCTCAGCCGAACATCGGCGGGATCTGGCGGGCAAGCTACGTGCTCGTCGGCATTGCGCTCGCACTCTGGGGCCTGTTCGGCGCCGAAGCCGCCTGGGCGAGAATCGCCTCACTGGTCTTTGGCGGAGCACTCCTGGTCGAAGGAGTGATCGGCTTTTGACCGGGCTGCTGGCTGCTCGGTCGGAGCGGCAAAACGAACTGAGATGAAACTCTTCGACTGGGTGGCCGCGGCGGTGTTGTGGATCGACCTGCCTATCCCGTTCTACTGGCTGATCCTGCATCCGTTGGTGGGCTTTTGGCGGCGGCACGTACCCGCGGCCTATTTGGCGGCCGCTCTGTTGCCCTGGTCGGCCGCGGCGGTCCTTCTCTTCGCTTTTCACAGGCATTTGTTTTCGAGCGCGCGCGCGCTGGCCTGGGCCGCGGCCTGGAAAGTTGCCGCCGGGCTGGTTCTGATTGGCGCCGACGGCTACCTGCTCTTCCGCGCCGAGCGCGAGCTTGGCGGCCCGCGCCTGGTTGGCCACGCCGAATTGCAGGCCGGCGGGGAGTTGGCCAGCGAGGGCCTTTACGCGCGCATGCGTCACCCGCGCTACACCGGGATGATGTCCGGCGTCTTGGGCGCGTGTCTGCTGGCCGCGACGCCGCTGCTGTGGGGGGTCGCGGTGCTCTGGTGGCTGGTGGCGTTTACGTCTGTCCTTCTCGAAGAGCGCGAACTCCGCGCGCGGTTCGGTCCTGCGTACGAGGAATACTGCCGGCGCGTGCCGCGCTTCTTGCCCTTCCGCCTGTGGCCCGGCAAGGACTAGGCCGCCGCAGTTTCTCTGTGTTCCCCTGCGGTTTGGTCTCTGGTATCCTCCCCCCAGTTGGGCTCCCTCATCCCGCTGCAGGAGGCAATCATGCGGCGCTCTCTGATCATCGTGGCAGCCATTTTGGCGGCGCTGGCTCTTGCGCCCGCGCTCGAAGCGCAGATCGGCAAGCGAGTCACCATCGTCGCCAATTCCCCGGAGGACAAGGCGCTCACGGAGATCACCGCGGCCAGCGACCCGGCGAGAAAACTCGCCCTAATTGACAAGTTTCTGGCTGACTTCGGCCAAGGCGACACGGCCGTGGTGGCCTATGAGCTGTATATCTCGTACTACCAGGCGGAGAAGAATTACGACAAGGTGTACGAGTACGGCGAAAAGTTGCTGGGCGTCGATCCGGATAACTTCACGGCCGTGGTGAACATAGTTCGCGCCGCGCAGGAGAAAGGGGACACGGCCAAGATGTTTGCCGCCGGCGAACGCGCCTCCGGCATCCTGGCCCGGTTCAAGGCACAGCCGGCGCCGGCAGGCACCGACGCCGATAGCTGGGAGCAGCAGAAGGCGCGTGCCCTGGAGGAGGCCCGGGACAACATCAACTACGTGCAATACTCGCTGCTGAACGCCGCCTACAAGACTACCGACAAAGCCGCGCAGCCGGCGCTGCTGGAACGCTTCGCCTCTGCCTTCCCCGATTCGCCTTATGCCCATAGCGCGCTGGCCTTGGCTGCCGCCACCTACCAGCAGGCGCAGAAGTATCCCCAAATGCTCGAGGTGGCCCAGAAGATCCTTGCTCGCGACGCCAACAATCTCAGCATGCTGCTGCTCCTTTCCGATTACTACAGCGAGAAAGGCGAGCAGTTGGACAAGGCGGAGGAATACGCGAAGAAGGCCCTCGCCCTGCTTCCCACGGCGCCCAAACCCGAAGGCGCCACCGACGAGCAGTGGCAAAAGCAGATTCCGATTCAGAAAGGGCTGGCCTGGTCGGCGCTGGGCCAGGTGCAGATCAACCGCAAGCGCGACGCGCAGGCTCTGGAAGCCTTCCGCACCGCTGCGCCACTGCTCAAGCCCGACCCTTACACCTACGCGCGGAATCAATATCGCCTGGGATTTGCGTTGCTGAATTTGAAGCGCACTGCCGAGGCACGCGCGGCGTTCGCCGAAGCCGCCGCAATGGAAAGCCCCTACCGCGGCCTCGCCCAGGAGAAGCTGAAGAGCCTCCCCGCTGCCCCGGCCAAGAAGCGCCCCTAGCGCAACTCCTCCACAAAAGGACGAAGTGATTTATCCCAGCGAGCCGCTGGTCCGTGCAGGCAGCCTTCAACTCAGAGCGGAGAGCTGACGACTGAACACTCAAAGTGGCGGAGAGGGTGGACCACCTACAAGAAAGCGAACGGCCAGGCAATACCTGGCCGTTCGCACATCCCACGCACTTCGATTGCCTAGCCTGAAGCGGCTTGCGTCGAAATTCGTTCTTCGAGCATCTTCAGCTTGAGCATACCGTACAGCTGCTGCCAATGGCCCTTGCTCTTCCCTACAGCGTTGGGGTTGCGTCCTAGCTCGGCGCTCCGTTCGAGCGTCGCCTCCACCAGCATTCTCCCATGCTCGTTGAAAAAGTCGAACGGGTCTACCAACCAGTGTACGCGCTTGCCGGAGGTGTCAAGTAGAGCCCGGAGAGCACCGAGCATCGGATACAGGTACCCAGTGGGCCAGGAATAGGGAACTTTGCCGCCAAGAAAATGGAGTTCCTTGGAACCACCCAGTTCCCGCAGCCGCCCCTCGCGGGCGCCCTTTCTGTCGTTGCCCGGTTCCTCCTTCCTGATGCGGGTGATACCGCCGAGAGCCTTGTAGTGCTCTCTGCAGCCAGCGTGAACGTGGTCGTAAAGCTTAAGGATCTCGACAAGAACAGGCTTCAGCCTCAGGTACCCCGCAGGCTTTGGTGTGCCATTTTCGTCAAACTCCTGCTGGAAGTCATCAAGGCAGCTCTTCTTTGAGGTGTACGCCTTGATAGGATGCTGTGTGCTCCCGTACTTTGGGTGGAAGAGCGTCATCAGGCAAATGATGTCGACGACGTTGACTTCCTTGTCTTCCCCCTCTCGGTACGCGATGTTGCTTGAGAATGGCTCATCTTTCATGGCGTCTTTGATCCACTCGAACTTGCCAGCGAGGTTCGCCAGAGAGAAGGTCTTTACCTGAGCGGAGGTGTTCCGTGCCTCAGCCAGTTCAACAATATCATCCTCGACGCCAGTGAGTATCTCGAGCTTTACGTAGGCGTCCATGAACGGAGGAGGAGGTGACTCGTGCCCGCGTTCCTTCTTGGCACGTTCGATGGCCTTGTAGGTGTTTCCGCCATCAAGGTCGCCGTGCACGAGGTCGTCCAGCATCTTAATCCGAAGGATCTCACGCTTGTTTTCGTACTCCACCTCGCTCGCCGAGAGGGTGATCCCCCTGTTAAGCAAGTGAAAGAGTGTGGTGTTCTCCGTTAGGCTTTCGTAGATGATTCGGGTGATCGCGTTGTCCACTTCATGCGCCCGGGGATTGGGCTTCATCGAGATACCAGAGGGCAGGTGACGAATCTGCACAAAGGCGTGATATACGCTCTTGCCCCTGTTGACGGGGTCACCCACTCTGCGGAAGTTATCAGAAGATACGGGGATGGTTAGAATGGTGTTCACTGTCATTCTCCTTCGCGGACGAGCGAGGTTTTGTTTTGGCTACAACCTGCCGTCAGCCCTACTGGCTGACCGTCCTTTGGCGAGTTGAGCCTGGGGTCTGTTGCTCAGAGGCTTAAGCCTACTGAGCGCCCCTGCGTCCTTGGCTCGTGCTGGACGCGAAGAGAATGCTAGGCTACTGTCTTCACCTAGTCAACAAGAAAATATGGCGGAGAGGGTGGGATTCGAACCCACGAGCCCGGTTTTGCCAGGCTACCCGCTTTCGAGGCGGGCTCTTTCAACCGCTCAGACACCTCTCCGCGCGGTCAGCGTGATTTTAGCCTAACAGAGTGATTCGCTTCCGGCAATCCGCTCCCGGTGAGACGTTTGTCATGCCGAGCCCTTCGCTTGGCTCAGGATAGAATCCGCGAGGAATCCCTCAGCGAGGTCCCTCACGGAGAGATCCCTCGCTGCGCTGGGGATGACAGAGGACGAGGGGCTTCGCTTCGCAAGGAATTCGGACATGGCTTCGGCTCGTTGAGCCGCGGCTACCGGCGTGCGGCGAAGAAGGACTGGAGAGTTGCGGCACACTCTTCGGCGAGCACGCCCGAGGCGACCTCTACGCGGTGGTTGAGCGCGGGGTGGTCGAGCACGGCAAAACACGAGCGCACCGCTCCGCCCTTGAGGTCGTCGCAGCCATACACCAGCCGCGCGATGCGCGCCTGCACCACGGCTCCGGCGCACATGGCGCAGGGCTCCAGGGTGACGTAAAGCGTCGCGCCGCCCAGGCGATAGTTGCCTAACTCCTTCGCCGCCGCGCGCAGCGCGACGATTTCGGCGTGCGCCGTGGGGTCGCCGTCGGTGATGGTGCGATTTGCGGCGCGCGCTACCACGCGGCCGTCCAGCACCAGCACGGCGCCCACCGGCACTTCGCCCGCGCGCGCGGCGGCCCGCGCCTGCTCCAGCGCCAACTGCATATACTCGGGGTCGGTCATCGGCATCGCCCGAGGATAGCACGAGGGCATGCGGAGCCAGAGCGTTGAGGAAGGGAATTAGGGGGTCGTGGTTTCCGAAACGAGGTATTCCACCAGCACGACGTCGCGCAGAATGCCTTGCTGGCGCGCGTGCTGCAGGTACCGCCCGACTTCGCGCCAGCCGCAGGCGCGGCACAGGTGGCGACTGTCGGCGTTGTCGGCAAGCACGTGCCCGAGGAATTTGCGGTAACCCAGGTTGCGCGCCTCGGCCTGGATAGCCCTCATCAGTTGCCGGCCCACGCCAAGCTTGCGGAACTCGCGCCGCACGAACACGGTCACTTCGCCGACGTCGTCCAATTGCGGCCGGGTGTCGTAGGTCTGCACCGTGATCCAACCGATCACCCAGCCACGAAGTTCCGCCACCTGGATGGGGTGCCGCGTGTGTTGCGCGGCGGTGGCCAGCAGGCGGCGCTGCTCTTCCAGGCTGCGCGGTTCGTGGTCAAAGGTGGCCAGGCCGTCCTGCACGGCCTCATTGAAGATCTCGCGGAGGCTGGCCGCGTCATCCTCGTGAGCGGGGCGGATGAGGGGACGCGCGGCACTTTCCGGTGTGGCCATGGCCTGCATTCTACCACTCCCTTGACGCCGGGGGCAGGCAGAGCTCTCCGTTTCCGTCCGCCCCTGACCGATTCCGCGAAAGCTCGTGCGGACTTTTTGGCCATGCTCCCCACGCAAAAGACAGGTTCGGCGGGAGTGCCTTGACAATTCCGGCGCGCGACCACAAACTAGTGACCATGCCCGAGTTGCTACGCCGCTTTTTCTTTGTGGACCTCCTCAAAGGTTTGGGGCTGACTTTTCGCTACCAGAACCCGAAAAACATTTATACCGAGCAATATCCGCTCGAGCGGCCCATGGTGGCCGAGCGTTATCGCGGCGCGCCGCGCCTGAACATCAATCCGGAGACCGGCGAGACGCTGTGTATCGCCTGCAACCTTTGCGCGCTGGCTTGCCCGGAGAACCTGATCGTGGTCGGCTGGGAGCGCGATGACGCCACGCGCCGCAAGGTCCTGACCACGTTTATCTACGACACCTCGCGCTGCATGTTCTGTGGCCTCTGCGAGGATGCCTGCCCGACCGATTGTCTGGAGCTGACCCAGGACTTTGAGATGGCTCATTACAGCCGCGACGGCGCCATCTGGGACCGCCACCGATTGGAAGAGGGTCCCACCCCAGCGCGCTACACCCGGTAGGGCTCCGCGTGTTCATGCCCTTCCGCGCACACGCCCATATCTCCGAGCTTGCGCGGATCTTTCCCCTGCGGTATAAGCTCAGTCTTTCTATGCCGCTAACTGGGGAACCCTTCCAAAATGGAACTCCGTAAAGACCCCATCACACGCAGTTGGGTGGCGGTCGGTCAGCCCGAGGAGGTGCCTCCGGCGCCCGAGGGGTGTCCGCTCTGTCCAGACCACGCGGAAGAACCCAGGCCGCTGCTGGTTCTGCCGCCCCAGGGGACCTGGCAGGTCCGGGTGATCCCGCATCTCGATCCGCTCTACCGGATTGAAGGCGAGCCGCGGCGCAAAGCGGATGGGATCTACGACAACATGCGGCCGGTGGGCGCGCACGAGATCATTATCGAGACGCCGGAGCACAATCGGCAACTGGCGGAGATGAGCGATGACCAGATCGACTGCGTGCTCTCCGCCTACATGCAGCGCATCCAGGACTTGAAGCGCGACATGCGCTTCAAATACGTCACCGTGTTCAAGAATTGCGGGGCACTGGCCGGGGAAGAGTGGGTGCACTCCCATTCCCAGATCACCGCCACCACCTTTGTGCCGCGCCGGATTCTCTATGAGTTGCGCTCCTCGCGCGAGTGGTTTCTCCAGAAGGAGCGCTGCGTGTTCTGCGACATCCTGCGACAGGAGGAGAAGCGCGGGAAGCGCGTGGTGGACAGCCAAGGCGAGTATGTGGCGCTGTGTCCCTATGCTTCGCGGGTACCCTACGAGCTGTGGCTGCTGGAGCGCAAGCACAACCACGTGTTCGAGCAGCCCCGCCCCGGCTCAAACCGCCGCAACCTCGCTGCGCTGCTGGGCCGCGTGCTGCGCCGGCTGGCGGGAGTTTCCCAGGCCTATCACCTGGTGGTGCATACCGCTCCCAACCCCCTCCATACCAAAGGCGAACTCCTCGACTACTGGAAGACAATCGCCGACGACTATCACTGGCACATCGAGATCCTGCCCATCGTCCAGACGCGCAGCAAGTCGTACAGCATCAAGGAAGTCTATTTCAATGACCTGATGCCGGAGCAGGCCGCCGAGCGGTTGCGCCAGGTGGATCCCTCGGGATGAGACCCCGGCAGCGCGGCGGGATACTCGTTAAGCTGCTCGTGCTCCTCGCCCTGCTGTTCCTCTGCGGCGTGGCTTACCTGTTCCGCCACCCTCTGCTGCGAGCCGCCGGCGGGCTCTGGGTGATCAACGAGCCGCTGGACAAATCCGACGCCATCCTGCTGCTCAGCGACGACAATTTTCCCGCCGACCGCGCCACACGCGCCGCCGAACTCTATCGCGCTGGATGGGCGCCGCGCGTGGTGGCCAGCGGGCGCCGCCTGCGCCCGTACGCGGGCCTGGCGGAGATGATGCAGCGCGACCTGGTCGGACGCGGCGTGCCGGCCGACGCGGTGGTCCTCTTCCCCCACAGCGCCGAGAGCACACTCGGGGAATCACTAGGGCTGAAGGACCTTGTGGTCGCGCGCGGCTGGCACCGGGTGATCGTGGTGACCTCGAACTATCACACCCGCCGCGCCCGCTACATCTTCCGCCGCATCTTTCCGCCCGGGGCGCGGTTTCGCCTGGCCGCCGCGCGGGATTCCGACTACGACCCGGATCACTGGTGGGAAACGCGCACCGGGCTGAAACTGTGGTTCCGCGAGACAGTGGCTTTCGTTGTGGCCATGTGGCAGTTGCGGCATGACCAACCGCAGCCGGCAGAGCTTCCCTCTGCGGCCCCCGCGCGCCCCTAAGGCCCTGCAGGTCGCTGCGGCGGGGTTGTCGGCCCAAGCAACAGGGCACTGGGTCTTGGTACGATTTGTGGTTTACAGCGCCTCTCCCAGTGTAATATAGTCCAGCGGCCAGCCACCCTCTCCGAGCGATCCCCGGGGGGTTCCCAGCCCGGAGCAAAGGAAGAGGAGGTCCCCGTGTGGCGTAAGCAGGAAGAACCCAAGTCAGCATCGCCGGCCGCACCCCTTGTGGTCTCTCCGGCGCCGGAGCAGCCGCGCAGCTTGGCGGCCGAACCCGTCGAGCCGGGAGCAGCCGCCGGCCATGTGAGCAAGGCCCTCATCATCAAAGGCGAGATCACCGGAAATGAAGAGCTCTTCATTGACGGAGAGGTGCACGGCAGCATCCGCCTCACCGACAGCAGCGTGACGATCGGGCCCAACGGGCGCGTCACCGCCGATATCGAAGCGGCCGAGATCATCGTGCGCGGCAAGGTCAAAGGCGCACTCCGCGGGCGCGAGCGCGTGCTGATCGGACGCACCGCACAGGCCACCGGGGACGTCGTGACGCGTCGCGTGGCCATCGAAGACGGCGCAATGTTCCGTGGCAAGATAGAAATCGTTCCCGCGGAGGAAGCGCGCGAATCCCGCACCGCTGGGGCGGCTGCGGGCGCGGAATCCCCTCGGCCGGTCGCCGTAAACCTCAAAGAGTCGCCAAGCTAAGCGATGGGCATCTTCAGCAAGTTGCGTGGTGCGGCCAGCGACCGCCAGACGTCTGGTCGGAGTGACTATGGAAAGGGCGCACCCGCGGTGACCTCCGGGGGTCAGGCGCCCGGTCCGGCGTTTGCTCCGCGAGGCGGCCGCACTTCCAACAGCCTGAAAGAATTCCTCTGGCACTTGGACGACCTCGGGCACGGCAACCTGCTCGACCTCGGCCCGGTCTGGCAGACCACGGTGAGCTTTTTCATCGAGCGCGGTTTCAAGGTGTACACCGAGGACCTGCTCACGGCCTGGAAGGATTTTCTGCGCCTCGAGGAAGAGCGCTTGCGCTCCCTGCCGCCGGGCCAGGACCCGGGAGATATGACCCCCGCGCGCCGCGCCGAACGCTTTCTGGAGAACAGCCTGCAGTATCCCGGGGAAACCTTTGACGCGGTGCTGGCCTGGGACCTGCTGGACTACCTGGAAAGCGAGGTGGTGACCCGCGTGGTCGGCCGGCTCACCGATCTGGTTCGGGAAGGCGGCGTCGTGCTGGCCATCTTCCATAGTCGCAAACCGGAGGGTTTTCAGCGCTATCGCGTGCTCGATACGCAGAACCTCGAATTGCTGCCCGCACCCGCTCTGTTTCCCGTGCAACGCATCTACCAGAACCGTGAAATCCAGAATCTCTTCAGCCGTTTCCATTCCTCGAAGACCTTCGTGGGCCGCGACCAGCTTCGCGAAGGCCTTTTCATCCGCTAGCTGGCTGCTGCAACGGGCGCTCGGAAGCGCGCCGCTCCGAAGGCCTCTTGCTGCGGGCCGGAGCCGGCGACAGTTTCTTGTGGCGCGTCGAAATTTCTCTCTTGCAACCCGCCGCACAGAGGAGTAGAAGGAAGTTGTAGTGCAAGCTACGGAGGGAGCATGACTCCACCGGGCTTAGAACTGCAACAAGCTTAAACACACCGCTCTTGCGGTGCGCGCCGCCGGCGACGCCTTGACGACGCCGCGACGGTACAAACAAAGCGGCGAATCGGGGAGCTGCCAGGCTCCCCGATTCGCTTTTCAGGCTGGGCAATTCCGGCGGTCCGCAGCGCACCGGCTTGGGGCGGAAAAGCAGAACAGGTTGGAACCGTATGCCGGAAGATTCCGCGCAGTGAATCGGTTCTAGACGCCCGGCGCCGCGGGTTTGGACTCGAGCAGGGGAGAGTGGGGTCCTCCGCGGTCCGGCCCCTCCCACCCGCCGCGCATCCGGCGAGCGCGGTATTCCCACACGAGTGCGCGAAGCTTCTCCCGTTGCTCGGGGGTCAGCGTCTCGCGCATGGCCAGACGATGCTCGAGGGTCGCTTTGCGCACCACGAACTGCGCATCATGGAGTTCGCGGAGCTTCTTTTCCAGCAGGGCGCGGTCCGGCTTTTCTGTGGCCATCAGTTCAGCCAGCTCCAGACGCTTCAATTGCACGTCCGCGCGGCTGCGAATCCTGGCTTTCACAAATGCGCTCTGTTGCGCCTGTATCCGCGCTGCCTGCTCGGGGGTGATACCCAGTCGTTCCCGGAAGGCCGGGTTGCGCAGCATCATCCCCAGGCGCAGGAAATGGCGGCGGCGATGCTGGCGATGCCGCCAGCGTCTGCGTTGCCAGCGGCGTCGAGCGGCGCGGCGCTGGAATTGTGTTTGTGTCTGTTCCCAGACCGGAGCGGAGGGACTCGGCGGACTCGCCTGGGGTCCGGTCGCGCCTTGCGGTGCGGCCAGAAGTGTGTCCGCAGCGAGCGCGAGTGCTCCAATCAGAATGGCTGACTTCCATCTCTGCATCTTGGTCCTCCAAAGGCTTAGCCGGGGCGGCTACTCCATTCAACCCGCTTGCCACATAGAAGTTGCGTTGTGCCGGCAGTTTGGGTCTGCGCAAAGCGGAGTGGGCGATCAGGGCGGGGCATCTCCCATTTCTCGACAGCAGTTGATTGGGGCTGAAGATCTCGTGAGGGAGGGGAAAACGCCGCGGGCAGATTGTGCCAGGCTGCAGCGGCGTGAGCGGAGGAGTGGGGGAAAGGCCGCTCTAGCCGCCGAACTTCCAGGACCACATCCAGCGGATGACGTCGCGCTGGTAGGAAATCACGTCGGACTGCCAGAGGATCGCCCAGAGCATCAGGGCCATGGCCACGGCGGAGAGGCTCAGAGCCACTGCCATCTGCGATTCGTTGGCCGGAACCGAAAGCCTCCGGAACAGAGTCACCATTTCTTGTACCCTCCTGGCGCGCACGTTCGAGCTCCGGGCAGGGCAAGGGCGGCCCGGCGAACGTGTGCGCGTTGCGAGCCTCAGAGGGACGAGTCCGAAGCGCAGCACTCTCAGGAAGGGCAATCGCGGTGCCATCGAACGGCATTCTGGTAGGCGACCATAACCATTTTAGTATCAATGGATTAGCTGTGGATCGCCAACCCTATGCTTCCGGATGAAATCTTTAGCGTGTGCAAACCCTGTCCTACTTTTGCCGCGACCCTTCCCAAGTCTTGCCGCTCAGTGAACGCGCAAGATCCTTAGCACGGCATCGTTCCAACCCGCGGGACCCGGGGCGCTCCCGCGCGTGCTGTGCGGCAGCCGGGAAAGCAGTCCCGGGTCAAAGCTTCCGTCGGTGCGCGGCAGCACTACGGCCTGGTCCACGGCGGTCAGCAGGGAAAGGTCGTTAGGGCTACTGCCCAACCCTACGGAGCGGTAGCGGCTGCGCTTGGCGGCGCGGTAGAGCTTTATCAGGTGAGCCACGGCGCGGCCTTTGTCGCTGCCCGCGGCCAGATGCCAAAAGCGGTCGCCACGCGCGACTTCGATCCTCCGCCGACTGGCGGCCTGCACGAATTTCTGAATCGCCTGCTCGCTGGCGCCGGCGAAGTAAAATGGCTCATCGAAGTCGCGCTGGCCTGCCAGCTCAGCCTGCTTCAGATCGAGTCCCGTAATCTGCGCGATCTCCCGCGCGCTCATCTGATGGAAGCCCACCACCTCGGCGCCGACCTCCGCGGCGATCTCCTCGAGTGCCGTGGTGATCTCCCTGTAGGGCCGGCCGAGGGTCAAGCAGTGATACCGGGCGATTCGCCGAGCGCCCTTGATGCGCAAGTTGAAATAGCCCTCGGGAATGAAGATTCCGCCGCCGTTTTCGGTGATGAACGGATGGGCATGACCCAGCTTCCCCCGCAGGACTTCCAGCTCCGCGCGGGTCTTGCTGGTGACGAAGATCAGGGGCACGCGCCGGCGCTCGATTTCGGCCAGCGCTTCGGCCGCAGCCGACCAGGAGTGCGTCCGCGGGTCGAGCAGGATGCCGTCGAGCTCGGTGAAGAACAGATGGCGCGCAGGCAGCACGGTTAGCAGCAGCGGACGTACGCATCGTCTTTCCGGGACGGCGAGCAAGGCTTGGCCTGCAGCCTTCGACGGGCCAGGTCGCGTGCCCGCGGGTCAGGGGCCGGGCACCAGAGTCGAAAACTTTCTACCGTGACGGCCAGGCCATTTCCGGTGACGACGCGGTCGAAGTGTAGCGCGACCCACGCGTTGGGCAACAGCCCTCCGTGCGGGTTCAATGGAAGGCGGTCGGTGCTTTCTTTTCCTGCCTAGCCTTTTCGCTTCAGGATGGAGCGGGGCGTAGGGATGCGGTTGTGCGAGCGGGAGGTTCGCTGTGACTCGCGCGCCGGACGCTCGGAGCATTCTCGCGGGGCAGCTCTTGTGCCACGATGCGGTTCAGGCCGCTGCGCCGGGCAGGGTTGGTCACCCCGCCCGCGCGCGCGTTCCGGGTCCGGCCCGGGTGCCATCCGATGGCTAGTTGCCAGCCGAGGGGGGCTGGAGCATCTTCGGGATG
>JACQDH010000199.1 GCA_016201215.1 Acidobacteriota bacterium | reverse complement strand
TGTAGCGGCGCCCTTTAGGGTGCCACACGCGCTACGGGGCGTCAGGGCACGGCTTCAGGCGTGCCGTTGCACGCCTCGACCCTGCGGCACAGCTAAAGCCGTGCCCTGACGAAGCCACGCCGCGGCTAGCGGCGGCTTCTTCCTCGATCTCTGTCGCGGTCACCACGCGTCCCACCGGC
This sequence comes from Acidobacteriota bacterium, assembly GCA_016201215.1. GTDB lineage: Bacteria > Acidobacteriota > Terriglobia > Acidiferrales > UBA7541 > QHYU01. Next base: position 12,005 of record JACQDH010000199.1, on the reverse strand, counting down.
CCCGCCCACGGCGCCACCACCGGGGAAGCCGGAGCTGATCGTAAGCGTGATGGTCATTGAGTGCGAAACCCCGCCGGACGTCGCTGTGACGATGATCGTGGAGGTCCCCGGCGGCGTGCCTCCCGAAGCTGGAGGTGGCGTGCCGCCAGTGACGCCGACGCAGCCTGCCTGAAAGACCGCCAAGACCAGCAGGAGAGCCAGCACCGCATACGCCTGGTGCAGGTCGCGCGTTGGCGCTTGCCCGAATCGCCACATGCCGAGCGCGGCCAACGCCGACACCAGCAAGAAGGCTGCAGGAATTCGTCCACGGCTGGGCGTGGACGGGTTGATGGGTATTCCTGCCGGCGGATTCAGCATTGCCAGCCGCGCGGTGGGGCCCGTGGTGGAGACGGTCAGCGTCGTGCTGGCCGCCGTGCTGCCCGCCGGAATCATGGCCGGGTTGAACGAGCACAACGTGCGCGCGGGCAGATTCGAGCAGGCGAAGGTAACCGCCGCGGCGAGCGGGCCGCCCTGCGTACCCAGGCTGATGTTGAAGACCGCCGCCTGGCCCGGCGCGACCCTTGCGCTTGCCGGACCGGAGAGAACCGGGGCAAAGTCCACGCCGATGCCGCTCAAGGTGAAGGAATGCGGGTTGCCCTGGGCATTGTCAGCGATGGAGACCGTGGCGCTCCGCGAGCCGGGAGCCGTGGGCTTGAAGATGAAAGAGATGGAGCAGTTGCTGCCCGCAGCGAGAGCAGCGGGAGCGGTTGGGCAGGCGCTGGTGATGCTGAAGTCGGCGCTATGGGGCCCGGTGATGGAGATGCCGCTGATGGTCAGCGGGCTGCTGCCGGAGTTGGTCAGCGTGATCGAGGACGCGGGGCTGCTGGTGCCGACATTCTGGTTTCCGAACGACACGCTCGCCGGGGACACGAGGAGTGCCGAAGCAGTGCCCGTGCCCGACAGCGTGATGGTCTGCGGGCTGCCGGCCGCGTCGTCGATGATGGTGACCCCGGCGGAGCGCGCGCCGGCCGCCGTGGGGCTGAAGGTCACGCGGATAGTGCAGCTCGCGCCGGCGGCCACGCTTGCGCCGCAGGTGTCGCTCTTGGCGAAATCGGCCGGGTTGGCGCCGCCCAGCGCTAGGCTGGAAATGTTGAGCTGTGTTCCGCCGTTGTTCGTCAGCGTGACGCCAAGTGGGCTGCTCGCCGTGCCGACGCGCTGGTTGCCAAACGCCAGACTGGTGGTGGAAAGCGAGACGCCAGCCGGAGTGAGGCCCGTGCCGGAAAGCGGGTCGTTGTCCGGGCTGCTGGCGGCGTTGCTGGTGACCCTCACATTGCCCGCTCGTGCTCCAGCCGCAGCGGGCGTAAACGTCACGTTGAAGGTGCAACTGCTGCCCGGGGCCAAGGTGCTTGCGCCTAACGAACATGGCCTGCTGCCCGTGGGCGATAGAGCAAAGTCGGCGGCGTTCGCCCCGGTGACACCGATACTGCTGATGTTCAGCGTGGCGTTGCCGCTATTGGCCAGCGTGACTATCTGCGGCCTGCTGGCGCTGCCGACCTTCTGATTTCCGAAGGCCACGGGCGAAGGCAACAGTGCCACCCCAGTCGCCGTGCCTGCGCCGGACAACGCGTCATTGTTTGGGCTGCTCGAGGCGTTGCTGGCGACCGTGATATTGGCGGCGCGCGCGCCCGCCCCGCCGGGCGTGAACGTGACGTTCAACGTGCAACTATTCCCTGCCCCGAGACTGCTGGCCCCGAACGAGCACGGCGTGCCGCCGGTGGGCGAAAGAGCAAAATCGCCGGCGTTCGCCCCGATGACGGCGATGCTGCTGATGCCGAGCGTGGCGTTGCCCGAGTTGGTCAGTGTGATTGTGTGCGGGCTGCTGGCCGTGCCCACGGGCTGATTGCCGAAAGCCACCGGCGAGGGAGAGAGGCTCACCGCCGGCGCGGAGGCCGCGCCGGTGCCGGAGAGCGGAACATTGTGCGGACTGCTGGCGGCGTCACTGGTGACGGTCACATTGCTCGCCCGGCTGCCCGCGCTCGCGGGCGTGAACGTGACGTTGAACGTGCAACTGCTGCCAGCCGCCAGACTGCCTGCGCCGAACGAACACGGCGTGCCGCCCGCGGGCGAGAGAGCAAAGTCGGCCGCGTTTGTCCCCGTGACGCCGATGCTGGTGATGTGGAGCGTGGCGCTGCCCGAGTTGGTCAGTGTGATTGTGTGCGGGCTGCTGGCCGTGCCCACGGGCTGATTGCCGAAGGCCACGGGCGAGGGCGAGAGGCTGACGGCGGGGGCGGTGCCCGTGCCGGACAACGCGCCATTGTGCGGGCTGCTCGAGGCGTTGCTGGTGACCGTGACATTGCCCACTCGCGCGCCGGTCGCGCCGGGCGTGAACGTGACGTTGAACGTGCAACTGTTCCCTGCCCCGAGACTGCTGGCGCCGAACGAACACGGCGTACCGCCGGTGGGCGAAAGAGCAAAGTCGGCGGCATTCGCCCCGGTGACGGCGATGCTGGTGAGATTGAGGGCGGCGTTGCCGCTATTGGTCAGCGTGACGCTGCGCGGGCTGCTGGAAGTGCTCACGGGCTGATTGTCGAAGTTGAGGCTGGCGGGATTCAAGGTCACGGCCGGGGCCGTGGTGCCTGCGGTGAAGAAGTCGTTCAAACCGGTGGCGTTGGCGGCGTCGCGCAGGAATCTTGGGCACTTCCCGGGAGAGCCACGTGTCGCCGGTGGAAACGCTGCAGTCGTGCATGTCGTTGCACAGGTTCGGGGTGAGGAAGTTGTAGCGAGCCACGGTGTTGTTCTGCAGGTCGGCCGCCAGCTCCGCATAGGGTCGGTTGTGCGCGATGCAGTTGGCCGAATGCGGGTCGTTGGTGTTGGTGACGTCGTCGAAGAAGACGAAGGGATTGTGCTTGGGGGCGTAGAGAGCGACGCTGGTCAGCGGGCAGGTGGTGCCGCTGATGTCCTCCTGGTAGGACTTCCAGGAAATGCCCGCCTTGGTCAGAAGAGTGACCAGATGATCCACCGTGCTCTGGTGATTGGCCGAAGGATCGGCGTCATTGGTGATGCCGAGGCTGCCGCCCGCCTCGAGCCAGATGTAGTTCGGTTCGCTAGGGTGAAGCCCGGGAGGATTGAAATACTGCTCCGCATGGGCGCCGAGGGGCAGGAGCGTCTTGTGGATGTAGGGCGCTGAGGCCGGATCGATTTGCGACCAGTTGTGATTCTCCATCAAGATGAGGAACACGGTCTTGAGGGGCGGCAGCCCCGCAGCAGGAGCGCTGGCCGCTGGCTTCCCCTGGGCAGAGCTTGTTGCCGCAGCAAGCAAGAGAATGCACGATGATAACAAGATGGCTCGGAGTGCTCGCATTCTGCCTTTCCCGCCTTTCGTTCTTCTAAGGAATTAAGGATGGGCTGCCTCGATGCTGTTCCCATAAGAAACTGGGAACAAGCTGTCCTGCGGTACAGGAATTGTCCAAAATGAAACTTGGCCCCCAGCGGGTAGCGCGGGGAAAGCCTTTGCTGCCCGGGACCTGATCGGTCTGCGTCTTGAGCGGGAGTAACTTGCTTTCTACTTGTGCTGCGGCGGATGGGCGGATAAAGTAAGCGCCTCTTTGCCCCTCGGGGTCGATGCCCTGACCATCCGGCCCGTCGGAGAAATGATGGAAAGAATGACCGCGAGCTTTTGCCGCGCATGGGCCGGCGTTGTGTGCGTCGTGCTGCTCTGGGCCGCCAGTCCGGCCGCGCAGCAGCGCGCGACGCAGCACACCTGGGGCGAGCGGCCCCCCTCCCCGCAGACCGCGCACAGCCGGCTCTTCACGCATCGCGCCGGGATGCCGGCGGAGCCGATCGAGCACGTGATCATCATCTCGGTTGATGGGCTGATGCCGGAGAGCTACCTGCAGCCCGATGCGCACGGCCTGAAGGTGCCCACCCTGCGTGAGATCGTGCGCCAGGGCGCGTATAGCGAAGGCGCCCTGGGCGTCTTCCCCACAGTCACTTACCCCTCGCACACGTCCATGGTCACTGGCGTGAATCCCGGCACGCATGGCATCGTGACCAATGGCCCCTTTGCGCCGCTGAGCAATCTGCCAGGCGCGATGCGCTGGTACGCCGAGGACATCCGCATGCCCACGCTATGGCAGGCGGCGCGCGCGAAAGGTTTGAAGACCGCCATGGTGTATTGGCCGGTGACCGTCGGTGCCAGAGCCAACGCCATCGTGCCGGAATTCTGGCGGCAGGACCCGGGCACGCCGGAAGACGTCAAACTCAACTTCGCCATTTCGACCCCCGGCCTGCTCGAGGCCGTGGCCCGGCGCTTCCCGGACTTCCGCGCGAAGTTCCTGCCGCCGCGGGCCCAGGATGAAGCCCTGACCGACATCGCCGTGCACGTGATCGAGAACCTGCAGCCCAATCTCCTGCTCCTGCACATCTTCGACGTGGACCACTGGCAGCACGAGGACGGGCCGTTCGCCGGACGCGCGCTCGCGGCGGTGGAGACGGCCGATCAGCAGATCGCCCGCGTGATTGCCGCCGTGAAAAAGGCAGGCACCTGGGACGACACGGTGCTGATCATCGTGTCCGACCACGGCCATGCGCTCACCAAACAGCGCGTGCGGCCCGGCGTCTGGCTGCGCGAGAAGGGATTGATCGCGCTGGACGACAAAAACAAAATCACCGACTGGAAAGCCTACGTCCTGCCGAGCAGCGGGTCGGCTTATGTGTACGTCAAGGAGAAAGACGACCGGGAGACGCGCCAGGTGCTGCTCGATCTCTTCCAGCAGGCGGTGGCCAACTCGGCCACCAGCGGCATCCGGAAGATTTTCCTCCATGACCAGATCGTCGGCATGGGCGGCGACCCGCAGGCTTTTCTGGCGCTGGAGGCGGCCGAGGGTTGGGCCATCACCGGCGGCGCGCGCGGCGACGCCATCGCCCCGGCCGTCGAAGCCGCCGAGCACGGCTGGCCACCGGATATGCCGGCGATGCGAACTTCACTGCTGCTCTATGGGCCGGGGATCGGCCACGGCAAGATCGAAGGCGCGCGGTTGATTGATCTTGCTCCGACCGTGGCGCGCTGGTTGGGATTGAAGCTTGAAAAGGCCGAAGGCAAGCCTCTCCAAGTGCCATTGCGAGACGCCCATGCGACCCAGATTCCTGGAAAGCCGGCGCCCTGAACGAAACCTTGCGAAGCACGCTCCGGTCAATGTCGTAACGCGCGGGCTTTCTCGCCGAAGCAGCTTCAAGTTCGTGGAAGATATTTTTCGACGCGCCCCCGCCGAAATGAAGTGTCACTCCATGCCGCGTTGAAACACGTGTTCGCGCTGCGAACAGACCGCATGGGATGCGCTCCCTCAGACTCCGGAAGCTCCTTCTAACTGCCTGCGAACGCCCCACTTAGAAATGCGCCCCGGCAGTTCCTTTGGCTCGCCATCTGCTCTCCGCCCGCCCAGGGGTGTGAGTCATGTTTCTCGAATGCCTGTTAGTTTCGGCGAGCCTGTGCAACGCGGCGTGCGCTCCGCCGCCCGAGGCTCAGCCCACAGCACCCGCTCACGTGGAGGAATCGGTTCGAGCCAAGACGCCGTTGAAAGCGGAAATGGCCATTCGCATCGCGAAGGCCGAAAGCAAACCGTCGTGGCGCCGGGACAAGGCGTTTCTGGCCCTGTCGGCCGGAGCCTACGGCATGGCCCTGCTGGACATCACCAACACCGCACGACAGGGACGCGTGGGGCGGGATTACATCGAGAGGAATCCGCTCGCCCGGCCCTTCGTGCGCTATCCCGTGGTGCATTACACCTCGGGACTCGCCGCCATCACCGGTGCGAATTGGCTTTCGTGGCGCATGAAAAACAGCCCGCGGTGGCATCGGCTCTGGTGGCTGCCGCAGGTGACGGCCATGAGCCTGAACGCCTGGGGCTATGCGAGCTCGTCCAAGCCCTGAGGGAAAGCTAGAGAATGGCGGCCTGAAGCCCGCCGCTACATACACTCGGGACCTACACAGTAAGTGTTGTGTAGCGGCGCACTTCAGCGCGCCATGTTGCCAACTTGGATGCGGCGCTGCATCAGAACAGTTGTAAGCCCGTGTCCGGAGCCACTTCAGAACAGGCCGACGGTGCGGCCCCGCTCATCGATGTCCACGCGCATCGCCGCAGGCTCCGAGCCCAGGCCGGGCATGGTCTGCATCTCGCCGGCCAGCGGAGAGAGATATCCGGCGCCGGCGGAGAGGCGCACGTCGCGCACCGGGAACTTGTACCCGCTGGGCACGCCCTTCCAATTGGGGTCATGCGAGAGCGACAGGTGCGTCTTGGCCATGCAGATCGGTAAGCGGTCGAATCCAAGCTCGGTGTAGAGCTTGATCTTGCGGGTAGCCTCGGGCGTGAACTCCACCCCCTCGGCGCCATAGACCTTCGTGGCCAGCACTTCGATCTTCTCCTTCATGGGCAGGTCGTCAGGATAGAGCAGCTTCATCGCTGCGGGCCGCTCCACGGCTTCGACGACCGCCTCGGCTAGCTCGGTGCCGCCCTCGCCGCCGCGCGCGAAGACGTCGGAGATGGCGGCCGCAGCGGCACCCATTTCGTGGGCGCGATTCACGACGAACTGCAGCTCCCTGTCAGTGTCGGTAGCGAACCGATTCACAGCTACGACCGCCGGGACACCCGTGAGCCCGACGATGCGCAACGCCGCGGCCAGCACGCCCAGGCCGCGCTCGAGCGCCGGGAAATTCTCCTGCGTCAATTCCGGCGGCAGCGGCTTGCCCGGAACAATCTTCCCCAGGCCGCCGTGCATCTTGAGCGCGCGGGTTGTGCATACCACCACCGCGCCGGCGACGACAAGACCTGCTTGCCGGCAGGTAATGTCCACCAGCTTCTCGAAGCCCATGTCGGCGCCAAAGCCTGATTCGGTGACGACATAGTCGGCCAGCTTAAGCGCGATCCGGTCGGCCAGCACCGAGTTGTTGCCGTGGGCCACATTGCCGAAAGGCCCGGTGTGCACCAGCACCGGGGTGTGCTCGAGCGTCTGCATCAGGTTGGGCTTGAGCGCGTCTTTCAGGAGCACGGTCATGGCGCCAGCGGCGCGGAGATCTTCGGCGGTCACCGGGTGGCCGTCGGTGGTGAAGCCGACCACAGCGCGGCCCAGGCGCCGACGCAGGTCGGGCAGAGAGTTGGCCAGCGCAAGGATGGCCATGGTCTCGCACGCCGCGGTGATGTCGTAGCCGGTCTGGCGCGGCGCGCCGTTGAGCCTGCCGCCCAGGCCGATCACGATCTCGCGCAGCGCCCGATCGTTCACGTCCAGCGCCCGGCGCCAGGTGATGTTATGCAGGTCGAGCCCCAGCCGGTTGCCGTGGAACAGGCTGGCCTCGAGCATGGCCGCACAAAGATTCTGCGCGGCGGTCACGGCGTGAAAATCACCGGTCAAGTGCAGGTTGAAATCTTCCATCGGCACCACTTGCGCATAGCCACCGCCGGCTGCGCCGCCTTTGATGCCGAACGTGGGTCCCAGCGACGGCTGGCGGCAGGTGTTCACGACCTTCTTGCCGAGTCTCCCCAGCGCCTGGCCCAACCCGATGGCCGTCACGCTCTTGCCCTCGCCGAGCGGCGTGGGCGTGATCGCAGTCACGGCGATCAGTTTTCCATCCCGGCAGTCTTTCAGCCGGTCGAGCACGTTGAGGGTGACTTTGGCTTTGTGCGAGCCGTAGAGTTCGAGTTCCTGCGGGGCGATTCCAGCCAATTCGGCAATCTTTTCGATCGGGGTCAGCTCTGCGGCTTGCGCGATCTCCAGATCGCTCGGAAACTTGGTGATTACTTGCGCTTCACCCTCTGCGATTCCTGCACGCATCTCGCACCTCCGCGGAGGTGGTCCCCCGTCACTTCTCCCATGGCTCCTGCAGGCAAACCACCCGCCAAATGGGGCGCCCCTGGCCGCGAAGAAAGTAATTTAAGTCGAACGAAATGAGTTGGTTAGCGGAAACAGAAAGCTAGAGCGCTCCGCCCTAGCGAGAGAGTCGGGGCGAGCGGGGTGGAATCGCGCAGTCTGCGCCATTTCCAGCGCGCAACGGAGCAGCTTAAAAACACAACCGCGCAGGCCGTGCGCTCCACTCCGGCACCTATTCGCCCCTGCGCACAGCGCGCAGATCAATGCCCAGTTGCTGGCACTTCTTGTAGAGGTGACTCCGCTCGAGACCCAGCGCCCGGGCGACGTTGGTCATGTGGTGGTTGTGGCGCTTGAGTTCGGCGAGCAGCACTTCGCGCTCAAACGCTTCCACGCGCTCGGCGAGCGTGCCGCCCCTCGCACCGCCCGGAGCACCCGCTGCCGCGCCGCCGGGAAGCGCCGCCGGCAGCGAAAGGCGCACCGCAGCGGCATCCACCTCGCCAGCGGCGGTGAGCAGCAGCAGCCGCTCGACGACGTTGCGCAGCTCGCGCACATTTCCCGGCCAGGCGTAGCGTTTCAGCTCTTCGACGGCTTCGGACGAAAACGTCTTTTCCTTCCAGCCGTTCTGCGCGGCGACCTGGCGCGCAAAGTGAGCGGCGAGCACGGGGATGTCCTCGGGCCGCTCGCGGAGCGGGGGAAGCGTCAGGGGAAAAACGTAGATGCGGTGGAAGAGGTCGGCGCGGAAGGTGTTCTGCCGCACGAGTTCTTCGAGGTTGCGGTGCGTAGCCAGGATCGCGCGCACGTCCACAGCGATGGGACGGTCGCCGCCGACGCGCTCGATTTCGCCCTCTTCCAGCACGCGCAGCAGCTTGGCCTGCATCGCCAGCGGCATGTCGCCGATCTCGTCGAGGAACAGCGTGCCGCGGTGTGCCTGCTCGAATTTGCCGATGTGCCGGCCGGCCGCGCCGGTGAAGGCACCCTTCTCGTGGCCGAACAGCTCGGATTCGATCAGCTCGGCGGGGACGGCGGCGCAGTTCAGCGTGACGAACGGCCCGGCATGCCGCGCGCTTTTCTCGTGCAGCGTGCGCGCCACCAGTTCCTTGCCCGTGCCCGTCTCGCCCAGGATGCAGACGCGCGTCTCGCTCGCCGCCACGCGCTCCACCTGCCCCATCAGCCGCTCCATCGCGCTGCTGGCCCAGACGAGTTCGTGTTTGCCAAGCCGCTGGCGCAACAGGCGGTTTTCTTCCTCCAGGCGCACCAGGCGCAGGGCATTTTCGACGGTGACAAGCAATTTATCGGTCGAGATGGGTTTTTCCAGGAAATCCACAGCGCCCAGGCGCGTGGCGCGCACGGCCATCTCCACGTTGGCTTGGCACGAGATCATCACCACCGGCGTGGCGAGGCCGGCGGCCTTGAAGTCTTCGAGCAGCGCCAGACCGTCTTTGCCGGGCATGACCACATCGGAAAGAATCAGATCAAAGCGCTGGGTTTTGACCAGCTCGAGGGCGCGGGCCGCGGTGTCGCACACGGTGGCCTCATGCCCGGCCAGGCGAAACGCGCGGGCCAGCGACGCCAGCGTGTTGGCGTCGTCGTCGATCACCAGCAGATGAGCTTGTTGTGTCACCGCAACGCTCGCGTCCGGAGGCCGCATCTACTTGACCTTTGTTCCCACCGGCGTGATGCCGAGCGTACCTCCGTAGGTGGCTCCCAGCGTGCCCGCGGTCCTGCCCGGTGCCGGCTTACCCGGCAGCGCTTCGGCCGACGGCGGCGGGCGCATGGGGAACTCGATGCGAAACGTCGTGCCCGCGCCAGGCGCGCTCTCCACCGAAATTTTTCCGCTGTGATCGCTCACCACCGATTGCACAATGGCCAAGCCCAGGCCGGTGCCGTGCTGCTTGGTGGTGTAATACGGCGTGAACAGGCGCTCGCACTCTTCCTGCGTGAGCCCGGTGCCCGTGTCGGAGACCTCCAGGCGCACCGCGCCGCTCGTGGGATGCGTGCGGATCGTGAGCGTGCCGCCGGCGGGCATGGCGTCCATGGCATTGAGCACCAGATTCTGCAGCGCGCGATGCAGTAGGTCGGGATCGGCCTGGACCAAAGGCAGGCTATCGTCCAAGTACAGCTCCGGGGTGATGTGCGGGCGGCCGACGGCGCCAAACTGCGGCTCGAAGAGCTTGATGGCGTTGCGCACAGCATCGTTGAGGTTCACGGGCTGGAGCTGCGGCGCGGGCATCTTGGCGAAATCGCTGAAGCGCCCGACGATGGTGTTCAGATTGTCGAGTTCGGCGCGCAGTGTGGCGGTGGACTCGAAGAAGATCTCGTCAAACTGCTCGGAGGTCAGCTCGCGGGCGCGTTGCAGGTTTTCCAGGGTGATTTGCATGGGGAAGAGCGGGTTTTTCAGCTCGTGCGCCAGCCGCCGCGCCAGCTCGCGCCAGGCGGCCACGCGCTCGGCCTGCACCAGGCGATTGCGCTGCTCGGCCAGCTGCCGGGTCATGTCGTTGAACGCGCGGGCGAGCTGGCCGAGTTCATCGCGCGAGCGGACGTTCACGCGTACCTGCCAGTTCCCGGCGGCCACCTCACGGGCGCCGGCGGCCAGTCGCTTGACCGGCCGCGTGATGCGTGCGGCGATCCACCAGCTCAGAACCACCCCGAGCAGAATGCCAGCGGCGCCAACGGCCAGAGCCAGCGTGCGGATGAAACGCGTCAGTGTGACTAGCTCGCGACGCGAGCTGCCCACCAGCATCACGCCCAGCAGGTCGTCCTTCCGGCCGGCGAGCGGGATGGCGTGAAACGTTTCCGCCCCGGCCGGGTCGCCGGACCAGTCCATCGTCTGCGTCAGCTCGCGCCGCCGCTCGCGGACCTGTTCGATCAGCGGCTGAAAGCGCTCCGCCTGGTTCACCGGCCCCGCCAAGTCGGTCAGCGCGGTGGTCACAAAGCCCGGCTCGAAGTTGCGATAGAGCAGCGCGCGCATCCCCGCCGGCAGCACAAGCGAGTTCAGGAAACCCTGGTCCAGGCGCTGGCCGCCAATGATGTAGAGACTCTTCTCGCCGACGCGCACCAGGCGCACGGCGGTCAGCGAGAGGGCCACGTTGTCCGGCAACTCTTCGCGCCGGAGAAACGCGCCTTGCGAGTGCCAGTCCTTCTGCTCGGTGACCCAGTCGTTCTTGTAACCGAAGCGCGCCGGCCACTGCGCAGAGGAGATCAACGTGCCGTCGCTGGCCGCGATCTCGAGGAAGTCGAGCTGATGCGCGGAGGCCAAGCCCCGGGCGTCGTTGACGTAGAGCGACGCGTCGGCCTGCGGGCGTGCCAGGTCAATGGCCATGCGCACGGTGGCTTCGGCGTCGGCGATGCCCTCGACGCGGCGCACCACTTCCTCGCCGCGCTGCGTGAACTCGCGCCGAAACTGCGCCACCAGCGCAGCGCTGCGCTGGCGGTCGAGTTCCTCAAAGGCGCGCCGCGTGGAGCTGGACACCACCCAGGCGACCAGCGCCACGGCAGCCACCACCGTCAGGGTGAAGACGATCACCAGTTTGGAGCGAAAGCTCATGGCTGGTTCCCCGCTGCGGCGGATGGCGAGAAGGTGTCGAGCCAGGCGTCGCCCAGCCGCCACGTGCCCCAGCGCCGTGGCATCCAGTTCTTCACCGGCAGGCTCAAACCAAAGGCCTCCGGCAGATGCGCCAGCGGCACCACACGATAGGATTCCACCAGCGCAAGCTCAGCAGCGTAGAGCTGTTCCGGCGTCGGCGCGGTGGCCGGCAGCGTGCTGGCCTCGCCGAGTGAAGCAAGCAAGGAGCCCAGCGCCGCGCGGGCGCCCGCCGGAGCGAGCCGCAGACGTACCAGCCGAACATCATACCCTGTAGTGGAAGCCAATGCTGGCGATGAGATCTGCACGGTGACGCCTACTTCGCGCGCATTCACGGCGATGCGCTCCGCCACGGCTCGCGTGACCGGGTCGCTCGAATCATAGGCCATGGTCACGGGCGGACCCGCGGAAAGTTCCGCGCGCAGGCGTTTCGCGCGCTCCACGTCCGCTGCCGTGGGAAACAAAAAAGCATACCCGGAGAGCCACTGTGGCAAGAGCCCGCCGGCGATCTCGCCCTGTTTTTGCAGCAGGACGTTCCAGATCGCCGCTCGATCAATGGAGAGCGCCAGGATCTGGCGCAGGCGCG
>JACQDH010000198.1 GCA_016201215.1 Acidobacteriota bacterium | reverse complement strand
TATGGCTGCCACCGCCACGAAATTAACGAGAACGCCGATCCGCAAGAAGGATCCGGAGACGCGGCAGGAGTCGGTGGCGAGCCGGCTCGCCGAACTGGCCGCGCAAGGCGAATGGAAGCTCGTCGAGGCCGGACGCACGCTGCACGACGACCTGGGCCAAGTCCTCACGGCGGCGGGCATGCGCTTCGGCTTGCTGGCGCAGGGCCTTTAATGGAGAATGAGCCCGAGGAGTAGTTGAAGCGCGGAGAGAAAGCGATGGAGAAGTCCCAGCACCTCTTCACGATTGGCCACTCCAACACAGAATTGCTGGTGTTCCTGGCGACCTTGCGCCAGTTCGGCATCACTCTGCTCGTGGATGTCCGCAGCCGGCCTACAAGCTACCGCTTCCCGCATTTCAGCCAGCCCGAGCTGGAGCAGTCACTGCGCGAGTCGGGTATCTCGTATTTGTTCATGGGTGAGGAGTTGGGCGGCCGTCCGGACGACCCCAAGGCCTACCGCGAGGATGGGCTGGTCAACTACCGCGTGCGCCGAAAAGCGCGGGATTTTCAGGCTGGCATCGAACGCGTTCTAGAAAAACTCGACGGCAGCACGCTGGCCCTGATGTGCGCGGAAGAGGACCCGGTCAACTGCCACCGCTTCCTGTTGATCTGCCCGGAGTTGGTAGCTCGGGGCGCCGAGCCGCAGCACATCCGCAAGGGCGGCGTGCTTGAAACACAGCGGGCGGCCGAAGACCGGGTGCTTGAGGCTCACCATCTCGGCGACTTTGCTGGTCCATGGTTGTTTCCCATCGAGCGGGCCGACGCGCTGGAAGACGCCTACGATCGTCAGGCTGAGAAATGCGCATTCCGCGCTGATCCGCAAACCATCGAATACTGGTAATTGCCGAATGCCCTCCACCATCTGCACGATTGGGTTTGCAGGCAAGACCGCGGAAGAATTTTTTCGCCTTCTGAAGGAAGCTGGAGTGCAGAAGGTCATCGACATCCGCGACAACCGCATCGGCCAACTCTCCGGGTTCGCCAAGTATCCCGACCTCGCCTTCTTCTTGGAGCGCGTGGCGGGAATCGCTTACGCCTACGAGCCCGCGTTGGCCCCCACTCCGGAAATCCGCAAAACCTATCGGCAGGACAAGGATTGGTCGCGGTACGAGTGCTCCTTCCTTCAACTCCTGCGCGACCGCGGGTTCCCCGAGCAGGCCACGCCATCGGATTTCGAGGGCACGGTTGCGCTGCTTTGCTCTGAGCCCGGTCCCGAAAAGTGTCACCGGCGACTGGTGGCCGAGCTGCTCGCCCAACACTGGCGCTCGCAGGGCCGCGAGGTAGAAGTTCGGCATCTGTTTTTCGAAAGGCCGCCCCGCAAGCCAGCCAGGAAGAGAAAGTCCGCTACCGGACATGAAGAAACTCCTGATCACTGACATTACGCGCATGGTGCAAGGCTTCTGCGTGATAGGCCTCGAGCGTCAGGGGCAGTCTTTCTGCTCGGTTCGTCCACTTCCCCCCTGGGGAAATGCGTGGACTGGGTTTCCTTATCAGCGTGGGGACATTTTGCAGTTTCTTCTCTCTTCGATACCCACGGTAAGCCCTCACGTGGAAGATCACCCGTCTTCAGGCGTGCTTGGAAAGGCGGGCCAGGTCTCCGAAGCCGACTTAGTGGGGTATCTCCACAAGGCGGAGACGTCCGAGAATCTCAGGGGCCTCTTCAAGTGCGTTGTCAACGAAAACACAAAAGGAAGCGGAGTTTATGTCGAGCCAGATACGGCGTTACGCTCTGTCTGCGGTTGCGAGGTGCTCAACGTCCGATTCCAACTTTTCTCTGAGGCCGTTCGGGTCACCCTCCTGTTGCCATCCGGCGAAATACTCCGGGATCTGCCGGTGGTGGACCGCGACTGGAACGAATACATCGCCCGAGTCTTGCAGAAGATCACCGGTGCGAATCGCTTGCATCGCGTCAATCGCTTCTTAAATCTCGTGATGGCCGAATACTTGCTGAACGATGCCAATCCCTTTGCGCGGATCGGGCTTACGAGGCTTCATAACGAAAAACATTGGCTGATGCTTGACTCTTTGTTTCCCTTACCCCGAATGGCTTGGTTCGATCAACTCTCTTGAAGATTTGGATGTCATGCACAAGCACAGGAGAAGCGGATGGACGCTCCGGGAAATCTGAGGGAGGACCGGCTACGCGAAATCGTGGACCAATGTCTTCGCCTGGCGCTTCCCGAAGCCTTACCGCTCCCGGCCGAAGACGAAGATTGGATTGCCAGTGGTGCACTGGACTCGATGGCCCATGTGGATGTTCTACTGTGCATCGAAAAGGCGGCCGGCCTGACCAATGTGTTCAATCGTGTGGAGGCTCACCTGCCCCGAAGCAGGCGGTCTGTGTTCCACACTCTGCGAGCAGCTAGTTCGGAGCAGAAGCAAAGTGTGGAATCACAGCGGCTCGAGACCGAACACAGGGGAAGTGCCTCGGTTGGAATTTCTGGGTGGGGGATTGCGCTCGGATCGGTCCGGGTAAAAGCTGCCGCGCTGGAACGTGAATATTCCCTGGCTCCCGGCACACTCGAGCAGCGCGCGGGAATCGAATCCGTCGCGCGTGTCAAGGTGCAAGAAGATGAAATCACTTTAGCCCACCGGGCTGTGAAAGCCGCTCTGGACCAGTCCGGGGTGGACGCTGGCGACGTGGATTGGATCGTCGCGAGCAGCGAGACTTTCCTGGGATATCCGTCGCTCGGGTCGCTGCTGCATTCGCGACTCCTGGCGCGCGATACCTGCGGCGTGCTTGATATCGGCGGCGCCTGCGTGGGGCTGCTGCACTGCCTGGCTGTGGCCCGATCACTGGTGGTCGCCGGGATGGCGAGCCGCGTTCTGATCGTCACCGGGGATGTGCACAGCCGCCCGCTGGCTGCGGGACGCGTGCCCGGCGAATTTGGCGGACTTTTCGGCGACGGCGCAAGTGCATTCGTCCTTGGCTCGGTGGACGAGGCGGAAAGGACACCGCCGTATCGCCTCGGAGAATTTCAGTTTGGTTGCGCGGGCACCTTCGCCGCTGCGCTCGCGGTCGGGACAGGGGCAAGTGGCGAGGTCACGCTGAAGTTTGAAGGCGAGGCTCTGGCTCGGGCTGCCGTCGGCCGGCTGGAGAGGATCATCGCCGACCTGGAGCTTCGCAGCGGCGTACCTCGCGCGCAGGTCAGTAGCTTTGCGACGCATCAGCCCAATCCGCGTCTGGTCGAACTACTCGCGCGACAGGCCGAGGTGCCTCTCGAGAAATTCCCTGTGGTGGCGAAGACGTGCGGCAATCTGGGGTCTTCGACCTGTGGAGTTGCATTGAGCATGGCTCTGGCCGAACATGGAGGGAAGTCCGCGGATCAGCGCGGGCCCATTTTCCTGGCGGCGGTGGGGCCGGGAATGCTTTGGGGCGGAGGTATCCTCTATTGACCCGGCCCCGGCGAGCAAGAGAAGCCGTGATCGATACCGAGTTGTTGCGGCAGTTGCTGCGGGAGCTGGTGGCGATGGACTCGGTGAACCCGACGCTGGTGCCGGGGGCGCGGGGCGAAGCCTCCGCGGCGGAATATCTTCGCGATTTTCTCCGTCGGCGGGGAATCCATGCCCAGTTGCAGGAGGCCGCGCCCGGCCGGCCCAATGTCGTGGCATTGCTCGGCCCCACCACCGCTGCCGGCGCGGCAAGCGGGGAGGTGTTGGCGGCCTCCGCTGCTGCCCGCGCCGGGCTAGCCGTTGTGGCGCACATGGACACGGTGGGCGCGGGCAACATGACCGATCCGTTCACGCCGCAGGAGCGCGACGGCCGGCTCTACGGGCGCGGCGCGCTGGACATCAAGAGTGGCGTGGCGGCGATGTGCGCCGCGGCGCTCGCCCTGCTGCGCGACGGCGTGGAACTCCATCGGCCGCTGCTGATCGCCGCGGTGGTGGACGAGGAGTGCAACAGCATCGGCACCGAGGCGCTGCTGCAGCGCTACACGGCAGACGCGGCGGTGGTGCTGGAGCCGACCGACTTGCGCCTGTGTGTCGCGCACAAGGGCTACGCATGGTTTGAGATCACCACGCAAGGCCGCGCGGCTCACGGCAGCCTTCCAGAAGAGGGCCGCGACGCCATCCGCATGATGGGCCGCGTGCTGAGTCTGCTCGACGCGCTGGACCGCAAGCTGGCGCAACAGCCTCCCCATCCCCGGCTGGGCCACGGCTCCTTGCACGCCTCGCTGATTTCCGGAGGCCAGGAGCTCTCCAGCTATCCTGCCGAGTGCCGCCTGCAGATCGAGCGCCGCACGCTGCCCGGCGAGTCGGATGCGCAGATTGAGGCGGAGCTTCGCGGATTGCTCGAAGGCCTTGAGGTGCGCGACCCGGCGTTTCGCGCCACCGCGCGCCTGTTCGCATCGCGCCCCGCTTATGAAATTTCGCCGGAGGCGCCCATCGCTGCTGTGACGGCCGAGGCGATTCGAGAGGTCACGGGCTCCGCCGAGCTTTGCGGCATGGCTGCCTGGACGGACACGGCGCTGCTGGCAGGCGCGGGGATCCCGGGCGTGGTGTTCGGCCCGCGGGGGCGCGGCCTGCACGGCGCTGAGGAATACGTAGAAATGGATTCAGTTTACGCGTGCGCGAACGTGCTTCGGGTTCTAATCCAAAGACTCTGCGCTACTCTGGCCTAGCTTATCCGCGCTGGCACCCCAGGGAGTTTCTGTCACGTTTTACCCGGCGCACTGGCCGGGAGCCCCCACGGACGGGTTAGAAAGACAATAACTATTTTTATTCCAATGTCTTAGCCACTGCAACGTTCCGGTGGTGAACGTGCTGTAGGAAGGGTGTCCTGGGCGTTTCAATCTGAGGGCGAGCACCTACAGCCCAGGACGGGAGCTGTCCACGCATGAGCGTGACGTCAACCAGGGCGGAGTCGCGCGGCTTCACCCTGGTGGAAGGGGCCCTAGTGGTGGTGACGGCCTTCATTCTGCTGGCCGTCACTGTGCCCATCATACAGCACACAGTGGACGCCTACAAATTGCGTTCGGCGGTCGCCAGTGCGACTTGGGCCATCGGAACCACGCGCTACCAGGCCCTGATGAAGGGTTATCCATACGCGGTGGCCTTTGACCCCACAAGCCGCACCTACCAAGTCTCCAGCCAGCCGCCGGGGGCCGCACAGTTCTCCAACGTGGGAAGCGCCGTGCCGCTTTCCGGGTCCTCCATCGTGCTCAACCGGGCCACCACGCTGCAGTTTCTGCCCAACGGTTTTGTCCAGGCGACGACGGGGCAGATGAACCTTGCGATCAGCTATCAGGGAAGCACGAAAACGATTACGGTGACGAGCTATGGCAATGTCAGCGTCAACTGAAGCGAAGAACCCCGCGAGAGGGTTCACCTTGATCGAAGTTGTGGTGGCCATCGCCGTCCTGGCTGTCGGCTTGGTCGCCGTGGCCTCACTGACGTCGCAGATGATCGTCGGCACGGCGCGGTCAAAATACATGAGCTTGGCCGCGACGCTGGCTTCAGAGAAGCTCGAAGATCTGAACCGCTGGCCGGCGGGCGACCCCCACGTCGCGGTGACCTCTGGCACCACCGCGGGAAGCCTCACCTCCGATATTGTCAGCATGGTGACCGTCGGCGCCACTTCGGAAAGCGTGAACTATTACGACGAGGTTCTGTTTGCCGCGGCCGAAGGCGCGGTCTCGGAGACCGTCAGCGGGTTGAATGCCTCCGGGGCTACGGTCTATACGACCACCAACCACGAGCCCGATGGAACGATTGCCACGGCCACGGGCAACTCGCCGCCCACCCCTGTGGCCCCTCTTGCGTACAAGCGACGCTGGATCATTGAGAAGGATACGCCGGTAGCGGGCGTCAAGCGCGTAACCGTCTGGGTCACCCTGGAGAATCAATTCGTCAGACCACCCGTCAGTTTCCAGATGAGTATGGTGCGTCCATGAAGCCGAGCAAAGACTCTCACCGCAAGGCGAAGGCACAGACGGACCAACCGCATGCAGGGCCAGCGGGGTTTTCACTGCTGGAGTTGCTGGCGGCCCTCACCGTCTTCCTCATCGTCAGCAGCGCAGCCTTCGGCCTCTTCACCCAACACCAGACCCTGTTCAACCAGGAGCAGAACCTGGCGGCGCTCAACATTGGCCTGCGCAACGCCATGTCGCAGTTGCAAACGGACGTAGTCAATGCCGGCACAGGATTCTATGTCGGCGCAAACATTCCTGACTGGCCGGTGGGGGTCACCTTGGTCAACAATGTGGCCGGGGCGTCGTGCTATGACGCGGCCACCAAGACCTACACGGCCACCTGTTTCGATCGACTCAACATCATCGCGACCGACGCCAACACCCCTCCCGTCCACCCTGAGGACATCGGCACCAACTGTGTCAGCACTACGAGCTCGATTCTGTTCACCGAACCGGGGACAGGGCTGACCGCCGCGCAGACCGCGGCGCTGTTCCACACCGGGGACCAGCTCTTGCTGGTTAAAAGCGACGGCTCGCAGATGACCACAACGGTGTTGACAAGTGACGGCCAGGTCTCGGGCAACAAGATCCAGCTCCAACACAACCCCACGGGGGCAGATGGCACCAACGACTCGCTCAATGACCCTCTGGGGATTTCGACCAATTTAAACAACAAGCTGGGAACATCCTTTTGTCTCAACGACTGGGTCCTGAAACTGTCTCCGATCACCTACTTGGTGGACACCACCGACCCCGTCAATCCCAAGCTGGTGCGCAGCCAGGGCGGTGTCAATTCGGTGGTCAGCGAGCAGATCATTGGTTTCAAGCTGGGAGCGACCTTGTGGAACATCGCTTCGGGCACCAGCGGCAAT
>JACQDH010000197.1 GCA_016201215.1 Acidobacteriota bacterium | reverse complement strand
CAGGATCTGGCGCAGGCGCGCATCCTGCACGGCCGGCCGCAGCACGTCAAAAACCAGTGCCAGGAGCTCGACCGGTGCCGACGACCAGATTCTCCCTCCGCTTTGCGCGGCGCGGCGCGCCTGGTCCGGGGCGACTTCGACCAGATCCGCTTGGCCGAGCTCCAGGTCTACAATCTGCTGCGCCGGTGCGACACCCATCTCGACCGCGATGGAATCAAGAAACGGCCGGCCGGCCCAGGAGTCTTCGTTTGCCGCGACGACCAGGCGGCGCCGCGGCTGCCACTCCGCAACGCGGAACGGCCCGGTGCCGGCGATGGCTCCTTCGGCGGTGACGTGGAAAACAAAATCGCGGCCTGCGGCCAACTCCGCAGGCAGGTCTGACATGGCGCGCTGGGACTCGATCACCAGCCATTCGCCCGAGACACTGACTAGATGGTCTTTACCTGCAGGGCTCCCTTCACCTTGCCACGCCGCGGCCACGGCGGTGGGCGTCAGCGGGGTGCCGTCGTGAAATTTCACGCCCGGGCGCAGGCGGAATTGCCAGCGCTTCGCAGCAGCGTCGTGCTCCCAGGAAAGCGCTAGCGCGGGCTGCGGCCGGCCATTGTCGTCGAGGCGCACCAGGCGATCGAAGACCAGCGCGGCGAGTTTTTCGGTCGCCGCAGCTTCAACAGGATCCGCAGGCCATTCGCGCGGGTCGAGCGAAGCCACGCGCGCTCGTATCTCGACGCGCAGCGTCCCGCCGTAGTGCGGCCGCGTCGCGGCAGTGCCCAGCGACGCGGTGAGCAGCACACTAGCGGCCACAAGAGATGGAAAGCTGATACGCCTCATACCTTCCTGTCCTCAGGTTCCTCACCACGGCGACCGAAGCCCCCTCGCCCAGGGGCCCCAGCGCTGTCACAGGCCCAGGCAGATCCACAGGCAGGCTGACAGCCCGAGGTTGGTGATCCACGATCTCGTAGGCGGTGACCGCGTCCGACGCGGTCCAATCCCCGAGCCGGGTGGCCAGGACTTGCCACCCGTCACCACACTTCGTCTGCATGCTGGTGAGGTCGCTGCCCCAGCCGCTGTGCGTGGCCAATTGCCGGCCACCCTCGTCGTATAGCCGGATGAGCCCATCTACTCCGGCATGAATCGTCGCGAACGATTCCTCTCCCCGGAGGAGCAGAGCAGCCGAGAAGAACGGTTCCACTCTTGCCCTGGGCCCTCTGGCGCCGTAGAGTTGGCCAGTAAAGAAATTCCTAGAGGAAACGAACTCCGTCTCCTCAGCAACGTAGTCGCCGGCAAAGAGAGCCCACCTCATTCCTTCCTCTTGCTCGCCTGCCTTGTCGCTTTGCTTACACGTGAGACTTGGAGCCCCTGCTATCCCCTCCACTGCCAAGATGCAGGATGCGCCGGGGAGCGAGGCGACAAACACTGTGGCATCTGCCTCCAAGTGTTGCAGGGGAACAAGCTTTCCCCGCAGGTCCCGAGGCCAGGGCTTCGGACTGACGATCGGAAACCTCTGGCGCGGGTTCCATTGGTCATTGTTCCGCGCATAGACCACGAGCTCTCCAGGCTCCAAGACGAGCATCGTGAAGTCTGCGCCAGCGGGGCGAGCCAGGAGTGCCAGGTCTAGAATCGGCTCTTCTTGCTCCCAAACCAATTGTTTCTGGAGGGCGAGCGGTGCACCGACGGTTGCCTTTCCCGCTACAGGGCGCGACAGCGCGACGATGGCGACGACCGGGGTTTCGCCGCGCGTGAAATCCGCGACCCAGACATAGCTTTCGAGGTTTTCGGAGAGGGTCACGCGCACGGCCACATGCTCGGCGGACGGCTCGACCAGGCGAACACCACGGGCTAGCAATTCGGCTTCCATCGCGCGGCGCACGGCGCCAGCATCGGCCGGAGCAAGCGACGAAATATTGCGCAGGTTCAGCACGATGGCCTCACGCGGCGGCAGCGCGGCGGTGATCTTGCGCGCCAGTTGCCGCGCGGCCGCGTCTAAGGAGGCGTCGGGCGCCTGCGCCCAGGAAACTCCGGGCACGGCCAGGAACAGCAACAAAAGGAGAATGGCCAAGAGGATGAGAAGGACTCGGCGAATGGCCGGCATGGAATCGCCCCAGACGGAACGGGCCGCTCATCATAACACAGGCGGCCACGGCTGCCGCAGCGCGGGGCCGTGAGGGCCGGAATCCTTCCACGACAGAAGACGCGGAGAAAATGGAGGCACGGCGGGAACCCCGTGGCCCACTGCTGTGTACGGAAAGGCGTGCGCGGCTGCAGGCCAGATGGTAGGATTCGCGGTTCGGAATCTGCAGGTTACCTCGGTTCGATTGGGTGGGGAGGAGAAAAAAGCAATGTTGAAGCGGATGCCACTGATCGTACTCGTGTGTGCGCTGGTGCTGGGCGTGGTGGGAGCGGCGTCGCTGCGAGTCTATCTCTTTCCGCCTGGGGTCGCGGCGGCAGCGCAGCCGGAAACGCACCTGATGCGCTACCCGGACATCGCCAGGGACCACATGGTGTTCAGCTATGCGGGCGACCTTTGGGTGTCCCCGCGCGCGGGCGGAGTCGCGCGCCGACTGACCGCCCACCCGGGCGATGAAATCTTTGCCAAGTTCTCTCCGGACGGAAAGTGGATCGCCTTCACCGGCGAATACGACGGCAACGCGGATGTGTACGTCATCCCCACCGAAGGCGGCGAGCCGCGGCGGCTGACCTTCCACCCGGGCAACGATTTCGTGCTGGGCTGGACGCCGGACAGCAAGAAGATTCTCTTCCGCTCCGCGCGGGCGAGCGCGCCGCCGGCCTACACGCGGCTCTTCCTCATCTCGCTCGACGGCGGGGTTCCTGAGCTGCTGCCCGTGCCGCGCGCCAGCCTGACCAGCTTTTCTCCTGATGGACAGAAGGTCGCCTTGACTCCCACCTCGCAGGAGTTCCGCACCTGGAAGCGCTACCGCGGTGGCTGGAGCCCCGCGATTGGCATCTACGACCTGAAGAAGAACACCTATGAACAATTGCCCAAGACCAGCGGCATGGACATGTTCCCGATGTGGCACGGGAACGCGATCTACTTCATTTCCGACCGCGATGGGGCGATGAACCTCTATCGCTACGACCTCGGCAACAAGCAAACCAAGAAGCTGAGCAGCTACAAGGAGTACGACGTCAAGTGGCCGAGCCTGGGGCCCGATGCTATCGTCTATGAGAACGGCGGGCTGCTCTACTCCCTCGACCTGTCGAGCGAGAAGGTCACCCACATTTCGGTGACCGTGAACAGCGACGACATCGAGGCGCGGCCCGAGATCAAGACCGTGGCCGAGCGCATCCGCACGTTCAACCTTTCGCCCAGCGGTGTGCGCGCGGTGTTCGAGGCGCGCGGCGAAATCTTCACCCTGCCGGTCGAGCACGGCAGCCCGCGCAACCTGACACAGACCCCCAGCGTGCACGAGCTGAACCCGGTGTGGTCGCCCGACGGCAAATGGATCGCGTATCTTTCCGACCGCACCGGCGAATACGAAATCTACCTGCGGCCGCAGAAGGGCGGCGACGAAGTGCGCGTCACCTCCGACGGCAGCGTGTATCGCTATGGCCCCCTCTGGGCGCCCGACAATAAGAAGCTGCTCTACTGGGACAAGAAGCTGCGGCTGTGGTACGTGGACATGGACAAGAAAGAGCCGGTGCTGATCGATCAGGGCGAGTACGACCAGATCGAGGGAGGCGACTGGTCGCCGGACAGCCGCTGGGTGGCCTACGCCAAGACCGGGCCGAACCTCTCCGCGGCGATCTACCTCTACTCGCTCGAGCAGAAGAAGATCTTCCCGGTCACCAACGGCTTCTACGACGACGGCAATCCGGTCTTCGACCACAACGGCAAATACCTCTATTTCCTCTCGCAGCGCTTCTTCTATCCGAGCCCCGGGCGGTTCGACCAGCGTTTCAATTACTACAGCACTACAGGAGTCTTCGCGGTTACGCTGAAGGCTGATGAGGCCTCGCCCTTCGCCGCGCAGAGCGACGAGGAGAAGGAAGCCGAGGAAAAGAAGGACGAAAAGAAGGCGGACGAGAAGAAGAAGGAGGCCAACGACAAGAAAAACGGCGCGGGTGAGGCGAAGCCCCCCGCGGCCGACGCCTCGGCCGAAAAACAGGGCGAGAAGAAGACCGACGAGAAAAAGGCCGAGGAGAAGAAAGCTGAGGAGAAGGCTCCGAAGCCCGTTCAGATCGACATCGAGGGCCTCGGCCAGCGCATCGTGAACGTGCCGATCCCCGCGGGCATTTACGACGAGCTGCAGGCCCGGAAGGAAAAGCTCTTTTACCGCGCAATTCCGATGGAAGCCAGGCAAGCCGCCCTGCCCGGCCCGCCGCGGCCGCGCAACTCGCTGCACGTTTACGACGTGAGCAAGCGCGAGGACAAAGTCCTGCTCGAGGGCATCAACAACTACGACCTGAACAAGGACGGCAGCAAGGTGATCTACCGCTCCGGCGACACCTACGGTGTGGTGGACGCGGTGCCCGGCAAGGCCAAAGTCGGCGAGGGCAAGCTGAACACCTCGAGTCTGCAAGTGCTGGTCGATCCCCGCGAGGAGTGGAAGCAGATTTTCCGCGAGGCCTGGCGCATCGAGCGCGACTTCTACTGGGATCCCAACATGGGCGGGCTCGATTGGAAAAAAATCGGCAAGCGCTACGAGGCTCTGCTCCCCTGGGTGGCGCACCGCAGCGACCTGAACTATATCATCGGCGAGATGATCGCCGAGCTGAGCACCTCGCACACCTACGTAGGCGGCGGCGAAGTGCCCGACCGCAAGCGCATCAGCGTCGGCTTGCTGGGCGTGGACTTCGAGGCCGACCAGGGCTACTACCGGTTCAAGAAAATCTATCGCGGCGAAAACTGGAACGACCAGACGCGCGCGCCGCTCGACGAGCCGGGGCTCAAGGTGAAAGAAAGCAACTACCTGATCGCAGTCAACGGCGTAGCTGCACGGAGCAGCGCCAGCCCGTATTCCTACTTCCAGAACCTGGCCAACCAGGTGGTCACGCTGAAGGTGAACGACAAGCCCAGCGCGGAGGGCGCCTGGGAGATCAACGTCAAACCGGCGGCGAGCGAGGCCTTTGTGCGCTATCTGGACTGGGTGGAGTCGCGGCGCAAGCTGGTCAGCGAGGCCACCGGCGGACGGGTCGGCTACATGCACGTCCCCGACACTTTCATCTCCGGCGTGATTATGTTCGACAAGTACCTGAACGCCCAGATCGGCAAAGACGGCATGATTGTGGATGAGCGCTACAACGCCGGCGGCCAGATCCCTGACTTCTACACCGAGAAGCTCAAGCGCGGGCTGCTCAGCCTGCTCGCCCCGCGCGAAGGCAAGGATGTGCCGTGGCCGCCGCTGGCCATCTACGGGCCGAAAGTGATGATCATCAACGAGCTGGCCGGCTCGGGCGGCGACGCCTTTCCGTGGTTCTTCAAGCGGGAGAAAATCGGCCCGCTGGTGGGCACTCGCACTTGGGGCGGGCTGATCGGCATCGCCCGCAACATCCCGCTGATGGACGGCGGATTCGTCACCGCGCCCGAGTTCGCGTTCTGGTCCACCGACAACGGCGGCGAGTGGATTGTGGAGAACCACGGCGTGGATCCCGACCATGTCGTCGAACAGCGGCCCGACCTCGAGGTCAGCGGGCACGATCCGCAACTCGAACAGGCCATCGAGCTGGCCAAGGAAGGGCTGAAGAACTACAAGGCGCTGCCGCCGCGGCCCAAGTACCCCAAGAAGTAGCGGCAATAACCGCTAGCCGGGTGGCTCCTCCCGGGCCCCGAACTTCGGACCGGGTGCGGCGGTCCCCGTTCCCGAATGGCCGGGAGCGAGAGGATCCACCCGCAAGGGTTTTTGGCTAGCGGATTCCTCGCCGGGTATCCGCCCGGAGAGCAATCTCACATGGCAGAGCCTGAGACGCGCCCCGACGACGAAACGCCGGGACGCGACCTCAGCTTCCCTCACTACGGCCGGCCGTTCGGCTTGCGCTGCGACGTGCCATTCGGGCGCGGCGAGTCTCCGGGGTCGTCCTCGGGGTCCACCGGGTCAGCCGCGGATTTACCGTTGAAGGCCGAGCGCAGCACGTCGTTGGCAAAAAAGTTCTTGCCGTCGATCGGCACCATCATGATCTGCAACTTGTCTGAGAGCCGCTCAGCGATGATCTTCTGAATCAGCAACGGGTTCTGCTTGAGCACCAGCGCCTCGAGCTTCAGGCGTTCGGCGTCGGCGGCCGCAGTGATGCGGATGCGGTTGCCCTCGGCATCCGCCAGGAGCTTGCGGCGCTCAAATTCGGCCTTGCTGTCGATAACCTTGGCGGCCGCAGCGGCTTCCGCGTTCTTCAGTGTGGCCTCCTTGCGCGCCTCCGACTCCAGCCGCGTCTGCTCAATCTGCTTCTGTTTGAGCGGCAGGGTGTACTGCATGGCGTCGGATTCCGCCTTGGCCGAGAGCACGCGGGTCTGCGCAGACGCCTCGGCCCGCTTGATCTCGCGCGTCTTCTGCGCTTCGGCCTCCAGCTCGGCGATGCGCACCTGCTTCTGCTTGATCTCGGTTTCCGTGCCCAGGAGCTCGTTTTCCTGCTCCTTCAGCAACAGCCCTTCGAGGCCCCGGGCGTACTCGGCCGGGAGCAGGATGTCGCGCAGCATGACCTCCTTGACCACGATGCCGTCGGCCGCCAGCCGCGCGGTGATAGCTTCCGCGGCGCGGTTGCGCAGCTCCTCGCGGCGCGTGGCGAAGATCTCCCGCACGATGTAGTTCGGCGTCGTTTGCCGGAAGACCGTAGCCACCACCGGTGCGACGATTTCTTCTTCCACCGGCTGGGGCAGGTTGGCATGGATCGAGTCGAGGCGCCGGGGGTCGAGCCGGTAGCGCACGGCAATCGCCAGGCCTATGGAAAGCCCTTCCCGGCCCTGCACCTTGAGCACTTCTCCCTTTTTCTTGGGATCCTCCGCCGTGGCGGTCATGAAGACGTGATCGCGCAGGTCGTAGATAGCCACATATTCAATCAGCGGCACGACGAGGTGCACGCCGGGGTAGAGTGTCCCCGGACGCGCGCCGGAGAGCTGGCTGACGCGCACGCCGCCGCTCCCGTCCGGCACAACGACGATGCTCGGGCTCAGCAGCAGAGGCAGCAGCGCCAGCCCGGCTAATTTTCCCGCAAGGCTCCAGCGCACCGGACGCACCAATCGAACCGGGCGCGCAGGTTCCTCGCCGGACGGTGCGGGCGGTTCAGCGCCACGGAAAAACAGCCGGCGGAATTGCGCGGCGAGGTAAATGTCATAGGCAACGACGACCGCGGCACCTATCAACATCCCGATGCCCGCCACGAGCAGCAAGTACTTCAGCAGAAGCATGGTGGTTTCTCCTTTGACTTCGCTCCGGGCAAGCCCTCAGCGGTCGAGCCCTGCTTGGGCAGCGCCGGGCAATCCCTTGGCCACAACAGCGCTCTGCGCGGACACCCACGACGGCTTAGCGCGGCGCGCCGCGATGCGCGACGTCGCGGCGAGGCGCGGCGGGATCCTGTCTGTTCGTGCCGGCAAGAGGCGGAAAGTGCCGGCCAGGCACAGCCAGACCAGGCCGAGCGCGAGAGAAATGGAGAGCGCCATGACCGTAGCCATTGCTCCGAGTCCCGTCAGGTTTTCCATGTGCGTCCCTCCTCCGCGCTCTGCGCCGCTTCAATTCTGCCCGGCGGCGACGGTGACAACAGGCGCCGACGCGGACGGACTCGCCGGCTTCGCATCGGTGCCCGGCGCGGCGCTACCGAAAATTTCCGCGAGTTCCACGCTGCGTGCGGCGTGGAGTTCGACCGCGTCTCCCACGCGCATCAGCTCGAAGAGCTCTTGCATGTCGCGGTTGCGCAGCCGGATACAGCCGTGCGAGGCGCGGCGACCAATCGAGCCAGGCTGGTTGGTACCGTGGAGGCCGTAGCCCTTCACGCCGAGCCCCAGCCAGCGTGTGCCCAGGGGATTGTCCTCGCCCGGCGGGATCACCACGCCTGGGGCGTAGTAGGTGGGGTTGGCGAGCCGCTGGGCGATCTTGAATTCGCCCGCCGGGCTGGGGCTGATGGCGGCACCGACCGCCACGGGGTAAGTCTTCAGCACGCGGCCGTCTTCGATTAGAGCCAGCTTCCGGTCCGGGATGCTCACCACGAGGCGTCGCGCGGGCCGCGTGCGTCCCTGCTCGATGACTTTGTTGTATTTGTGCTGGGCGAGCGCCTCTGCGGCGGCCAACAGTAGCGCAGCGGCCACAGCCAGGCGTGCCTTCGCTGCTCTTCCTGCGCTCTTCGGTAGGGCTCGCCGCATCGCCATCTCCCGTCTCGTTCGCTGCACTCTGCGAGAGGCACCTGGTGGGCCAGTGCGTATCTACTTGAAAAGAATATGGTTATTAGACTTCCGGGGAGGCCTCGGGCGTGGCGAGCGACACACGCTGTGGATGGGTGAACGCAGCCGATGCCTTCGGTTATACTGCCCGCAGCGGGAGGCGAGTCATGATGCCTGGCTCGGGGATCAGAATCGGCCGCATTCTTGGGATTCCTGTTTACCTGCATGCCAGTTGGTTCATTGTTTTTGCGCTGATTACTTTTTCCCTGGCCAAGCAATTTGCCTATCAGCACAAGCCGTGGAGCGAAACGCAGCACTGGACGGTGGGGGTGCTCACCAGCCTGCTGTTCTTCGGCTCCGTGCTCTTCCACGAACTGGCGCACAGCGTGGTGGCCCAGCACTATCGCATCCCGGTGAACTCCATCACGCTGTTCATCTTCGGTGGCGTGGCGCGGATCAGCCGGGAACCCGCGGATGCCCGGCAGGAGTTCAACATCGCCCTGGCCGGGCCGATTTCCAGCTACATCCTGGCTGGCGGGTTCTTTCTGCTGACAAAGGTCTTTCCTTCAAGGGAAATGCTTGGGGCCCTTGCGCAGTGGCTGGCACAAATCAATCTCGCGCTCGCGAGCTTCAATCTGGCGCCCGGCTTCCCGCTGGACGGCGGGCGCATCCTGCGCGCGCTGGTCTGGGGAGTGACGCGCGACTACTCGCGCGCCACGCGTTTCGCCTCGCGCAGCGGGCAACTGCTGGCCTACGCGATGATCGTCATGGGGATCTGGCAGGCGCTGACGGGGAGTTTCACAGGCGGCCTGTGGCTGGCGTTCATCGGCTGGTTTCTGCTGACCGCGGCGCAGGAAAGCTACGCGCAGGTAGCCATCCGCGGGGCGCTCGAAGGGCTGCGCGTCGGCGACATCATGAGTTGCGAGGTTCCCACGGTAGCGCGCGACATTTCCCTCGAAGACTACGGCCAGGAAGTGCTGCGCACCGGCCGCCGCTGCCATCTGGTGATGTCCGACGGGCAACTGCTGGGGCTAATGTCCGTGCACGCGCTCAACCGCGTTCCGCGCGAGGAGTGGGCGGTAACCTCGGTGCAGGCGGCCATGCTGCCGCGCGAGCAGATCCGCTGGGTGGCGCCGGGTGAGCCGGTGCTGGCCCTGCTCGAGCGCATGGCCAGCGAAGACATCAATCAGATGCCCGTGGTGGCCGACGGGCAGGTGGTGGGCATCGTCACGCGCGACTCCATCCTGCGGGTAATCCAAGCGCGCACCGAAATGGGTCGCCTGGCTGAAAGGTAAGCCGTGGTCGGGTCATCCGCCAGTCCGTTCGCTGTCCCGGCGGGAAGTTATCCTCCTGGCGCAGCGCTGCGCGATATCCTGCGAAGATTCGCGCTGCAAAATTCGCCACCATTTCAAGATCCCTTAACTATTCTTATATCCGACTGAAATAACGGGGCTTAGGAGAGGTTTCTCACGGCCGATTCTGGCCAGCAGCGTGCGTCCTGACTAAGTGGGCTAGGGTGCCAGACAACGCCCGGGTGTGCGAACCGGGAGGCTTGGGCCCGAGGAGGCCACCATGATCATGATAGCGCCCAGATTAGTCCGAATGATCCAAACCCACTCCGAGCAATTGGCTCAGAGCTTGCTGAAAAAAGTTCAGAATTCGCCCCGGCTCTCCGAATTCTGCAACAAGGTTCCAGCGCACGAACTCCGACAGAGGGCCTTCGAGATCTACCGGAATCTTGAGGATTGGCTGCTGGCGAAAACCGAAGAGGACATCGAAAAGAGATACGCCGCGATCGGCGCGCGCCGCGCGGCGCAGGGCGTGCGCCTCAGCCAGCTCATTCTTGCCATCGTGACCGTGAAGGAGCACCTGTGGGAGTTCCTGCTGCGGGAAGGCATGGCGGACCGTCCGGTGGAGCTGTACCAGGAGCTGGAACTGCTGCAACTGGTGGACCAATTCTTCGACCGCGCCGTGTGTCACGCCGCAGTCGGCTACGAGCAGGCGCGCAGGGATCTGTACGCAGGCGGGCGCGTCGGCCAGGATGTGGGCGGAACTTTCCGGAAGGCAGGTTGAAGATTTACCGCGTCTGCGCGGCCGCCACGGCGGGCGCCTGCGCCAGGGCGCAGGCAAAACCTTTCTCGAACGCCGCCAGGTTCAGCGCCTCGGTGCCGCGCGGCACTGATTCGGAGACCGCGCGGCGCGCCGACTCCGGGCTGAGCAGGCCGGTCACCCCGGTGAAGAACCCTACCACGACCATGTTCAGAATCAGCTTCCGGCCCAGCTCTTCTGCCAGCCGCATGGCCGGCACGCGATGCACCGCGATCCGCGTCTCGCCCTCCGGGCAGGGAGCGCGGCGCAGTTCCTCCGGCCGGACGAGGTCTTCCTCGATAATCAGCGTGCCGCCCGGGAGCAGGCGCGGGGCGAACTGCCGATAGGCATCCTGCGACAGTACCACCAGGATGTGCGGATTCGTGAGGTAGGGATAGAGAACCGGCTCGGGCGAAATGATCATTTGCACGCTGCAGGCGCTGCCGCGCGCCTCGGGCCCGAAACTCTGCGTCAGCGAGACGTGATAGTCTTCATACAGAGCCAGGCCCCGGCCGATCGTCATACCCGCCAGGACGACGCCTTGGCCGCCGAAGCCACCGATTTGCAGCTCAACTGCGGGCATCTTCGCCTCCGCAACCACTGTACTGCGACTCGAGGGTGCGCCCGAGCTGCTGATTCATCACGGCGATAAAGTCCGGCCGATCCACATCCACGAACTTGCCCAGCGCGATGGGGCCCTGGAAGGTGAGTCCCACTTCTTTCGTGCTGGCGCCGTGCCGGATCGTACTGGCTTCCTTGAAATACTTCATCATGTCCAGGCCGTCGCCCAGGCGGTTGCGCCTCTCATAGAGCGTCGGGCAGGGGCTCAGGACCTCGATGAAGGTGAAACCTTTCTTGCGGAACGCCTCCCCCATCGCGTGTGTGAGCTGGCGAACGTGGTAGGAGGTCCAGCGCGCCACGTACACGGCGCCCGAGGACTCGGCCAGGTAGGGCAGGTTGAAGGGCTGCTCGAAACAACCGTAGGGCGTGGTGGAGGAGATGGCGCTGACCGGCGTGGTCGGCGCGACTTGTCCGCCGGTCATCCCATAGGTGAAATTGTTGACGCAGATCACCTTCAGATCCACGTTGCGCCGCGCCGCGTGAATGAAGTGATTCCCTCCGATGGAGATCAAATCGCCATCGCCGCTGTACACCACCACGGTCAGCTCGGGGTCGGCCAGCTTCAGCCCCGTGGCAAAAGGAATGGCGCGGCCGTGGGTGGTGTGGAACGAGTCCAGGTTGACGTAGCCGGCCACGCGCCCCGTGCAGCCGATCCCGGAAACCACCGCCACCTTTTTCAGATCGAGCTTGGATTGCAGCAGCGCCCGCGCAAAACAGTTCACCGTCGTGCCGATGCCGCAGCTCGGACACCAGATGTGCGGCATGCGCTCGCTGCGCAGGAATTG
>JACQDH010000192.1 GCA_016201215.1 Acidobacteriota bacterium | reverse complement strand
TGGTGATTGAGTGGGTGCAGCCTATGGGCGGAAGGCGGCACGAGGTGAGACGTACGACATGCACAGTGAACCAGGCATGAATGAGATCTCAGCACGCGCGCGCGCGAGCCAAGCCCTGCGCAAGGAGAACGAAAGCAGGGAGACTCCTCTGGGTGGCCCAGCGGTGCCAGGCGCGCCACGGACCGTCAGCGCGTCGGAGCTAGGGAGCACTGGGTCCCTGTCGGTGGTGAGGCCAGGCGCATCGTTGGTGTCGGTCGCGCTGCTCGCGCGAAATTCGGCGGTGGCCATGGCTGGCGGCGTGGCCTCCCAGGCGCTGAAGTTTGTGATCTACATCTACGTGGCGCGGCGCTTCAGCAGCGCGGAGTTTGGTTCCCTCTCTTTTGCCATCGCCGTGTATGCCTTCATGTTTGTCATCTCCCATTTTGGCTTGCCAGTGTTCGGCGCGCGGCAGGTGGCCAAGCGTGGCCGCGTCTCCCGGTCACTGGTTACCGCCGTCCTATGCAGCCGCGCGTGTCTCGCTGTGCTCGCCACGGGCCTGGCCCTCGCGGCCCTGTGGTTTGTCCAGGGCGTGACGCGGCAAGAGTCTATCTTGGTGGCGGTTTTTGGGCTAAGCAATTTGGCTCTGGCCGGATTTCCTGACTGGGCCTTCCAGGGTCTGGGGCGCCAGGGTGTATCCGCCGTTCTCAACGCGCTCTGCCAAGCGTTGTGGCTCTTGCTGGTTGTGGCCGGCGTGCAGGCGGGCGCTGGCATTGTCGTAGTGCCTGTCGCGCTATGCCTCTCTGCGTTCATCAGTGCGGCGCTCGGGTACGTCTGGTTGAGGCGCTCCGGGGTGCTCGAAAGCCACGAAGGCGACGCACTACTGAGTCTCGCATATTATAGCTGATATTTCTCGAACAGGCCGGATTGTTTGCAGAACGCGGCGACCAACGTTGGGCGGCGGCGCAGCTGCCGCAGGGCTCGGATCGCGTGATGGCTGAGTTCACTCAGGTTCTTGGGGCAGAAATTGGGCAGTTCATGGTGTTTCAAATGCCCCCAGAGATACTCGACCGGATTCAGTTCCGGCGCATAGGACGGAAGCCGTTCCAGTTCCAATCTCCCCTTTTGTCCGGCTACGAAATCAGCCACCACCCGGCTGCGGTGACCCGGCAGCCCGTCCCAGATCACCAACAACTTCCCCGGCAAGTGCCGCAGCAGATGCTCGAGAAACTCGACGATCTGCGGTCCCTTGATCGCGCCAGAAAATAAACGAAAGTAGAAATTCCACCAAGTGATCCCCGCGATGGCCGACAGCGTCTTCCAGTTGAAGTGATACTGCAGCACCGGCGTCTGGCCTCGCGGCGCCCAGGTGCGGCAGCGATGCGGGCGCTCGCTCAATCCGCTTTCATCGATGAAGACGATGGTTCGCCCCTCTTTTTGGGCTTTTTTTTAAGCTCCGGCCAGCGCTGCTTCTTCCAGCGGCGGATGGCCGCTTCGTCCCGCTCCAGCGCCCGCCCCGCCGGACGCTGACAGCTCCAACCCATGTGGCGCAGGATCTTCCAAACGTGTCCGGGATGATACTGAATGCCGCACTCGCGCTCGATCAGTTCCGCCACGCGCGGCGCGGTCCACAAGCTGGTCTCATATCCCAGCGCCTGCGGACCACGCTTCAGTCCTTGCGCGACGCGCCGTAGATCGGCGGCGCTCAGCCGGGGCTTGCGTCCCGCGCGCCCGGCTTTCTTCAGAGCGGCCCGGCCTTGCGACTCCACGCGCTTGGCCCAACGATGAACCGTCTGCCGGTGCACGGCAAGCGTCCGCGCCACGTCCGCCTGGCTCTCTCCCTGTCTCAACAGGCGGGCGGCACGCAAACGCCGCGCCTCCAGCGCCTCAAAATCCCGTTTCACACCTCGTGGGTTGCCCATGCACAACAATCTGCCAGAAAATTGGCCGCATGTCAACTATATTATGCGATATTCAGTAGGGTTGCTCCAGCGTACTTCGGAACTGCTGCGTTCGGGCGCGGCGCTGGGGACCGGGACTCTGTTGATGACCGTGCTCGTGTGGACGGACACGATTGTCGTGCGCCTGCTCCGGGGCGAACAGGCGGCCGGTGTGTATGCCGCGGGCAATCGTGCCGCACTGGCCCTGGCCATGTTGGCGGCCTTCTATGTTCAGGGAGCCTTTCCGCTTCTCAGCCAAACCAGCCCTGAGTCTGCCGTGCGGTTTCGACATTTTTTTCAGCGTGTTTATGACGACTTGGCACTGCTTTTTATTCCGGGGTCGATTTGGGCAATTTTCTACGCTCCTGAGGTCATGTGGCTACTTTTCAAGAGACTAGGCTACCTGGCGGCCGTGCCTGTGTTCCAGACTTTCCAGGTAGCCCTGCTCTTCTTCGTCATGAACGGACTATACGGCACGGGAGTCCTCTTGGCGTCTCATCGCGACCGCCTTTATCGGAGAGTGCTCGTGGCCACGAGTGTCATCTTTCTGTTGTCCTGTCCGGTCTTGGCTTTCCGGTGGGGCATTGAGGGTGCAGCGTTGGCGACCCTGGCATCCCAGATCTTTTCTTTCGTTCTGTTCTACGTCGGTAGCCGGAGTCTGGTGCGCCCCAGGCATGGTCAAGCACTGCTCCTGCCGTGCCTGTTCGGTCTGGCTGCAGCCGTCGCGGGCTCGCTTCTGCGCTTCTCCCTGTTGCCAGCCGCGTCGGTATTGATGCTCGTCTATGCCGTTCTGTTCGCGATGCGCCTTCGATCCCCGCAGTTGGCGGGAAGTATGGAAGTTGCAAGCAAGAACACTTTATGACAGGACTTGCCGAGCGACGGATTGCCGCGGTGGAACCGTACAAGATTGCGGCGTTCCCGGTGGCAATCGCGGGCGTTGTAATCAGCCTTGTCTTGACCATTTTCTCGCTCGCAGGTCCCTCTTATGCAGTGGTTGCCTTGGGTTTCGTTTCTCTCCCCTACGTGTTTCTGCGACCTCAGAGGGCGCTGTGGTCCGCCACTGCCTTCATGCTTCTTGCCTTGACGATCGCACCACAGTCGTTGCGTGTTCCTGGTGAGGACACACCGCCCGAGTACTACTCCTACGCTGTGGGTCTCTTCTTAATTTCCTTGCCGCTGGCCTTGCGGTTGCCCTGGCGCCGGTTGCTCTCCAGCTTGAGAAACCGGGGTGCGACGAACGCGCCCCTCGCCCTGATAGCCTTTCTGTTCGTGTCGTTTGCAGCGGCGTTGCAGGGCTTGCGACTCGGTTTCGAGCTCAGCTACATCGTGCGTCAATTTTACGGCGCTCTGCTTTTCTATATGTACTTTTGGGCCACGCTGCACTTCACGCGGCAGCGGGACGAAATTGCCGAAATCATGAGGCGATTGAAATGGATCGGTCTCGCCGCGTGCGTGTTGGTCACGCCTTTTTATCTCGGAATTCGAGACGAGGTCGGCATCTTCAAACGGAACCTGTCTGTCTACGCTGCTGTGTTCGCTGCGTATAGCCTGGGCGAATTCCTCTACGCCCGTGGTTTGCGAGCGCGGCTCGGACTGGCGTTTCAGTTCCTCGTCTTCACGGCACACGCTTCTCTCTTCCGCAGTCGTGGTGCCGTCGGAATCCTTGGAGCGGTGGCTTTGCTTGGGTTTGGTCTGCTGCTGCCTTCGCGGAAGACAAAACTTGTGGCCTTCTTAGGTACTGGGGCCATCCTCGCACTCGGCATCACGGCAAATCTCTTTGCTCCGCTCTCCAAATCCATGCCGGAAATTGGCGGCGCCGCCGAGCTGATTCCGGAGGACGTGCTCAGTGATCCCTCCTTTTATTCAAGAATGGATCAGTTGCTATCTGCCATAGACGTGGTGAAAGCACACCCGCTTCTAGGCCTCGGGGTAGGAAGCGAATTGACCTTTTTTGATCCCCGACTGAACGATTGGGGATCCTACGCTTTCGTCGACCAGGGATATGCCTATCTCCTGTCTAAATTTGGCTTGCTCGGACTGCTGGTCTTCACTTGGTTGCTATCTGGCGTGGCCCGGAAATCGGGATGGCCTGAGCGACAAGGAATGCACCTGGGTTTATTCCTCGTCTTCGTATTCCATATCCTCTACATGTTGAACGCCCCAATCATGCTTCATCTTATTTTTTCACCTTGGGTGGGAATCACTTGCGGTTTTCTGTACCAGTTGCGAAGTCTTCCACTGGATTCACTCTCGCAGGCCCCAAGACCGATGAAGCTCAAAGTGCCGATCAGCAAGGGAGGGTTAGAAGGTGTGCCCGCTTCAGCTTAGAGAGAGCAAGGAGAAAATGGCTTGAGCAGACTGCGGTTGCGCGATTCACTCAGGACCGTAGCGACGGTGTGGCAGCGAGTATTTCTCGACGCGTTGCTCGCGCCACAACGGTTCAAGGCCGCCATGCCGGAGTTTCGCCGGGTGAGCGACCTGCTGTTCCACCCGGGAATCCCTACTCTGCCGCTCGCGGAAATTCCAGCCGGGCAGCAGCCCCTGCAAATCCAGCTTCAGCATATGGCGTATGGCGTCATGGCGCCGCAAGAGCTCTGCGCACTGCTGCGCGTGGTGCGCTGGATTGAACCTCAGCGCATTTTTGAGATCGGCACATTTCGGGGCGTGACAACAGGTCACCTAGCCATGAATTCGGACGCTGAAATCTACACGCTCGATCTGCCGCGCGACCTTGCCGGCGAGCTCAACGGATACAGCCCGAGAGAGGCAGCGCTGCTGCAATCCCGCGAGGCCATTGGCGAAGCCTATCGCCGTTACGACGCGAACGGGCGCATCCGGCAGTTGTTCGGGGATTCCCGGAGGTTTGACTACCGGCCCTATCACGGCTCCATGGGCCTAGTCATAGTCGATGGCTGCCATCTCTACGACTACGTGATGAGTGACTCGTGCAATGCCTTCGATCTCCTAGCCGAAAACAGTGCCATTCTGTGGCATGACTTCGGCAGTTCTCTAGATGTCACGCGTGCCGTCAAACAGTTGGCGCGGCGTTGGCCCATCGGGCATCTCGAGGGCACCTGCTTAGCCATGTATGTGCGCGGAACCTCGCTCGCCCTTGGGGCCGAGCAAACGGAAAGCAACAGATCCGCGGCGGCGATGGGTTCGCCAGGGGGCGGGCCATGCTGAAGGCCACGTTCTGGGCGTCGCTGGGACTGATCGTCTATGTATATCTAGGGTATCCCGTGCTGATCTACTTGCTGTCGCGGCGCAAAGCGTTGGCGACTCCGCCGGTACAGCCGAACCTTGCAGAACTTCCCACTGTGACCGTGCTCATCCCCGCACACAACGAAGAACGCTGGATCGAGCACAAGATCAAAAACACGCTCGGACTGGATTACCCGCGCGGACTGCTGCAGTTGTTGGTGGCTTCGGATGGCTCGACCGACCAGACGGTTGCTATCGCCGGGCGGTTTGTATCGCAGGGCGTGGAGGTGAACCACTGTCCCGAGCGACGCGGCAAGACGGCGACGCTGAATCGCATGGTGGCGACGGCGCGGGGCGAAATCATTCTGCTCACCGACGCCAACGCTTTGTTGCCTCCGGAGACGCTTAAGATCCTCATCCCACATTTCGCCGATCCAGCGGTGGGATGTGTGACCGGCGAGCGGGTGTGTCTGCCGACGTGCAGTTCGAGCTCGCAAGGCGAAAGCCTCTATTGGCGGTACGAAGCTTGGATCAAGCACTCCGAGAGCAACGTGCATTCTTCACTCGGCTCGAATGGCCAAATCCTGGCCGTGCGCAAGGCCTTGTTTCCGTACATTCCGGTGATCGGAGATGATTTCTACATCCCCATGAAAATTCTGACCAGCACCTGCGCAAGGGTTGTCTTCGAGCCATGCGCCAAGGCCTGGATTCCGGCCGCTGCCACGCTCCGGCTGGAGCTGGAGCGTAAGATTCGCTCGCACGTCTCGCTGCTACGCGACCTACCGCACTTGAAAGGCGCGCTGGATCCACGCCGCAGTGCCATCTGGTGGCAGTTTATCTCGCATCATGTTCTGCGCCTGGTCGTGCCCTTCGCCATGCTGGGGAGTCTTGCCCTAGCGGCGTTTCTTTGGAATGCAGGGACTTTGTACCGGATGGCGCTGCTCGGACAGGCTGTGTTCTACGCGGCCGCGCTGGGAGGGGGCTTGCTCACGATAGGCAGCAAACATGTAAAGGCCTTGTACGTACCCTTTTATTTTGTGATGGCGCATGTGGCTGTGCTGTTGGCTTGGTGCCGGTGGCTGCGGAAAAGGCACCAGTACGCCTGGGAGCGGACGGACCGCATCCTTCCGCAGGTTCCACTTGCGAAAGGCGCGCGACATGCCAGGAAGATTTCAGCGGGTACT
The DNA here is from genome assembly GCA_016201215.1 of Acidobacteriota bacterium. Lineage (GTDB taxonomy): Bacteria > Acidobacteriota > Terriglobia > Acidiferrales > UBA7541 > QHYU01. The sequence continues at coordinate 17,602 of JACQDH010000192.1, read as the reverse complement.
TAGTTCTCGGGAGGGAACGGCGTGAGAGCTTTGGTGACCGGAGGGGCCGGTTTCATTGGGTCGCACATTGCAGACGCCTTGCTGCTACGCGGCTATGACGTACGCGTGGTTGACAATCTCGAGCCGCGAGTCCATCCGCGGGGCGTTCCCAGCTATCTCTCAAGAGAAGTGGAGTTCTGCGCGGGCGACATCCGCGACAAGCGTGTGGTCGAAAGAGCACTGCTGGGAGTGGACATCATTTTCCACCACGCCGCCTACCAGGACTATATGCCCGACTATAGCAAGTTCTTTCACTCCAACGTAGTCAGTACAGCGTTGCTCTTTGAGGTCGTCCGCGAAAAGGGCCTGCCGGTGCAGAAATGCATCGTGTCCTCCTCACAGGCGGTGTACGGCGAAGGGCAGTACAACTGCCCGGAGCATGGCTTTTGCCTGCCACCGGCGCGTCCGGTCGAGCAACTGGACCGTGGCGACTGGGACGTACGCTGCGCGCGGTGCCACCGGGAACTCGAGCCGCTGCTGCTCAGCGAAGAGCATCCCAATCCCACCACACCGTACGGTCTTTCCAAGTACGCCGAGGAGATCGTCGCCCTCCGTTTGGGTCGCATGCTCAGCATTCCCACCGTCGGTCTGCGCTATTCCATCGTGCAGGGCGCGCGGCAATCGTTCTACAAAGCCTATTCAGGTGTCTGTCGCATTTTTACCTGCGCACTTCGCCATGGCCATGCGCCGGTGATTTACGAAGACGGCTTACAGCGGCGCGATTACGTGCATATCGACGATGTGGTTCGAGCGCATCTGCTTGTTCTGGAGGATTCGCGCGCTGACTATGAGGCGTTCAACGTTGGCACCGGGAAACCGGTCACGGTGTTGGAATATGCGCGCATCCTGGCCAAAACTATGCGCGTGGCGATCGAACCGCTGATCCCAGGGATTTATCGCCGGGGTGACGGGCGGCATACCGTCTCCAGCATCGACAAAATTTCGCGCGTGGGCTGGAAGCCAGTGAAGGGACTCGAGGAAATCTTCGCGGATTATCTGGCTTGGCTCGACACCGTAGGTGATGCCGGCGATTACTTCACGCCGGCATTCGAGCAAATGAAGCAGAACGGAGTGGTGCGCCCAGTGCGGCGGCAGGAAGTACCACTGGGGCACGTCCGGACCAAAATGGCATGAGTACCAAAGCGATCGAAACTCCGGAGACAAAGAAGAGAGTGGAGGCCCTGAGGTTCGCCGCGGGGGTTCCTCCCCGTCTGGACACCCTCTCGCAATGGCTGGCCAGCAGCCGCTTCAAGACGGTGCTGTTTCTCGCCGGCGACACGCTGGCTGTCACCCTGGCACACGGATTGGCGGAAGCGGGCATGCGACATTTCCTGGGCATCTCACCAGAGAGTCTGAATCCCCTTGAATACCGCCTGTTCTATCTCCCGCTCTTACTGGCTAGCGTCTATGTATTCGGCGGATACCAGAGCCCCGACCTGCGGCGGCCGGAAAAAGAGCTTGCCCTGATGACAAAGGCCGTGTCGTTTTTCTTTCTGGCACTGGTCAGCGCTAACTTTGTTTTTCTTAAAGCGCTCGTTTTCTCGCGCTATGTGATCGTGAGCTGGTATTTGCTGGCGCTGTGCCTGTTCTTGATCGTGCGCTTCGGCCTGCGGGGGATCTACGACCTACTGTGGCAGCGCGGACTGGCCCAGCAAAGGGCCTTGTTGGTTGGTTCACCGGAAAGCCTCGCGGAGCATCAGTCTCTGCTCTCGATTCAGCGCTACAACGCTTATCGGATGGTGGGGGTTCTGCACTCGCTCCAAGCATCTGGTACGCCGCGCGTTTGTGCGGATAGCCTGTCGATCTTGGGCCCCCTCGATCGGTGGGAGCAGATCGCCGTACAGCACGGCGTGCAATTGATGGTGGTGTGTCTGCCGGAAAACGGCACCGCGTGGCTGCCAGTGGTTCAAGAGATCGTGCGGCGTGGCCAGGAGATAGGCATCGCCGTGGAAGTGCATTCCGATCTGCTTGGTTCTCCCCGCTGGCAATATGAGAGGAATGAATTCTCTGGAGTTTTCCGCGTGTACGATGCGCCGCGCTGGTCCCGTGGCCTACAGGCACTGTTGAAACGCACTTTAGACCGAGCGGTCGGTGTGGTGGGCGCCCTGTTTACTGTAGGGCTCACGGCGGTCATTGGCCTGCTCATCAAACTTCACGACGGCGGCCCAGTGTTTTACCGCAGCCCCTTCCTGGGGCAGGACGGGAGGGTACATTACTACCTGAAGTTCCGAACGATGCGCATTGATGCGGACGAAGCCCTTGATCGTGATGCGGAATTGCGGTCACGGTTCGAGAAGAAATACAAGCTCGTAGGGGACCCACGCGTGACATCCCTCGGACGCTTCTTGCGCAAATACAGTCTGGATGAGTTTCCGCAGTTCTTCAGTGTGCTGCGCGGCGAACTGAGTTTTGTCGGCCCCCGGACGATTCGCATGGAAGAAGCCAGGCTGTACGGCTCTCTGCTTCCGAAGCTCTTGTCCGTCAAGCCGGGCGTCACCGGCTTTTGGCAGGTCATGGGGCGTCAGACCACCACGTATGACGAGCGCGTCCACATGGATATGTTCTACATCGAGCATTGGTCGATCTGGCTCGACCTGGTCATCATTGGCAAGACCTTCTGGAAAGTGCTGTGGGCCGAAGGAGCGTATTGAAGCGAAGGAGCATTCGCGCTATGAGAATCTTGATCACCGGCGGGGCGGGATTTATCGGTTCACACGTTGTGGACGCCTATCTGGAGGCGGGACACGATGTGGCGGTCCTGGACGACTTGTCCCGCGGCCTGGAAAACAACGTGAATCCGCGGGCTCGCTTCTACCTTGGCGATATTCAGGACCGCGCTTGCATCGAGAGCGTCTTGGATCGGGAGAAACCAGAGGTTGTGAACCACCACGCCGCACAGATGGATGTGCGCCGAGGCGTTCGCGAGCCGGTCTTCGATGCTACGGTCAACATTCTTGGGTCGTTGCACCTGCTCGAAGCAGCCGTGAAGCACGGCATTCGTCGCTTCGTTTACGTTTCTACCGCAGGAGCCGCTTACGGTGAACCACAAGCACTTCCTGTGGCAGAGGATCATCCCATCAATCCCGTCACGCCGTACGGCATCAGCAAACACACTGTTGAGCACTATTTGTACACGTTCTCTCATCTCTACGGCTTGGCCTATGTGGTGCTCCGCTATGGCAACATTTACGGCCAACGGCAGAGCTCCCAAGGTGAAGCCGGCGTCTTCGCCATCTTCTGCGAGCAGATACTGGCTGCCGTCCGACCCGTGATCTACGGCGACGGGAGCAAGGTGCGGGACTATGTGTACATCAACGATGTGGCGCGCGCGAACCTCGCCGCGCTCGAGCGCGGAGACGGTGAAATTTTCAACATCGGTACGGGCGTGGCCACAACGGACTATGCGGTGTTCTGTCTGGTCCGTGACCTGCTCGGTGAATCGCACTTGGAACCGACCTATACCGCAAAGCGACCTGGGGAGATCGAGAGGATCTGCTTGGACATCTCCAAGGCTCGGAGATTGCTCGAATGGGTTCCGGTGATTTCCCTAGAAGAGGGAGCGCGGCGCACGGTTCGCTTCTTCCAGAGCACTCCGGAAAGCAGGTCCGCCGGTGCGGCCGTGGCTTCTCAACCGTACCGCCCGCTGTGATGAGGGGCATGCGCGAGACACGATGGATAGCGTAAACGCAGAAGGCAGAAGACGCACGGTGCATGCTTCACGGGGCAATGGCCGAGCCGCTTTCCGGGCTCTTGCTCTAAGTCTGGCAACGGGCGCAGGCGGTAGGCGAGACACCCTTGCAGCAAGGACCGGCGACAGAATTCAAACGGTGGACCAACCATGATCATCACGCGAACTCCCTTTCGGCTGACCCTGGGCGGGGGCGGGACCGATCTGCCTTCTTTTTACAAAGAGCACGGCGGGTTCATCCTGGCCGTCGGCGTGGACAAATACATGTTCCTGAATGTGAACACGCCGATCGTCGACGACAAAATCCGTGTGCGCTACACACAATCAGAACTTGTCGATCACGTGGACGAGGTGCAGCACACGCTGGCCCGTGAGGCACTGAAATATTTCGGTCTGACCAACGGCATCGAGATTGTCTCGGTGGCCGACATTCCCTCGGGAACCGGCCTGGGCTCCTCGAGCTGCTATCTGGTCGGCCTCCTGAACGCCCTGCAGGCATTAACGCAGCGGCCGGTTGCCCCACAGGAATTGGCCGAGGCAGCCTGCCACATCGAGTTGGACATACTTCAGAAACCGATCGGGAAGCAGGACCAGTACATGGCCGCATTCGGCGGTCTTACGGCGCTGAACATCGAGCGGGATGGCACGGTGCATGTCCAGCGCCTGAGCCTGAGCGGGGATCTAGTTAAAGAACTCGAAAACAATCTCTTGCTTTTCTATACGCATGAGACGCGGGATGCCACTGCCATTCTGAAGACTCAGGACAGCGCTGCCAAGCGCAAGGAAGGCGCGGTGCTCCGTAGCTTGCGCGAGATCAAGGACATCGGCTTGGAAATCCGCAACGTGATTGGGAAAGGAAACCTGCGGCGGTTCGGAGAGCTGCTGGATGTCCACTGGCAATCAAAGAAGCGGCTTTCCCAGGGGATCACCAGCAGTCAGATTGACGCCTGGTATGATCTGGCCAAAAACCACGGCGCCGTCGGCGGGAAGATCTCTGGGGCAGGCGGCGGTGGTTTTCTGATGCTCTACTGTGAGGAAAGCAAGCATCACTTGCGCGATGCCATGAGGCGGGCCGGCCTGCGAGAACTGAGTTTCCGTTTTGAGTTCGAAGGCAGCAAGGTGGTGTTTGACATCGTATCGCGCGACCAGCGGCTGGCTTACATCGAACGCCAACAGAAGAATCATTGCGCGCCTTGCCCGCTGGATGACGGCAATGCGATTGTGCGGCACGCATCGGCGGTCCACTCGGTGGGATGACGGGCGCGAGGCAAAGTGTCTTCTCGTGTGGGAATACGGTGCATTCTGGGTGAGGTCTAGCCATATGGACGCCGCGGAATCGGAGATCACATCCTTAGAAGAGGTTAAGGAAAGACATTAGCTCTAACTCATTACTTGTGAGAAAGGAAGAGTTCTTATGACCGCCCAGGCTTTCTCAGCATGGGCATCGTGTCGCGAGACAGTCGCTTGCCGCATCTGTGCTAGCGCACGATTCACACCGTACCTTGAGGCCCGGGGGTTCACGATTGTGCAGTGCAGCGCGTGCGGACTGCGCTACGTGAATCCACAGCCGAGTATCGCCGAATTGCAGCAGATCTACACAGTTTTTGACCAAGGTAGCCAGTGGCGCAGCGGCGAAGAGCATTTCAATCTCGGTGTGCGCAGCGCCATCTTGAGATTTAAGAAGATGGGTTCGGTCCTGGATATCGGAAGTGGCGCAGGCAACTTTCTCCGTTGCATGCGCCAGGCCGGCTTCTCGATATACGGTGTCGAGCCTTCGCGAGCCGGGAGCGCCTATGCTGTGTCGGAACACAAGATCAAAACCTTTAACGGCACGATCGAAGCCTTCCTTTCCTCCGCCCGGCACCGCCAGTTTGACGTGGTGACGATGCTCAACGTGCTCGAACACTTAAAGGATCCGGCAGCGGTCTTGTGCCAGACCCGTACCTTGCTCCACGAGGAGGGAATCCTAGTGGTCGTGGTGCCAGACGCGCGCTTTCACGCGGTGATCGGCCAAACCAGGCGCCGGCTTGGTGTTCCTGATCCGTTCTGGATGAACACGGAGCGGCATCCTCTAGTGGGTTTCGACCCTCCGCATCATCTCTACTCGTTCGAGCCGCGCACAATTGTGCGCCTGCTGGAGCATTGTGGATTGCGTGTCCTTCGTGTTCAGAATGCTCCGGTGATTTTCAACGAAGATCGTTGGAAGAATGTAGCCAAGGTGATCCTGCGCGCTTTTTCCGAGGTTCTCCATCGGCTCACACGGGGACACTTGGTCTTGGGATACTCGACGTTGGTGATCGCGCAAGAACAGTGAATGTGCGGCAGGCACCTTTCCAAGTGCGGTGTCCGGCTTCGAATCGCGCTCTCCCCGGAGCGCTGGCAGAGAAATTCACAAAATGGGGGCCGATGGGCGGGGTAAATGGTCTTCTCGGGTAGTGGCTGGGCCTTCAGGGAGGACATCATGATGCGCCGAGCGATTTTTCTCGACCGTGATGGGGTAATCAACTCCTACGTCCATCACGCAGACCTCGGCATCGTAGACACGCCGGCCCACCCTGGTGAATTCATCTTCTTGCCGGGTGTCGCAGAGGCCATCGCGCGGTTGAACCGCAAGGACCTCTTGGTGATCGTGGCCTCGAACCAACCTGGAATCGCCAAGGGTAAATTCACGCCCGAGCTTCTGGAAAGCATGACCAGAAGAATGCTCGCCGACGTCGAAGCGGCAGGCGGGCGTATTGATGCCGTTTACCACTGTCTGCACCACCCAGAGGCATGCGTTAGGACGTACCGCGTTGAGTGTGATTGCCGCAAGCCGAAACCCGGTTTGCTGCAGCAGGCGGCTGGGGGCTGGGGCATTGACCTGGCCTCCTCCTATATGGTGGGTGATAGTATGAGCGACATTCAGGCCGGCCACGCCGTTGGTGCCACCACGCTCCTCGTCAGCCCTCGGAAATGCTATCTCTGCGATGAGATCGCCAAGAATGGCGTCCGGCCCGACTTTCTAGTAGGAAATCTCTCTGAGGCCGCTGACGTGATCACACAATTGGAGGACGGCAGCATCCGGTCGCTGCCCCGTCACGGTGGCCACTGGGGCTGCGGTCTGGACGGTGCCGGCTACACTAGCCAATACATCGGCGAATCCATCGAGATCCTGAAGCGGCTTGACCGAAAGAGCATTGATCGCACAGTGGACCTACTGGTGCGTCTCCGCGAACGCGACGGGCGACTGTTTTTCCTCGGCGTGGGTGGCGGCGCAGCACATGCTTCCCATGCGGTCAACGATTTCCGCAAGATCGCTGGAATCGAAGCGTACACTCCAAGCGATAACGTTTCCGAGCTGACGGCGCGCGTGAACGACGAGGGCTGGGACACCTGCTATGTCAACTGGCTCCGCGGCAGCCGCCTGTCTAGCACGGACATGCTCTTCGTTTTCTCCGTAGGCGGAGGGGATGCCCGGCGAGGCATCAGCGCGAACATTGTCCGCGCTCTGCAATACGCGAAGCAAATTGGGTGCACGATTGGCGGCGTGGTGGGCCGCGATGGAGGTTTCACCGCGCAGGTGGCGGACGCTTGTGTCCTTGTACCGGTAGTCAACCCCTGCAACGTGACACCTCATACGGAGTCATTCCAGGCTCTCCTCTGGCACCTACTTGTCTCTCACCCCGCGCTGAGGGCCTCGGAAATGAAATGGGAGGCCACTCGTTGAGAATCTTCTGGAAGTTGCAGAGGAGTAGGTCCACGCGCGGATGGCCTTAGCTTAGCCAGAGATCAGCGGACAGATCGCACCTTAACCGGTGGCGAGCCTTGATAAACTTCCCTCGGGCGCTCACCATTGCCTCCTTCTGCCGAGAGTCGAGCTCCTGCGAAAAACCCAAATCCTACCACGGGAGACGCGGAGCACCCATCGCCGCATTCAGGTGCAAGCTGTCCGCTGATCTCCAACTAGGAAGTTGAACATGGCTTGGACTCCAGGGACAACGTAACATCCACATGGGGACTCACCGCCAAGGGTTCGGGCCTGGGCACACCGAGGTGTAGCGGAAATCGTAGCGGGTACCCGCAGGGATGGGCTTTGACCAATCTTGACCAATTCTGCCAACCCTAAACAGGGCCATGAGCTTACGAACAGGTCCAACCCCATAGGAAGGCTCGAACTACCGTGCCACGGTGGAGGGCTGGGGTTCGAGCCCCCACGGGCCCACCAGGTTCCCCAGCACTTCTTGGCGTCGCTAGCGTGCTCCGCCGACTGATCGAGCCGAGATCTTCCAGGCACAGAAAGAAATTCTCAAACGGAGGGACGAGCAAAAACGGACCACTCTGCGGGAGCAGTTCCAGTACAATCTCGGAGAGTGAGGCGGTCCATCAACAGCTGAGGCAGAGGTTCTAAACGCAGCTTGCGAGATGGGATCTGTTCGTGGCAGCGGCGCTGAAAAAGTACGCACTTGATTTGATGAGCGAGCAGTCTGATGTTGGGTGAAAGCGACTGGAGGGCGCAAGATGCCCATTAGGTTCACCGTTCTTCTTTTGCTCGTCGGGCTTGTCCTTGCCGGTCATGCGCCGGCGCATCAGGAATTCCAACAGTCTCTAGCGACAACCAGCGTCCTTTCCAACAGCGACGTCCTAGACATGCTTAAGGCCAGGCTGACACCTGAGATTGTCATCGCCAGAATAAAATCCTCCGTCTGCAACTTCGACACGTCACCTGATGTGCTCAAGGGTCTGAAAGCCACAAATGTCCCTGACGCGGTGATCTTGGCAATGGTGCAGGCTTCCGTTCAGTCCCCATCGCTTCCTCCGCCACCGCCTTCTCGGCCAACCAGCCCGCATGCACCAGTAGTCCTTTTTACGGATATCGTCGGTGGCCCAAACAGCGGAGGTGAAGGGAACAACGGAGCCTTCGTGTACGTGTACGGCAAGCGGTTCGGCGCGCAGCGTGGAAGTGCAACCGTCACGGTCGGCGGTGGGGAAGTTGCGTCGTACCGAATCTGGGGGCAGCAGAACGCGGTCACGAAGTACCTAGATTTGATCGTCGTGCAGCTCGGCGCCAATGCCAAGACGGGCGACCTTGTGGTGCACGCGCCGAAGGGAGATTCCAACCCGGTTCCGTTCGTAGTCCGTACGGGAAATATCTACTTCGTCTCGCCGTCGGGCAGCGACTCGAATCCTGGGACGTTTGACCGGCCGTGGGCCACACCCGTCAAGGCGAAGAAAAGCATCAAGCCGGGGGACATCGTTTACTTCCGCGCCGGCACATGGACGAAGGAAGAAGACTACGCGACGATTGTGAACCTGACGCTCAGTGGGGCACGCGATAGACCGCTGGCGTTTGTTGGGTACCCAGGTGAAGTGGCGTTCCTGGATAACGCCAACTCGACTGCTGCGGTTTACAACTGGGGACCGGACGTTCTGTCGCACTGGGTCATCGCCGAAATGAAGTTCCGGGCGAACTATGCCTCGTTGCGGTTTGAGGGCGGGGCGACCGAAGACATTCGAGTCGTCGGGTGCGACATCAGCTCCACAGGCAATTCGGTCAGCATGAACGTCGAGCACGCCGCCAAGATGTACCGGGTCTACGGCAACAATATGCACGACAACGGAACCGGTGCCCAGAAAGCGTACAGCCTGTACTTCGGGGGGTACGGAGCGCAGTCGGACATTGACATCGGCTGGAACGAGCTGCACGACAACCCGTTGGGAAAGGGGATTCAGGTATACGGGCATCAGCCGGGGGACAAGATATCGAACCTCCGCATCCACGACAACGTGATCTACAACAACGGAATGAGCGGTATGATCGTCGGCGGGAACGACGGCAAGACCGACTTCGTGGTCGATGCCAGCATCTACAACAACCTGATTTTCAAGAATGGGAACCGTCATCCCAACTGGCAGTACCACGGCATTGAGCTGACCTCGAACAGCGGGAAGGGCGGTCGGTTTCTCGTCTACAACAACACGTTCTACGACAACGGTGCGCCGCACGGTGGAGTGAGTGGCGGGTCAGAAATCCACGTGAACATCGGCATTGGTCAGGCGGTGTTCACGAACAATATTTTCTATGCAGACGCCGGAGCGTCCGCCTACTACACCTACGAGTACGGCGCAACGGAAACTGGAATGTCCGGGTCGAACAACGTGTACTTCGGCAAAGGGAATGGCCCGACATGGGACAAAAAGCCAATCAACGCTGACCCGCAGTTTGTGGACCCGCAGAACTGGGATTTCCATTTGAAGGCGGGGAGTCCGGCGATCGATGCGGGCGTGCCGACCAACGCCACGCGGGACTTTGATGGAATGCAGAGGCCGTACGGCTCAGCCTTTGACATCGGTGCGTTTGAGGTAGCTGCAGGCACGCCTCCGCCATCCCCACCGCAGTCACCTCCGCCTCCGCGACCGAGCCCTTGCAAGACCCCGCCCATGGTCAGCATCACGGCCCCGCCGAATGGTTCGACGCTGAGCAAGCCGGTCAGACTGACCTCCACAGCGACGGACTGTGGCCCCCCAACGGACCTGGGACTGCTGAACAAGCCAGTCAAGCTACAGTAAAAGTTGGTGATGGGCTAATTCAGTGTTGCCCGTTGCCGACCGGTGCTAGAATCCACCGATGGCAAATGTTCCTGGCCCACAGCCGGATGTGAAGTTCTGCCCGTCGTGTAAGGCTGAGCTACGTAATGTTCCTCGGAGCAAGATGAAATCAAGGGGATACAAACGTCGCGATGGTTCTGTCTCAGCGGATACCCACACATATGAATGCCTCAACTGCAACACCCGGTTTGAGATCAATCAAGACCGATAGCCTAAAGGCAGCAAATAGCAACACAGAACTAGCCCAGTACCTAAAAGTTCCCCGCTCACCCCCAACCCGCGCTCCACTGCGCGGCCAAGGGCCCGCGCATGGCGGAACGGATTCGATGCCGAATTCCGCCAAGCATTGCCTGCCCATGTGCTCAGATTCGAGATGGGCAGCGGGCCTCAAGCTGACGCGTGACACTGCGCGTGCCGCAGTTTGTGCCATAACTCTGCTTGGGCACCCGCGGCATCTGCTGTCCTATAGCGTCCGCTACTGACCGCTCGGACGCGCTTACATCACTGTAATCTCAAGCGCCGCTGTCCACTTGTGCCCACTCATTTCACTCGCTGTCTTCATGGCTTTCTGGATTGACCCGGTGGAGGTCTGGGATTCAGGCCTCCACGGGCCTACCATCCCATCTGACTGACCTGCTATGCTTCGTTTTCGATTCGGCCGAGGCTATCTTTTTCGGTGAATTTGCTTTGCTGGACTCTGGTTCACGGCCCCGGGACCGAAACAACGCCGTCGGCCGGACGTGGGATTTCCTGAGGAATGCTGCCGACGGCTGAAGGGGCCAATGCGGGCCGTGGGTCCACAGCCGAGCTGAGAGAAACGGCCTCCGATAGCCGGGCGTGAGCCCGTCGAGATGAATGAGCGACCGATGCCCACCTCCTCGAGCGGCGGCTCTGCGCCGCTTCTGCAGGTGAACAGCCTGCGCAAGTCTTACCAGCAGCGGCGCTGGCTTTCACGCAAGAAATATGAGGTTGCCGCGTTGGAAGGAGTGGACCTGGCCATCGCGCGCGGGACGACACTGGCCCTGGTGGGTGAATCAGGCTCCGGCAAATCCACGCTGGCGCGGTGCCTGGTCCGGCTCGAAGAACCCACCTCGGGCGAAATCTGGTATGAGGGTCGCAACCTGCTTTGCGTCAGCCGTGCGGAGCTACGGGACCTTCGGCGACAGATCCAAGTCATCTTTCAAGACCCCGCCGCTGCGCTGAATCCGCGCTTCACCGCGGCGGAGATCGTCGCTGAGCCGCTCGCCATCGCCACGCACAGGTCCAAGAAGGAGCAGCGGGAACGCGCGCTGGACCTGATGGAGCAGGTGGAACTCCCGCGGCAAGCCGCCGATCGCCGAGCGGGAGAGTTCAGCGGTGGCCAGCGCCAACGGCTGGCCATTGCCCGCGCGCTTGCGCTCGAGCCCAAGCTGCTCATTCTGGATGAAGCGTTTTCGGCTCTCGATCTCTCCATCCAAGCGCAAATCGTCAACCTGCTGCTGGACTTGCAGGCTGCCCGAGGGCTCACCTACCTGTACATCACGCACGATTTGAGCCTGGTCGGCCATCTGGCCGACGAGGTTGCCGTGATGTTCCGCGGTCAGATTGTAGAGCGCGCGGCGCCGGCGGCGCTGTTGCGCCATCCGCAGCACCCGCACACGCGCGCGCTCGTGGCTGCTTGCGCGGCGATGGACGCGGAGGGTCCCGGTCCTCGGCAGGAGACCGGCTGATGCGTTACTTGGCGCGGAGATTCCTCCACAGCATCTTCCTGCTTTTCGGTGTTTCGGTGCTGACGTTTCTTTTCCTCGAACTCGCGCCAGGCAACTTCCTGGATGAAATGCGCCTGAATCCGCAGATCTCCCCGGAAACAGTGGCCGCCCTGCGCGCGCAGTACGGGCTGGAGCGGCCCTTGCTGGCACGCTATGCTTTCTGGTTGAAGGCCGTGGCCCACGGTGAACTAGGGTTCTCCTTCGCGTACAACAGTCCGGCGGCACCTCTGCTGTGGTTGCGTGCGCGGAACACCTTGCTGCTCACGGCCTCGACATCCCTGCTGTCGTGGTTGGCCGCCATCCCGCTGGGTGTTTGGGCCGCCGCCCGAAAGGGCCGCGCTGCGGACCATCTCACCTCCGTTTGGACGGCGGGGCTTCTGGCGGTGCCCGACCTGTTGCTTGCTCTTGCCCTGCTGTTGCTTGCGGTGCGCACGGGCTGGTTCCCGACGGGTGGGATGGTTTCCGTGAATTTCGACTCCCTCCCGTTCTGGGGTCAGGTGAGGGACGCCGCTGCGCACTTGGCTTTGCCGGTCTTGGCGCTTGTCCTCGGCACGTTGCCGCTGCTCGTACGGCACGTGCGCGCGGCGATGGTCGAAGTGCTGGACTCAGCCTTCCTTCGCGCGGCGCGGGGCCACGGCATCCCGCGCCGGCGCCTGCTGTTCAGCTATGCTTTGCGTGCAGCTGCCAACCCCCTGATTTCGCTCTTCGGTTTGTCCGTGGCCACGCTGCTGAGCGCATCCCTCCTCGTGGAAGTGGTGATGAGCTGGCCCGGGCTGGGTCCGCTGCTGCTGGAGGCCATATTGGCCCGCGACCTCTACTTGGTAATCGGCGCGGTGGTTCTTTCCACGCTCTTGCTCGTCGTGGGGAATTTGCTCGCCGACGCGCTGCTGTACTGGACGGATCCGCGCATTCGCGCGCGATGAAGCCAACCTAATGATGCGAGCACGCACAAAACTGGTCTTGCTCGTAGGTCTCCTCGCCGCACTGCATGCCGTCGTCTTGTTGGCGGGCTTTTTTGCTCCGTACGATGTAGAAGCGCAGAATCGCGAACTTGCGTTTGCCCCGCCAACCCGAGTGCGTTTCGTGGACCAACAGGGACATTTCCACCTCCGGCCCTTCCTCTACCCTTGGGTGGAACGCCCCGGAACGATTGGCGAATTCCAGGAAGACCGCAGCCGGCGATATCCTGTCCGCTTTTTCGTCACCGGCCAACCGTACAAAGTCGGCGGGTTCTTGACCGGGCGGGTACACCTGTTTGTGGTGGACGCCCCGGCACGGATTTTTCTGCTGGGAAGCGACGCTTTCGGACGGGACCTTTACTCTCGCATGCTTTACGGCGGTCAGATTTCTCTGCTGGCAGGGTTGCTCGCCACGGCGCTCTCGCTGGGGTGTGGCCTGATCCTGGGTAGCGTCGCCGGTTTCTACGGTGGCTGGGCCGACGACCTCCTGATGCGCGTCGCCGAACTCTTCTTGGCGCTTCCCTGGCTCTATCTGTTGTTTGCCTTACGCGCCTTTCTTCCGCTGCACATCAGCCCGACGCGAGCTTTCCTGCTGGTCGTAGTCGTCATTGGCACGGTGGGATGGGCCCGGCCCGCGCGCTTGGTGCGCGGCGTAGTCTTGACCGCCAAGGAACGTGACTACGTGCGCGCTGCGATCGGATTCGGTGCCTCGGACGCCTATCTGTTGAGGCGGCACGTGCTGCCACAAACCTTTGGCGTGTTGCTGACGCAGGCCGCCCTCCTGGTCCCGCAATACATCCTGGCCGAAGTGACGCTCTCGTTTCTCGGGCTGGGTGTGAGCGAGCCAGTGCCGAGCTGGGGAAATATGCTGAGCACGCTTCAGCAGTACCACGTTCTGGCGTCCTACTGGTGGATGTTTCTTCCGGGGTTGGTGCTGGTGCCGTTCTTCTTGGGCTACGCCGCACTGGCCACAGTTTTGCACGAGCGGCTGAAGGCGGCGTACCTGTAGGAAAATGCTCGCCGGCCGAGACGAGGTTCAGAGGAGATCATGACATTCAAGTTCTGTGCGTCCCTGGCAAGAGCACTGGTTGCTGTATTGTTCTGCTCGGTTGCGGCGTGGCCCCAGGGCAAGCCTGGGAATTCCGGCACGGAGCGTCTGCTCACTGGGGGCGAAACCGGCCGGTACGGTGGCCGGCTGGTCGTCTCCCTGCGTGCCGAGCCCAAGACGCTCAACCCCGTGACGGCTGCGGACAGCCCTTCGCGGGATGTCATCTGGCGAATGATGGCGGACTTGGTCCACATCAACCGTTCTTCGCAGCAAACCGAGCCGGCGCTGGCCAAATTTTGCGATTCTGCCTCGCCACCTGCTCGAGAAGCCGTACAAGGAAGGGAAGCTGGCGCAAGCCTGGGGGCTCAACTCGCCCCCTGGGCAAATCGCCGGCGCGGGGCCGTTCCGCTTGAAGGAATATGTCGCGGGCCAGCGGCTGGTGCTGGAACGCAATCCTTTCTATTGGAAAGCGGATCGGAAAGGCAACGTGCTGCCCTACCTCGACGACGTGGTGTTCCTTTTTGTGGCCAGCGAAGACGCTCAGGTCATCCGTTTTCAGGCGGGCGAAACGGACGTCATCAACCGCGTGAATGCGCAAAACTACGCCGTTCTCTCCAGCCAGCAAAAAGCCCATGACTACAATCTGTACGACTTGGGCCCGAGCCTTGAGTACAACTTCCTCTTTTTCAACCTGAACGACCTCAGCGGGAAGTCGCTTCCCCTGGTGGCGCGGAAACAGGCGTGGTTCCGACACGTGAGCTTCCGCCAGGCGGTCTCCGCAGCAATCGACCGCGAGGGAATCGTGCGGCTGGTGTATCAGGGCCGTGGGACGCCGCTGTGGGGGCCGGTCACGCCGGGCAACAGATTCTGGGGCCATGCCAACCTGCCGCGTCCGCCGCGCTCGCTCGATCGCGCGCGCCAACTCCTGCGCAATGCAGGTTTCCGTTGGGCCGGCGATGGCACGCTGGTGGATGCGAGCGGCCTGCCCGTGGAATTCACGATCCTGAGCAGCGCCTCGAATGCGGAGCGCATGAAGATGGCCACCATCATCCAGGATGATCTGAAACAGGTCGGCATGCGCGTCCAGGTGGTTCCGCTCGAATTCCGCGCGCTGCTGGCGCGGCTCTTCGACAGCAAGGACTACGACGCCTGCGTTCTCGGCCTGGTCAGCGGCGACGCCGACCCGAACACGGAAATGAACATCTGGGTTTCCAGCGGTGAGCAGCACTTCTGGAGTCCCAAGCAGGCGCATCCTGCCACGGCTTGGGAAGCAGAGATCGATCGCCTGATGAAGCAGCAACTCGTGGCGCGCAAACCGGCCGAACGCAAGCGGCTCTACGACCGCGTGCAGCAGCTCCTCGCGGAAAATCAGCCGATGGTCTTCCTGGCCAGTCCCAACCTCCTGCTGGGTGCCAAGAACGGCCTGGGCAACCTTCGCCCCGCCGTTCTCGACCATTACACACTTTGGAATGTAGAAGAGCTTTTCTGGCGGGGAAAATAGTGTTGCGCGGCGAGAGACGAAACTCTTCGCAGCATCTTGCGTGCAGTCGGCTTCCCGGAGACTTCCTTGCTACAGGTTCGTGATCTGACCGTAGAGTTCTGTTCCGACAGCGGGTCGCGAATCCCCGCGGTTCGTGGGGCGAGCTTTGACATCGGTGCGGGCGAAGTCGTGGGGCTGCTGGGCGAGTCCGGTTCGGGCAAATCCTCGACGGCGCTGGCCTTGCTGCGACTTCTGCCCGAGGGTGGCAGTGTTGTCGGCGGTTCGGTTCGCTTTCGGGGACGCGAGCTTCTCACTCTGGACGAACCGCAACTGGAAAAAGTCCGCGGCGCGGAAATTTCTTCGATTTCTCAGGAACCCGGGATCGCTTTGAATCCTGTGCGGCGCGTCGGCGATCAGGTGGCGGACGTGATCCAGGCGCACCAGGGCCTCAGCCGCGGGCGGTGCCGGGAACTGGCCGAGCAGATGCTGACGCAGGTTCGCCTGACCGACACGCGACGCTTCTACGCTGCCTACGCACACGAACTGAGCGGAGGCCAGCGGCAGCGCGTGGTGATCGCGCAGGCCCTGGCGTGCCGGCCCCCGCTCGTGATTGCAGACGAGCCTACGGCCGCTCTCGATGCCACCACGCAGGCCGAAATCCTGGCGCTGCTCCAGGATTTGAGGAAGCAGATGGGCATTGCACTCCTGCTCATCACCCACAATCCGGCCATCCTGGCGGGCTTCGCCGACCGCATTCTGGTGATGTATGCGGGGCGCATCGTCGAGGAAGGCCGCCCGGCGCAGGTGTTTCGGAATCCCCTGCATCCCTACACAGCGGGCCTGCTGCGTTCCATTCCCGGACTACCGGTGGAGAATGCTTCGGCACAAGAACGACGTTTGCCTTCGATTGCTGGCAGCCCGCCGGATCTAGCGCATTTGCCCGCCGGGTGCCCGTTCGAGCCTCGCTGCGCCGACCGAATGACGCTGTGCTCGACGCGGGAACCGGAGGAGGTACAGCCGGAAAGCACGCGACACGTGCGCTGTTTCAAATACGGCGGCTGAAGGACGGACCCGCTCGGGGACGCCTTTTCAGAACCGCAGCAAGTAACTCACTTTGATGAAGAAGGTACGGCCGGTCGAGAGACCCGGCCCGCCTACGCGGCGCAATCCAGAGGACGCCGCGGGATCCAGCGCGAAATTCTCATACCGATCGGCGTAGCCGATATAGATAGCGGTGCCGGGGTGCACCAGAAAGGTCAACAGCAGATCGAAGGTCAGGAGTTTCGACCGCTCCAGATCCACCAGCGCTGCATTCGCGAGCACAGCAGGGTGCGCAAAAGGCTGAAGAAATATAGGCTGGAGCAAATTGAGTCCATTCGTCGCTCCAAGGCCGCAGGAGGGTTGCGCTGGCGAAGGCCGGGAAGGATCACATTCTCGTCTGCCGCCTGGGGTGACCCGGCAAGCTTCCTCGCCGTGGCATTCTGATGACAGGCACCGGCCGCGTTCACCGGGCGCAACCGCGGCGGGGCGTTGTGCCGAGCGGAAAGGGACGCTATGATGTAGGCGCCGCGCAGCTTTTGGAGGCGTCTGACCTGTACCGTTGACGCCGTCGTATGCTATCTCAGCCCCGAGGTCCCGGGTTTGCGCAGGCAGCGCTGCCGAATCCCGGAAAGTTTTGCGCTGGCGAAGCTCTTTGCTTCTTGGCCGTGAGCCCTTTCAGGATGCCAAGGAGCTGGGCCGGCTCGTGGCACAACTGGATGCGAGGGGATGAGCCCGAGATTGCGACGGCTCCGGTTACCTCTAGATCGCAGCGCGCCTGCTCCCACCTGGAGCGACACTCGCCTCGTGCGCGAGTGTCTGGCCGGCAATGAGTTGGCCTGGGCAGCGCTCATTCAGAAGTATAAGAATCTAATCTACTCGATTCCTTTCAAGTACCACGCTCCTCCTCAGGAGGCCGCCGACATCTTCCAGGCGGTTTGCCTGGAGCTTTTTTCGCAGCTCTCCAAGCTCCGCAAGACAGCGTCCTTGCGCTCCTGGCTGATCACCGTGGCCATC
>JACQDH010000189.1 GCA_016201215.1 Acidobacteriota bacterium | reverse complement strand
CCGCGCTCGAAGCCAACTCCGATTGGCTGGCGACCACGCCGCCGGGAGAATACATCGCCACGAACCCGCCCCTGGGCCGCGCCGAGCTGCCCACGGCCTCCTACACCGAAATGATGGAGTGGGCGCTGCCCACCAGGGTCCGGCACCGTTTCCAGGCTGCCATGCAGGAATTCTCTTCGCGGCCGGAGATCCAGGTCTTCCTGCGCGGAGGTTTCTGGCGCAATTTCCTCAGCAAATACGCGGAGACCAACCTGCTGCACAAGAAGATGCTGTATGTTTCCGGCAAGGTGCGGCGGCTGGCCGCGCGGCGCCGCGGGCAGAGCGCGCGGCGCAAGCTGGAGGAGGCCACCACGCACCTGCTGCGCGCGCAGTGCAACGACGCTTACTGGCACGGCATTTTCGGCGGGCTCTACGCGCCGCACCTGCGCACCGCGCTGTGGAGTGAGCTGATCCGCGCCGAAAAACTTGCCGATGCCGTGGCCCACGGCCGGGCGAGCTACGCCAATGTCGAGCGGCTGGACTTCGACACTGACGGCGCCGAGGAGATCTATCTGACTTCGCCGCAGTTTGCCGCGCTGCTCAAGCCCGCCGATGGAGGTACCCTCGCCGAGCTCGATTTTCGCATAAACGACGTCACGCTGATCAACTCGCTCCAGCGCCGCCCGGAGGCCTATCATGCGCGCCTGCGCGAGGCCGCGAGCGGCGCGGCGGGGCACGTCGCCTCCATCCACGAACAGACCCGCGTCAAGGAGCAAGGCCTCGAGCGCCGCCTGCGCTACGACCGCTGGCCGCGGCACGCCTTCCGCCTGCTGCTGTTTGACGCCGCGAAGACCTACGAAGACTACGAGGCCCTGCGCCTGGAGGAGACCGCCGCGCTTGCCGCCGGTGCCTATGATGTGGTCACGGCATCGGCGGAGAAAGTGGAGCTGGTCAGGGAAGCCCCCCTCGAGTTGCGCGCGGCGGGCGGTGCTGGAGCACCCCGCCTGCGCGCGTGCAAGACATTTTCCTTTGCGAAATCCGCGGACCGCATCTGCGTGGCCTGCGATCTGGTGCTCTCACACGGCGGCATGCAACCGCTCAAGCTAAACGTCGGCCTGGAGACCGTGCTGAACCTGCTCGCTGCAGATGAGCCGGACCGCTACTTTGAGGCGGGCGGTGAGCGCCATCCGCTCCATTGGGCCGCGGCCACGCCAGCCTCGAGCCTCCGCGTCGTGGATGGCTGGCAGAAGGTCGCCGCAACCATCGAAGCGCCCGGCGCGAGCCACTTCTGGGTGGCGCCGATCGAAACCGTGTCGGAGTCCGAGAGCGGGTTTGAGCGCGTTTATCAGGGCTCGCAGATCCTGGCGGTTTGGCCTGCCGAACTCGAGCCGCACGTAGCGTGGAGCGCGCGATTGGTCCTGCACATCGCGCCATTGCGCTGACTTCTGCTGGAGGAGAAACGCATGGCAGAGGCTTGCCCCTTGTTCATTCCTGTTATCCTGGGCACGACGCGGCGCGGGCGAATGAGCATCCACGCTGCCAGCCTTGTCACCAGCGAGCTCGCCCGCCGCGCCGGCCTCGAAACTGAGTTGATTGACATTGCGAAGCTGCCCCTGCCCACCGACGACGCCGGGGGAGCCATCAAGGATAAAGGGTTCGCGGAGAAGATGAACCGGGCCGATGCCCTGGTGATTGTTTCACCCGAATACAACCACGGCTATTCCGGCCTGCTCAAGCACGTGCTCGATAGCTGCCTCGAAGAGTACATTCACAAGGCCGTCGGGATTGTCGGCGTTTCGGCCGGACCTTTCGGCGGTACGCGCGGCATTCAGAATCTGCTGCCGGTGATGCGCGAGCTGGGCCTGGTCACCATCTTCTGGGACGTCAATTTTTCCAGCGTGCAAAAGGTTTTCGATGGCTCCGGCGGGCTGCTCGATTCTTCGTTTCTGCCGCGGATCGACAAGTTCCTCAAGGAATTGATCTGGATGGCCAAGACGTTGCGTCACGGCCGAGAAAACATTGCTCTGGAATAGCGGAGACGGGGGTTCAGGTATGCCAGGCAAGAAGAGCCAGAAGAGCAGGGCGAGCAAGGACGGCGGGAGGAGCCAGAAGACCAGCAAGATGATCTGCACCGAGTGCAATCAGGAAATGAACCAGCACGCTGAGAAGCTCGTAGATCCGACTAGCTCTGAAGAAGCCGCGCGGATAGACCCTGTGCTGGGCGGAATCGTCGCGGAAGTCCATGCCTGCCCGGAATGCGGCCACAGCGGCTCGCGCCGGGCCAGTTAGCCTCAGCAAGTCGCGGTACCTGACCCGCACCTATTTTGCAATCAACAGGCTTTGCGCGAAGGGCCATTCCTCGTCCACCCACTGCGCGTCGCAACGGAAGCCGGTGCGCTCGGCCATCTGCACGACCTCTTCCGGGAAATATTTGTGCGAGCTTTCCGTCCAGATAGTCTCCTGCCTGGCGAGGTGCACGCGGAAACCGGCCTTGCGGACCTCGACGGTCTGTTCGCGCGTGGAGCGGAGGTGCATCTCGATGCGCCGCTCCTGCTCGTTGTAGCGCACGGCGTGCCGGAAGTGCAGCAGGTCGAAGTTGGCGTCGAGTTCACGATTGATGCGCGCCAGCATGTTGAGGTTGAACGCCGCCGTCACGCCGATCGAGTCGTCGTAGGCAGCCAGCAACTCCGCCACGGGTTTCATCAGGTCGGTGCCGAGCAGCAGGGCGTCGCCCGGATAAAGAATGCGGCGCACCTCGCCGAGGAAATCTTCGCCGGCCGGACGGTCGAAGTTGCCGATGGTGCTGCCGAGAAACAGCACCAGCAGATGCTCGTCCGCATGGCGACTTGCGGCCACGGCCAGCAGGCCGTCGAGGTAAGGTCGCTCATAGCCCACGATGCTGACAAAGTCGATCTGCCCCAATTCCTTCTCGGACTGTGCCAGGGCGGTAGGCGAGATGTCGATGGGGAAGTAAGTGGTGCGCTGCCGGCGGGAAAGCGCCTCGAGAATCCACCGGGTTTTCTTCGCACTGCCGCTTCCCAGCTCGGCTACCAGCACGGGTGACGCAATGCGGCGGACAATCTCGTCGGCGTGATAGCGTAGGAGCCGCGCATCCGCACGGGTCAGGCCGTATTCGGGCAGCACGCTGATCACTTCAAACAGCGCCGAGCCCACCTCGTCGTACAAGTATTTCGAGGGTAGCTCCTTCTGGCCCAGTTTGGTCAGGCCGGCGAGCACCTCCGAGGCGAAGTCGGCCACCGGGTATCGTGCGATCGCTTGCGTGAGCATAGGGCCTCCTCGCTTCCGTATCGCGGTGGGATTACCTTTCGACGCAGCGGAATGCAGAGTACACGTAGCGGTAGTGCGGCTGGAACCAGTTGCGGAACGTCCGCCGCAACATGCACGCCGCGGTGCGCGCGGACCCACCCTTCATGACGTAGTGCTGGCCGTCGAAGAAGTTCGCCGAGTAGCCGGGGTAGAACGAGAACGGTTCGAATCCGGGAAACGGCCCCCAAATCGTGGTTGTCCACTCCCAGCCGTTGCCCAGCAGATCCGCGACACCGAAGGCGCTCGCTCCCGCGGGATGCGCGCCCACCGGCGTGGGGTCCCAGCGGTGAAAGTCAAAGTTGCCATGACGCGCATCGGGCGGCTGATGGCCCCAGGGGTAGGCGCGTTCCGACCCGTTCCGCGTGCCATAGGCTGCGCGATGCCACTCCGCTTCGGTGGGCAGTGCTTTGGCCGCCCAGCGGGCGTAGGCGGTGGCTTCGGCGTGGCTCACGTACACCGGGCCATCGAGCGGCAGCGGTAGCTCCGCAAACATCCCGCGGTACACGAAGGCGTCACGGCGGGGAATCCAGAACAACGGATGGGTGATGCCGCGCGCCTGTTTCCACTCCCAGGCGGCGTCGGACCAGAAGGCGCGGTGCTGGTAGCCGCCTTCGCGGACAAAACGCAGGAATTCCCCGTTGGTCACGGGAAATCTATCCACGGCAAAGGCCGGCACGTCCACCTCGTGCGCCTCAAATTCGTTGTCCCAGCCAAACGCGCCGTCTGCCGCGCGGGGCAGGCCCAGCGTGGCGCGGCCCGCGGGAATTTCCGTCATACGCGGCGCCACCGGCGGCGCGGCGGGTGCTGGTACAATCGGAGGTCCGAATTTGTCCTTCACCGGCAATTGGTGCAGCATGTAGGCCAGCGTCTCCGCGTGCATCAGCCGGTGTTCAATAGCGACCTGCAAAAGGACGCTCGCGGAGGGGCGCGCCGGCGCGGAATCGTCCAAGGAGGCGAGCTCCAGGCACGCGTCGATGGTCTGGCGCACGCTCTGGTTGTAGCGCTCGACCTCCGCTCGCGAGGGCCAGTCGGACGGCTGGTCGGAGGGCAAACCGCCGTCCACGGGATCGATCCCGAAGGCGAACAGCCGGTCGAATTCGTGGTGAAAGGACCCCTGACCAAACAGGTTGCTGCGCAGAAGGTTCCAGTCGAAGGCTTCGAGATGACCGAGATAGAAGATGATGCGGTGGCGCTCGGGAATAGGCCGGTCGTAGAAAGCCTCGGGCCGCACCAGGGTGAAAAGCTCGTCGGTGCGCACGCGCGCGCCGGCCAGACGCGAAAGAAGCTGTTGCCGGGTCTGAAGACTGGTGGCTGCCGTACCCATGAGTGGCCTCGCCTCCGCATTGGATGCGCATCCGACGCCAGGGATGCACCTTTGGGCGCCTTCTGAGGAATGAGGAAGTCTGTTGCCCCGCTGAGCGGGCGGGGGGCTGAGGATGCCTTTAGCCGGGCGGAAAGTCAACCATTGCGGCGCCTGGGCGGGCTTGCGAGCTCCGGTCCGACGACCATGACCGGCCCGGGGGACAACGCGATGAAGAACGGCTCAGGTCAAGATGGCGTCATCGAGTGTCGTGGCGTGTGGTACCGCCTGGAAGGCGACAGGCCCGGTGCGGAGCCTCGCGGCCGCGTCCTGCTCTCCGACCTCAGCCTGCGCGCGGAGCGCGGCGAGACGCTTGTGCTGCTCGGCCGCAGCGGCTCCGGAAAAACCACCACGCTGAAGCTGATCAACCGCCTGCTCGAGCCCACTTCGGGCGAAGTGCAGGTGGATGGGCGGCGCACGACTGACTGGGATCCGATTCGCCTGCGGCGCCGAATCGGCTACGTGATTCAGGAAGTCGGCCTGTTTCCGCACTTCACCATCGAGCGCAACGTGGGCCTGGTGCCGCAACTCGAAGGTTGGCCACCAGACCGCATCCGCGCGCGGGTGGAGGAGTTGCTTCGCCTGGTGGGCCTCGAGCCTGCCGAGTTCGCTGGCCGCCGCCCGCGGGAGCTGAGCGGGGGACAGAGGCAACGGGTCGGCGTGGCCCGGGCGCTGGCCGCCGACCCGCCCATCCTGCTGATGGACGAGCCATTCGGCGCGCTGGACCCGGTCACGCGCACCGAGTTGCAAAGTGAGTTTCGCGCGCTGGCGGCACGGTTGGGCAAGACGATTCTCTTCGTCACCCACGACGTGCGCGAAGCCCTGCTGCTCGGCACGCGCATCGCCTTGCTGGCCGAAGGCAGGCTGGTGGCCATTCATTCGCCGCTAGATTTCCTGCGTGCCACGCAGCCCGAAGTGAAGGAATTTGTATCTGCTCTGGGGATCGGGGAGAAGGATTTTATTCTCTGACGCGAGGTGCCCCGTGCATATTTTTGATTACATCCTGCGCAACCCCGCCGAAGTCTTACAATTCACCCTTGAGCACCTGGCGCTGGTGGCCATCGCCATGGCGCTGGCGGTGGCCATCGGCATCCCTCTGGGGATTGCCCTGACGCGCCACCGCGCGCTGCACCGCCCGATCCTCGGCGCGGCGAACATCATTCAGACCGTGCCAAGCTTGGCGCTGTTCGGCTTTCTGATTCCCGTGCCGCTGGTGGGCGGCATCGGCAGCCGCACCGCCATCGTGGCGCTGACGCTCTATGCTCTGCTGCCCATTATCCGCAACACCTACGCCGGCATTTCGGGTGTCGATCCCGCCGTAGTTGAAGCGGCACGCGGCATGGGCATGACCGACCGGCAGATGCTCTGGCAGGTGGAAATGCCGCTTTCGCTGGGAGTGATTCTCGCTGGCGTTCGCGTGGCCACGGTGATCTCCGTCGGTGTGGCCACAATTGCGGCGGCCATCGGCGCCGGTGGCCTGGGCATGTACATCTTCCGCGGCGTGGCCATGGTGAACAATCAGGTGATCTTGGCCGGAGCCATCCCGGCAGCCTTGCTGGCCGTGCTCGCGGACGTGAGCCTAAGCTGGGCCGAGCGCCGCTTGGCGTCGCGCTAGCTGTACCGCCAGCATCCTGCTGGCGGCCTTGCACTGGAGAAGCAAGCTGCTGGCCCGGGGTGCAATTCGCCGGCAAGATGCCGGCGCTACGGGAGCGAGGGAAAATGACGCGGTGGCTGACAACCTGCAGAACCACGCGTGAGGCATCGAGCGCGATTCTGCTCGGGGCCGTTCTGCTGATTGCTGTGCTCGCGCTGTCGGGTTGTCACACGAGCCGCGCGCGGCGCATTGTCATCGGCTCGAAAAACTTCACCGAGCAGATCGTTCTGGCCGAGCTGCTGGCGCAGCAGATCGAAGCGCGCACAGGCCTTCCGGTCGAGCGCCGCTTCAATCTCGGCGGCACGCTGATCTGCCAGCAGGCGCTGCGGGCCGGCGAGATTGACCTCTACGTGGAATACACCGGCACGGCGCTGACCGCGGTGCTGGGCCAGCCGCCCTCGCGCAATCCCGCGGAGGTTTATGCGCGCGTCAAGATAGCCTACGCCGCGCGTTTTGGCTTCGAGCTGACCGAGCCGCTCGGCTTCAACAACACCTTCGCCATGGTGATTCGCAGCGAGGATGCGCGGCAAGGGAAACTCCGCGCGATTTCCGATATTGTGCCCTTCGCACCGCGCTGGCGTGCCGGTTTCGGCTACGAATTCATGGAGCGCCCGGATGGGTTCCGAGGATGGATCGAGACATATCAACTGCGCTTTGCGGAAGCGCCGCGGATCATGGACCTGGGCCTGATCTATCGCGCGCTGAAAGACAAACAAGTGGACATCGTGGCCGGCAATTCTACTGACGGTATGATCGCCGCGCTCGACCTCATCGCGCTCGAAGACGACCGCCACTACTTCCCACCGTACGAGGCCGTGCCCGTGGTGCGCCGCGAAACGCTCGAGCGCCATCCTGCGCTGCGTGATGCTCTGCGCGCGCTTGGCGGGCGGCTCAGCGCGGAGGAGATGCGCCGGCTAAATTACGCCGTGGACGGCGAGCACCGTGACGTTCCGCAGGTGGTCCGCGAATTCCGACGCGCGAAGGGACTCTGAATCCGGGCGGTTGCCTGCGGCGAAACGTGTCTGTTAGAGTGCAAGCCGTCACGCCCTGCATGGGAGCCGTTCCTCCGAGACGCGAGGGGATTTGCGATGGCCCTCAAGAAAGAGTTGCTCGACATTCTCGTCTGCCCACTGTGCATGACGCACGTGCAACTCACCCCCGACGAAAAGGGCCTGAAGTGCCCCGCCTGCCGGCGCGTCTATCCCATCAATCTGAAAGATAATTTCCCGGTCATGCTGCCGGAAGAAGCGCGGATCGAGGACGAATGAGCTTCCGCCCCGGTGCCGGTAACCTTGCGGAGGAAACCGCATGAAGGGCTTGCCGCAGGAGCTCGCGCGCTCAGCGAAGAGACATGTCCCGCGGTTCCGGGGCCGCCGCATCGGCGTGGTCGGTGACCTGATGTTGGACCGCTACCTGTGGGGCACAGCGACGCGGCTTTCGCCTGAAGCCGCAGTGCCCGTAGTGGATTTTGTGGAGCAGAGCGAGTGCCTGGGCGGCGCGGGCAACGTGGCCGCCAACCTGGCGGCGCTGGGCGGCCGCGTGGTGCCGTTCGGGGTAGTCGGCGACGACGAAGCCGCAGCGGCACTG
>JACQDH010000202.1 GCA_016201215.1 Acidobacteriota bacterium | reverse complement strand
GGGTCGCGCTCGAGACGGCGTCCAGCAGAATCGAGGCCGCCAAGTCCGGCGACATCGGCTATGAAACCGGCACCTTCCAACTCAGCGCGAAGGACAAGAAGGGCAAGGCCACGACGACCATAGGAAAGTACGTCGTGGTCTGGAAGAAACAGTCCGATGGGAGTTGGAAAGCCGCTGCGGACATCTGGAACGCAGACCAATAGGCCGGTCTTTGGGAGCTACTGAGCGTCAGGCCAGGGGCAAGATAGCTTCCGCGTTGAGTTGCCAATTGGCGCGCTCGCCGGCCACTAACTTGGGATAGGCCGCCGCGGCAATCATCGCGGCGTTGTCGGTGGAGAGCTGCCGGCTGGGGAAATATACGTCCAGGCCATGCGTCCGCGCTTCCGCCTCGAACGCGCGGCGCAGGTGGCGATTGGCGGCGACGCCTCCTGACACCAGCACGGAGCGGGCAGCAAGCTCTTCGGCTGCGGCAAGTGTGTGGCTCACCAGGTCGTTTACTACCGCTTTCTGAAAGCTGGCGATCAGGTCGAGCGTCTGCCGGCTGCACAGCGGGCGCAACTGGTCGGCGCGGCGATCCCCGCGGGCGAGCGCCTGCTGCCGGGTCTCGATTTCGGACTTCAGATCGGGATGCGCGCGCACGTAGTAAAGCACGGCGGTCTTGATTCCGCTGAAACTGAAGTCGTGGGGATTGCCTTTCATCTTTGTCGGGCCGAAGCGCACCGCGTCGGGGTTGGCCGGCGTCCCGGTCAGCTCCGCCGCGCCAGTAAGCTGATCAATGATGGGCCCGCCCGGGTAGCCGAGGGCCAGCAGCTTGGCAACTTTGTCGTAGGCTTCGCCGGCCGCGTCGTCGCGCGTCTGGCCGATGCGTTTGTAATGGAAACTCAGTGCGAGCGGCCCGTCTTTCGACTTCACAGGCTGAACGTCATAGAGCACCGTGTGGCCGCCCGAGACGACCAGAGCAATCGCTGGAAGCGCCGGCTCGCGGCCCGCCGCGCGCGCTTCGAGCAGCACGGCATGCACGTGCCCTTCGAGATGGTTCACCGGCACCAAAGGTTTCCCCAGCGCCATGGCCAACACCTTGCCGTAGGTGATCCCCACGAGCAGTGAGCCGACCAGGCCGGGGCCCCGCGTGACGGCGATCGCGTCGAGGTCGGGAAACGTGAGGTTGGCCTGCTCGAGCGCTTCGCGCACCACGGGCACGATCTGCCGCAGGTGCTCCCGCGAGGCCAGCTCCGGCACCACGCCTCCGTACTTGCGGTGGATGTCCACCTGCGAGGCTACAATGTTGGAGAGGATGTCGCGACCGTCGGCGACGACCGCGGCGGCCGTTTCGTCGCAGGAGGATTCAATCCCCAGAATGCGCGTGGGCATGCTGACTTCCGTTAAAAATGCAGCCCGGCCCTTGAGAGCCGGGGGATTCTCTGGCGGCGCTTCCCGGCCGCCACGGCTCAGGCGGCAGCATCGCCATAGGATCGTGGCGAATGCTCACTACCCGGCCTCTGAACCGGCGGGCTACAAGACATTGCAGGTCACCTGGACAACCCGTTCCTGCGACCCAGATTTGGTATGTTAGCATATCCGAATCGATCGCCTGCCTAGCGGAGGCCCTGCCAGGCGGCTCTGGCTACACCGGCCAGCAGCGCAGAGGAACTCCCCGGGAGCGCGCTGGGGTGGCGGAATTTCAGAAAGATGCCCCTTTCGCCACGCTCGACGGCGCTGTCGGATTGACAGACATACCGATGCCGCTTATCGTGCCTGTTCACCTCTTGCGTTGAGCGCGGAGACTTGTGGTGAGCTCAAACCGGGTGCCAAAGAGCCACGAGCGGTCGCTCGCACTACACGAAGCGAATGACGGCGAAGACTAAACGCGTGCGCAAGGCGGTCCTACCCGCCGCCGGCCTGGGAACGCGCTTCCTGCCCGCCACCAAGGCGCAGCCCAAGGAGATGTTGCCGATTGTGGACAAGCCCCTGATCCAGTATGTGGTCGAGGAGTGCGTGGCCTCCGGCATCGAGAACATCATCATCGTCACCGGCAGGGGCAAGAACGCGATTGAAGATCACTTCGATTCGTCGCCGGAGCTGGAGCGCTTCCTCGAGGAGCGCGGCAAGAAGGAGCAGGCCGAGCAGGTGCGCCAGATCAGCAACATGGTCCACTTCAGCTACACGCGGCAAAAAGAGCCGCTGGGGCTGGGGCACGCCGTGCTGACCGCGCGGGAGCTGGTAGGCGACGAACCCTTCGCCGTGTTGCTGGGCGACGTGATCATTCCCGACCGGCGGCCGGCCACCCAGCAGCTCGTGGAGGTGTACGAAGCCACCGGCATCGGCGCCATCGCCGTGGAGGAAGTGCCGCGCGAGAAAACGCATCTGTACGGCATCGCGGACGGGGAGCCTGCGCCGCAGCCACCCTGGGGCGCGCGCCTGCTGCGCGTGCGCAACCTGGTGGAGAAGCCCAAGCCCGACGAAGCGCCGTCGAATCTCGGCATCACCGGGCGCTACGTCCTGCCTCCGGAAGTGTTCGACTGCCTGGAACGCACATCGCCCGGCAGTGGCGGGGAGATTCAGCTCACCGACGCGCTGCGCTTGCTGGCCCAGGAGATAGGTCTCTGGGCGTACATCTATGAAGGAACGTCCTACGATGCGGGCGACAAACTCGGTTTCCTGAAGGCCACGGTAGAGATGGCGCTGAAGAACCCGGAATTCGGCGAAGACTTTCGCGCCTACCTGCGTTTACTCAAGCCGTAGAGTTGCTTCCCTGTTGATCCCGCCGCCTATTTCTCTTTGTGGCCGTGGTGGTGTTTCTTGGCTTCCTTGGCGGGAGCGGGCTCCTTCGACACCTGGGTTTCCTTGACCTCGGGTTTTTCACTCTTGGCTGTATCGCTGGCGGCGGATTTCCGGGCGTAGTCGGTCACGTACCAGCCCGAACCCTTGAACTGGATGGCGGGCGCGGACTGCAAGCGCTCCACCTTGCCGCCGCACTTCGGGCACTTCTTCAGGTGCGGCCCGGAAACATTCTCGATCCTCTCGGCGCGGTGGCCGCACTTCCGGCACTCATATTCATATAGAGGCAAGCGAACACTCCCCTGGCAAGGGAAAACCCACGTAAAATCTTACCACGGGTGATAAAGTATTCGTGAAGCGCGACCCGCAAGCGTGCTTCCGATGGCTTTCCGATGATTGGCGCGAACAAAGCGACGGCAGAAACCGGCTGCCTGTATCTGGTGGCCACACCGATCGGCAACCTCGAGGACATTACCCTGCGCGCCCTGCGCGTGCTCAAGGAAGTGGACCTGGTCGCCTGCGAAGACACCCGCCAGACACAGAAGCTGCTAAATCACTACGGGATCCGCAAACGCCTGGTCAGCTACCACGAGCACAACGAACTGACGCGCGCGCCGGAGGTGGTGATCGAACTGGAACAGGGAGCGCGGGCGGCACTGGTGAGCGACGCGGGCACGCCGGTGATCTCCGACCCGGGCCACCGCCTGGTGACGCTCTGCTTGCGGCACCACATTCCCGTGGTGCCCATTCCAGGACCCTCAGCACTGGTGGCGGCGCTGGCCGCTTCGGGGATGCCCACCGAGGAATTCCTCTTTGTGGGTTTCCTGCCCGCGCGCAGCGGAGAGCGGCGCAGGGCGCTCGTGGACCTGGCCGCCGAGCCCCGCACGCTGATTTTTTACGAGGCGCCGCATCGGCTGGAAGATACTTTGAAGGATGCTCTGGAAACCCTGGGTCCGCGTCCCGCAGTCATCGCGCGGGAGGTGACCAAGGTGCACGAGGAGTTCATCCGCGGCACCCTCGGTGAGCTGCTCGAGCGGGTGCGCCGCAAACCGCCACGCGGCGAGATGACCCTCCTGATCGGACCCGGCAGCGGGACGCAGCCTGCCGCCACGCAGGTTTCCCTGGCTGCGCGCGTGGCCCAGATCATGCGCGAGCAGAACGTGGACCGCAAAGCAGCGCTGAAGCAGGCTGCGCGCGAACGAGGGCTCCCCAGGCGCGAGGCCTACAAGCAGCTTCTGGATGACCGCAGTTAGTTGCCAGCCCCCTGAGCTTCGTGACTCGTGGTTCGTGATCCGTGTGACCAGACTTGACCCTTACTCGCCGGTGCTCGACTCAGACCACGGGATTCCCTTCCAGGTACTCTCGGAAAGGGACCGCGCGGTACGAGTGAAGAGACGAGAGTCATCCGTCACAGGTCACAACGATCGGTCATCGCTAGGCAGTGGTTTCGGGAACGAAGACGCGGTGGAAGCGCGGGCCGGTGAATTCGACACCGACGATGCGCTCGCGCTTGCCCATGCCTGGCGCGACGTGGACCACGCGCCCGCGGGTGGCAAAGTCGCCTTCGGAGTCGCTCTTCTGTTTGGGCATGGGTATGATGATCTCGACGTCGTCGCCCAGGTCGAGCTGATGCCAGGTGGCAAAGGCTGCGCCGGTGCGGCAGACGTTTTCGCTTTCCGTGATCTCCTCGAAGCGCACGCCGTCGTGGCCGGTGCCACGCACGCGCATGGGGAGATGCACCTTGATGCGACGCTCCATGCGCCGCTCGCGGGCCTGTCCGGTTGCGCTCTGTGAGCTCATCGGTTTCCTCCGGCAGCGATGGTATCGGCGAAGAACGAATCCACGCGCTCGAGCACTTCGGCGGGAGTATGCGCCGAATGCACCTGGCGGCGCAAGTCGCTTCCGTGGCGCACGCCGTGGGTAAACCAGCAGGCAAACTGCTTCATCTTGCCGACGGCGTCCGGGATCTCGGCTTCGACCAGACTACGGAAATAGCCCGAAAGCAAACGGTAGCGGTCGGCCTCGGAAGGCTGATCGTAGCGGCCCGTGGCGGTGAACTGCTCCATCTGTCGGAAGATCCAAGGATTGGTGGCCGCAGCGCGCCCGATCATCACCGCGTCACAGCCGGTCTCGCCGATCATGCGCGCGGCGTCTTCGGCGGAGGCGATGTCGCCGTTGCCGATGACCGGCATGCGCACGGCCTGCTTCACGGCGGCGATGATGCGCCAGTCCGCACGGCCGTTCAGCCCCTGCACCCGCGTGCGTGGGTGCACGGCGATAGCTTCAACGCCCACCTGCTCGGCCATGCGGGCCACTTCGGGAGCGACGATACTGTTCTCATCCCATCCGGCGCGGATCTTGATGGTCAACGGGATGCGCACGGCCGCGCGCACCGCACGCAGAATCTGCTCGAGCAGCTTCAAGTCGCGCAGCAGGCCGGAGCCCCCGCACTTGACCACCTTCTTGGCCGGGCAACCGAGGTTGACGTCCACCAGATCAAAGCCCAGCTCCTCGACCAGCGAGGCGGCCGCGGCCATCACCTCCGGGTTGGCGCCGAACAGTTGCGCGGTGAGGGGATGCTCGTCCGGTTCGAAATACAGATAGTGCAGCGTCCGGCCAGCGTTGCGCGTCACGCCCTCGGCGCTGGTGAACTCGGTCATGATCAGGCCGCAGCCGCCCAGGCCGCGGATGACGCGGCGGAACACCGTGTCGGTAACACCGGCCATCGGCGCCAGCACCGTCGCCGGGCGAATCAAGAGGTCGCGAATGGTCAGCGCCGCGGGAAGCATGGGGCTCATAGCAGACTCTCATCCAAGCGCGGAGTGGTAAGAACTTGTGGTGCCTCCGCCGGCGTTTCCTCGCTCTCCGCGGGTAAGCGCAGAGCTGGGCGTGGCAACTCGGCACGCGGGCGTCGCTCCGCCCGGCTCGGCGGCATTTCCGGACGGCCGCCGCTGGGGCCCAGGTGCGCCGCCAGGGCCTCGGCGGAACCCTCGAAGAAACCATCCACTACCTGTTCGACCGCGTGCGCGCGCGCTTCCTCCGCACTGAGATTCGCGCGGTAAACATAGGCGCGGCCGACCTTGTGCCGCGCCACGACACCCTTATGCGCCAGGCGATCCATGATGGTCATGATCGTGGTATAGGCGCGCGGCCGGGACGCGGCCAGCGCCTGCTGAATCTGGCGCACCGTGCCTTCGCCCAGCGGCCAGAGCGTGTTCATGCAGTCGAGCTCGAGAGGCGCCAAGTCCAGGATGGACTTGCGGGGAGCGTGACCCTTGAGGGGTTGCGCGGAAGCAGCCACCGCTCACTCCTTCTTTCCGGGAGGTTCGAGAGTGAGCTGCTGAGGCGCGTCGGCGGACCTCACCTCGCCCTGGAGGTAGAACTCGGTGCGCAGCAGGCGGCGGTCGAGCGCCGCGGTCCAGGCGGTCCATTCTCCTTCGTTCTTGTCCGACGCCAACGTGGAGCGGATCGAAGCCATCTTGGAATCCAGGTCGTCGAGATAGTGCAGCAGGATGGCTTCGCGGAACATGGGGAGTTTCGGCGACCCGAACTCGTATTGTCCGTGATGGCTGATGAGCAGGTGCTGCACCAGCGTTTTCAACTCGGCCGGAAAACCTTCGAGGGCGTCGATTTTCTTCGTGACCAGCTCCAGCTCCAATATGATGTGGCCCAGCAGGTGCCCCTCGGTGCTGTAGCCAAAGGAGCGCTCGTAGGTCAATTCGCGGATTTTGCCGAGGTCGTGCAAGACCGCTCCGGTGAGCAACAGGTCAGCGTCGGCCTCGGGGTAGCGTGCGGCAACGGCGCGGCACAGGCCGCAGAGGCTCACGATGTGCTCGAGCAACCCGCCCAGATACGCGTGGTGCATCCTCATGGCCGCTGGGGCGCGCTTGAGTTTCGGCACGACCTCGGGGTCTTCCACCACGCCGGCCAGCAGGCGCTTGAGCCACGGGTTGCCGACGGAGGCCACATAGGAGCAGAGTTCGGTGTAAAGCTTCTCGATATCTTCGCTGGTGTGCGGGAAATAGTCGGCGAGATCCACTTCCGCGGGTTCCGCCCGGCGTAGGCGATCGAGCGCCAACTGGGTCTTGTTGCGGTAGAGCTCGACGCGCGCTTGCACCTTGACGAAGTCATCGCGTGAAATGCTGCTGGCTATTTCCTCGAAGTGGTCCCACATGCGCGCTTCCACGGTGCCGGTGCGGTCGCCCAGCTCCAGCCGGAGGAAAGGCTTCCCTTCGCGCGTGGCGCGGATTTCCTTGTCACAGACCAGGAAGAACGAGGTGATGGTCTGGTCGGCCTCGAGGTCGGCGACGTAGGCGGATTTCATTGTGCTGCTTTCTTGCGTTTGCCGATCAGCGGAAAGCTCCGCTTGCCCTTCTTGGGCTTCTCTTCATCCGGCACGGCGGCGACTTCCTGGATCGGCGTGCTGGCCACCGCGGCGGCGTCTGTGTAGCCGGGCTTCACCACGACGTAGCTTTCCCGGCGCAGATCCTGCAGATAGCGGCGCAGGCCGGGCTCCATCTTTTCCGCAAACAACCGGTTGGAAATCTCGCCTTCGACCTTGTCGAGCGGCTGCAGGCCGGCCTCGTACCGCTGCAACACCTGCAGGACCAGGAAGCCAGTCTTGGTGCGGACCACGTCGGTCATCTGGTTGCGGTTGAGCTTGAAGACAATCGCCTCGAGTTCCTTGGAGAGCTGCCCGCGCTCGAACAAGCCCAGTTCGCCGCCCCGGTTGGCTGTGCTGCCATCGGAATACCGCTTGGCCAGCTCACCAAAATCCTCGCCTTTCTTCACCCGCTCGAGCAGGTTCTTGGCCTTCTTCTCCAGCTCGGGGATCTCCTCTTCCTTCTTGCCTTCCGTGCTCACAAAGATCTCGCGGAGAGCGACCTGCTCGGGGCGCTGGAAGTCGTTCTTGTGTTCGTTGTAGTACTTCTCAGTTTCGTCGCGACCGATGATGACTTTCGACCCCACCTCGCGGCGGATAACTTCCTGGGTCAGCATGCCGCTGCGGATGTTGTTCTTAAAGTCCTCGAAGTTGAGCCCCTGTTCGTTGATCTTTCGTTCCAAGTCCTCCATGGTGGCGATGTTGTTCTGCTGGCGGATCTGATCCAGGCGCTTGACGATTTCGCTTTCGACGCTGATGCCCATGTCCTTGGCGCGCTGGGTGAGCAGCGATTGGTCGATCAGGTCGCGCAGGAGGTTCTTTTCTTTCTCGGCCTGCATCATCTGCAACTGCTGGGGCGTGCAGTTGGGGCAGTCCTGCTTGATCTCCTCATGCAGGGCGCTCTGTGCGCGCTGCAGTTCCGAGCTGGTGATGATTTCGTTGTTCACGCGCGCGACGATCTCTTCGACCACGCGCCCTTTGGTCTGCGCGGCCAACTGAGCGCAAACAAAGAACATAGCCAGCAACGCCCACTTCATTTTCATGGGTCTCTCACTCGCCGAGATTCTATCCTTACGGTTGGAGTTGGAGCAATACGTTTCTGACCGCCTGGGTCAAGCTGCCCTGCTCGCGCCTGACCTCCGTCCAGAGCACCCCGCTGGGATCCAGGCGCAAGCCGCGGCGCGTCCGGATCACATGGACAACCTGCTCTCCCCGCACCGGCGTCTGCGGGTGGAACTTGATGGCCACCTGCTCGCCGTGGCGCTCGACCGAGGCCACCAGCAACCGCTCGCACAGCGCCTTGAGCACGGCGTAGTCGAGCAGGTTGCCGATCGCCGGCGGTGCGGGGCCGAAACGATCTTCAAACTCCCGGCGGACTTCTTCCCGCTCGGCCTCGCTCGAAATCCCGGCGATGCGTTTGTACGTGCGCAGGCGCAGGTTCTCGCTCGGGATGTACTCCGGTGGGATGCGGATATCCAGCCCCAGGTTGAGTGTCGCCCGCAGTTCCGGCGCGGGCGCTTCGCCCTTCAGTCCGGCTACGGCGCGCTCCAGCATCTGGCAGTAGAGATCGAAGCCGATGGCGTTGATGTGGCCGTGCTGCTGGCGGCCGAGTAGATGGCCCGCGCCGCGCAGCTCCAGATCGAGCGCGGCGATGCGGAAGCCGGCCCCCAGTTCGCTGAATTCTCGCAGCGCGGCCAAGCGGCGTCGCGCGAGCGGGGGCAGAGAGGCCTCCGGCGGCACCAGAAGGTACGCATAGGCCCGCTGGTTCGAGCGGCCCACGCGCCCGCGAAGCTGATAGAGCTCGGAGAGTCCGAAGCGGTCGGCTCGATTAACGATGATGGTATTGGCGCGGGGGATATCCAGCCCGTTCTCGACGATGGTGGTGGAGACGAGCACGTCGGCGAGGTCGCGGACAAACTTCAGCATGACGCGCTCCAGCTCCTTCTCGCTCATTTGGCCGTGCCCGACCACCACGCGCGCCCGAGGTACCAGCTTGTGCACCAGCGAGGCCATCGAGTGAATGGACTCCACGCGGTTGTGCACGAAGAAGACCTGGCCCTGGCGGGCCAGTTCCTGCTCGATGGCCCGCTGAATCAGCGACTCCTGGAACGAGGCGACGACGGTCTGGATCGCCAAGCGGTCTTTCGGCGGGGTTTCGATCACCGACATGTCGCGCAGCCCCACGAGCGACATGTTCAGCGTGCGCGGGATGGGCGTGGCCGAAAGCGTCAGCACGTCCACATTCTTGCTCAGCTCCTTCAGCCGCTCCTTGTGTGCCACGCCGAAGCGCTGCTCTTCATCCACCACCAGCAAGCCGAGGTCGTGGAAGCGAACGTCGCGGGACAGCAGCCGGTGTGTGCCGATGACGATGTCCACCGTGCCCGCTTCGATGGCGGCGAGAACTCCTTTCTGCTCGCGGGAGCTGCGGAAGCGGCTGAGCATCTCGACACGGACGGGGAAGGCGGCGAAGCGCTGGCGGAACGTTTCGAAGTGCTGGAAGACGAGCACGGTAGTGGGGGCCAGCACGGCCACCTGCTTCGAATCGGCCACAGCTTTGAAGGCGGCGCGCATGGCCACTTCGGTCTTGCCGTAGCCCACATCCCCGCACAGCAGGCGGTCCATCGGCAGCGGGCGCTCCATGTCGCGCTTGACGTCGGCGATGGCTGCGGCTTGGTCGGGCGTCTCCTCAAACTCGAAAGCATCCTCGAACTCTTTCTGCCAGGGCACGTCGGGGGCGAAGGCGAAGCCGGGCGAGGTTTTCCGTTCAGCATAGAGGCGAAGCAACTGGTCGGCCAGATCGCTGAGCGTTTTGCGCACGCGCGTTTTACGCGCGACCCAGGCCGTGCCGCCGAGGTTGTCGAGCTGCGGCCTAGCGCCTTCCAGCGAGCGGTAGCTTTGCACCAGATCCATCCGCTCGAGCGGTACATAGAGGCGCGCGTCCTCGGCGTAACGCAACAGCATGAACTCGCCCCGTGCGCTTTCCTCCTCCAGTTGCCGCAGGCCCTCAAACTGGCCGATGCCGTGATCCACGTGCACCACAAAGTCGCCCGGCTTCACCTCCGAGAAATCGCTGAAAAAGCTGGCCGTCTTTGGCCGACGCTTCGGCCGGGCCGGCGCCGCCAGGGTCTCAAACAGGTCAGAGGTTCCGTAGAGCGCGAGCTTGCACTCCGGGAAGACCACGCCCTCGCTGAGCGGCGCCTTGCACAACACCATCGCCGGGACGCTTCCCGCGCTGGAGTCCTCGGCCAGCCGCACCGTGGTCACATTTTCTTCGAGTTCGCCCAGGCGATAGGGCATTTCATACTCGTGGCAGAGATCGGCCAGGCGCTCGAGTTCCCCGGTGCTGGCGGCCGCGACCATCACTTGTTCGCCGGCCACAATTCGCCCGCGGACCTCGGCCAGGAAGGCGGCCACGTTGCCGTGATAGCGCGTCGTGGGCTGGGTCACCAGCACGCACGGCTCGTAGTTCACGCGCGGCGCGGGGCCCTCCCGGTGCAACGGCAGATGCTCGAGCAGCAGCCGCTCCCGAGGTTCGAGCGCACGCTGCCACTCGTCCTCGCTGAAGTAATAAACCTCCGGCCCAACGGCCTGACTCCCAAAGTCAGAACGCTCGCGAGTCCGCGCGCAGGCTTCCGCAAGTCGCTCACGAAATTCCTCAGCCACCCGTTCCAGCGTTTGCGGTTCGTCGAGGATGACGATAGGCGGGTCGCTCAGCTCGAACAGCGAGGCCGTGCCCGGCTCGAGCCGCGCGGCCTCAAACTCCCAGCCGGGGAAAGCGTCGGCGTAGCGCGTTTCCTCGCCGGCCGGCGCACCGGCGCGGACGGCGGCCAGCGCATAAATGCGCTCCACCAGGTCGCTGCGGCGCGGGAACTCGGTCAGCGGAGGCAGGGTGACGCGCTCGAGCGGCCCGACCGACCGCTGGGTGCTGGGGTCAAACTCGCGCAGCGAGTCCAGGGTGTCGCCGAACAGCTCGAGACGCACCGGGCGGGGCGATTCCGGCGAGAACACGTCCACGATGCCGCCGCGCACAGCGAATTGCCCGGGCATCTCAACCGTTTCGTGCCGCTCATAGCCCACGCTCGTCAGGTGGGCCACCAAGTCGTCGAGCGAGACGTCCCCATCGCGAGCCAGGGTGCGGGCCAGCCCCCGGTAGAACTCGGCTTCGCGCAGCCGCAGGCGCGCCGCGGCGATCGGCACCACCACCAGCGGCGCCTGTCCGCTCGCAAACCGCCAGAGCGCCACGGCGCGGGTTTCCAAGATTTCCGGGTGCGGAGAAAGGTTTTGCCAGGGGAGAACGTCCAGCGCGGGCAGCGTGGCGACCTGCGTGGCAGGCTTGCCGCTGAGCGCGCGATAGAAGAAGCGCACGGGCTCCGCCAAAGTCTCCGCGCGCTGGTTCGATTCCACCAGGAACAATACCGGCCGGTGCAGCGCCGCAGCCACCTGGGCCACGATCAGTGCCTTGGCCGGGTCAGTGAGCCCCGCCAGGCGGGTCT
The DNA here is from genome assembly GCA_016201215.1 of Acidobacteriota bacterium. Taxonomy (GTDB): domain Bacteria; phylum Acidobacteriota; class Terriglobia; order Acidiferrales; family UBA7541; genus QHYU01. The sequence goes on along the minus strand of JACQDH010000202.1, from coordinate 21,579 downwards.
CGCGCCCGCCCCGCTGGAGCGAATCGAGTGTGGCTTCGACGGCGGGATGGCGGCGAATGCGCCCCAGAAGTTCGGCGACCGAGGGCAGGATCATTCGGGATGGCCGTTTTTCAGACTCCGTTCTTGCGGACAGCTCCAGGCGGCGCGAATGCGCTCGAGGATGCGCGTTGTGGAGTAGCCCGGCTCGAGGGGCACGGAGACGACGCGGCCGCCGGCCGATTCCACCTCCTCCCGGCCGACAATTTCCTCTGGGCCCCAGTCACCGCCTTTGACCAGCACGCCCGGGAGCACACGCGCGATCAACTGGCGCGGTGTGGGTTCCTCAAAAATCACCACGTAGTCCACCGCGGCCAACGCCGCCAAAATCTCGGCGCGCTCGCTCTGCGGCATCAGCGGCCGGGCCGGGCCTTTCACCTGGCGCACACTTGCGTCGCTGTTGATGGCCACCACGAGCACGTCCCCCAGCGCGCGCGCCTCCTCGAGACACCGGGTGTGGCCGGGATGGAGCAGGTCGAAACACCCGTTGGTGAATACGACGCGCTGGCCGTTGCGTTTTCGCTCGGCCACGCGGAGAATGAGTTCGTCTTGCGAAACGACATGCCCCAATTCGGGCGCTCCCCCGGGATTCCCTCACGCCTGCCGCGCACCGCGCGCGCAACAAAATCCCATCTCCGTCATTCATTCTATCACGCGGCCCGACAGCCACGATGAAACGCCACGAGCGGGTTCGGGCGCTGTTGGGGCTCGTGCTGCTGGCCGCGGCCTGGCCCCTGGTCCGCTTCGCGCAGGGGCCCGCGCGCGACATAGTGGTCACCGACATCTGTCACACACCGGTTCGCATCCTCGAGCCGCAGGCGCCGCGGCGGATCGGCTCCGCGGTGATCCTCCACGGGCTTTCCGCCAGCCGGGGGCTCATGCAGACGGCCGGGCAGTGGCTCGCGGCCTTGGGGCTGCGTGTGTACCTGGTGGATTCGCCGGGCCACGGCGACAGCACCGAACCGTTTTCGTTCTCGCACGCCGAGCAGTGCGCCGGGGATCTGGTCGAGTCGCTTGCGCGGAGCGGCGAGATCCATCTCGACAGCACCGTGCTGTTCGGGCACTCCCTGGGCGGCGCAATCGCCATTCGCCTGGCCGACCGTTTCCCCACGGCGGCAACCATCGCGGTCTCCCCCGCGCCACTGGTGCGGCTTGAGAAGCTGCCGCCGGAGATGCAGCCGTACGCCCTGCCGCGTCGCATGCCTGTGAATCTCTTGGTCTTCGTGGGGGGATGGGAGCCAGCGATCAGCGCGGAAGCGGACCAGGCGTTGATGCGCGCCGCGGGCGGCGAACGCCTCCAGCGCGAAGATTTCCGGCAGCGCCGCGCGGCGAAACTCGTGGTCATCCGCATGGCCACTCACACCAGCCTGCTCTTCGACCGCCGGGTGAAGGACTGGAGCGTGGACTGGATCCGCAGCGCCTTGAACGAGCCGTCTGCCGTCAGCGTTTCTGCGGGCTCGCCCGTTGCCGGCGGCCTCCTGGGGCTCGCGGGGCTGCTGTTGCTCTTCCCTGCAGCCGCCAGCGGTTTGAGTTCCCTGCTTGGCGGGAGGGCTACGGAGCAAGCATCGGCGTTCCCCACCACGGGGAAAGTGCTTGCGCTGTGGGCAGCAGCGAGTCTATCTGCGGTCTCACTGCAGAGATTTTGGGTGCCGCTGAAAGGGTTGCGGCTACTTACGGGGGATTACCTCGCGTCGTTTTTCTTGCTTTCCGGCGGCCTCCTCCTCGTCCTGCTGTGGAAGGAGGCACGGGCGGGGATTCATTGGGATGCCCGCGCTGTGGTCCTGGCGTGCGCGCTCAGCCTGGCCACGGTCCTGGCCTTCGGCGCCTGGCTCACTTGGCAGCTCACCGATGCCTGGATGAATGCCGCCCGCTGTTGGCGCTTTGTGGCCGCGACGCTGGTGTGCCTGCCCTACTTTCTCGCCGAGGAACTCGCGCTCGGGCCGCCCGCAGCCGGAAAACGCCGGGGACGCTTCGCGCTGTTTCTCGTCCTTCGCCTCGAACTGTGGCTGGCGCTTCTGCTGGCCCTCTACGCCTTCCGGAGCCGGCAGATTCTGGTCGTCCTGCTGGCGATCTATTTGTTGTTGGTCTGCGTCGCGCAGCGAGGGGCCTCGGACGCGGTGCGACGCCGCACGGGCTCGCTGGCCGCCGCCGCAATGATTGGTGCTATACTCACGGGTTGGTTTATTGCGGCAGTGTTTCCGCTGACGTAACTGGCTTCCGCGCTGCAACGTCTCAACATATCAAAGCAGCAATGAGCGGAGTGGACTCATGCGGGAAATAGCTATCGCAGGCGGCGGCCCTTCGGGGTCGATTTGCGGTGAACGCCTGGCGCGCGCCGGGTTTGAGGTCACGCTCTACGACGAGCACCTGGCCTGGGAAAAACCCTGCGGCGGAGGTTTGACCTACAAGGCCATCCAGGCCTATCCCTTCCTGCTCGACGGCCCCCACCCAAAGAAGCTGATCTACACTGTCGAACTGATTTCCAGCCGCGGCCATCGTGCGCGGTTGCAACTGGACCGCCCCATTGTCATCTACTCGCGCGCGGTGCTGAACGGTCTGCTGCTGGACCGCGCCGCCGCGGCGGGCTGCCAGGTGGTTCGATCGCGCGTGACGCAGGTGGACACCACCGGCGAGCGGGTGCGCCTGCTGGCGGGTGGTGCCGAACGCACCGCGGATTTTGTGGTCCTGGCCGCCGGCGCGCGCAACACGCTGGTGCCCGAAACCCGGCCACTGCGGCGCGACGACCTGGAGCTCACCCTGGGCTACTTCGTGCCCGCGCACGCCGACGCGATCCAGGTGAAGTTCCTGCGGCGATTCGAAGGCTACCTGTGGTCGTTCCCTCGCTGCGACCACCTTTCCGTGGGGATCTGCGGCAGCATGGCGCGGCACACCAGCCAGGAGTTGCGGGGTCACCTGCACGACTTCCTCCGCGAGGAACACATCGACACCGCGGGCGCGCGGCTTTACAGCCACGTGCTCCCGTCGCCCCAGCCCCAGACGCTCCGCACGCGGCGCGTGGTGGGCAAGAACTGGGCGCTGGTGGGCGACGCCGCGGGGTGGGTGGACCCGATCACCGGCGAAGGCCTGTACTATGCCTTGCGCTCGGGCGACCTGTTGGGGCAGTCGCTCGCGGCAGGCGCCCCGCAGGAGTACCCGGCACGAGTGCGCGCGGACTTCTCCGCCAACCTCGAATTCGCCACGCGCATTGCGCGGCGGTTCTACCGCGGCCGATTCCTGGGGGGCGCGGTGGCCACGCGCATGATTCAGTTCGTCGGCCGGAGTGCCACGTTTCGCGAGCTGATGTCCGATCTATTCAGCGGCGCGCAGGACTACCGCAGCCTGAAGCGGCGCCTGTGGGTACAGTGCGGTGTCACGCTGACCGAGGTCATCTCCAGCCTGCTCAAACTCCAACCAACGCTGGCGCAGAACTCGCCGGGCCGCGCGGAGCCCGCGCCCTGACACCCGACATTCCCTTAAGCCAGCGACTCTCGCGCCAGAGCTCGAAGCTCGGACGGAATAGGGAGTCGGTTCGGCACGGCCGCCCGCCAGGTCCCGGCCCCCACATGGAGTGAGGCAGGCCAACAGACGGCTGTGCGCGTCAGCAGGTGTGGCTGGAGAGCGCCCCCTGGGCGTGCCTCGCTGCTAGTACAACGAGCGGCGCTGGGTGGGTTTGCGCGCCGGCGGGGGGATCAGCGTGGCCATCTTGCGGATCATGGCCAGCACCAGACGCTTGTCACCCTCAGAAAGCGTGGAGCTGTGTTTCTTGATCTCGGAGAGGAAACGGATTTCGTCCTCGGAGAGCTCCCCGAGCATTTTCTGCGTATCGCGGTCGCGGGCGGTTTCGGCGCCCGGGAAAAAGTCGGCCAGGCCGATGTCCATGGCCTCCGCGATCTTCGCCAGGGTCTCCAGCGAAGGGACCGTGTGGCCATTCTCGACCCGCGAGAGATAGCAGCGCAGCAGGCCGGTCCGGCGCTCGATATCACCCTGAGACAGCCCGCGCTGGCCCCGGTAGCTACGAATCACTTCTCCGATGGCGACTTTCGGTTTTTCTTTTGGCACGGCAGCCTCTCCGCTTCCCGGGTATGTTACGTAGCTCACTAATAGCAGGCAAGGGGTTTTTGCAGGCCAATGTGCCTGAGAAGCACGGAGTCATCGCTGTATCAACCGGGAACGGACGGCCTTCGCCGACGCTTCTCGGGCCGCACTTGCCTCCACAACCTCAGCGGTTGAGGGTCCGGGACGGCTCGACCGTGAAAGCCTGCTCGATGCGGAACTCCAGCAGGGTCTCGCTGGGCACGCGGACCTGCTCTCCCCGGGTGAGCACCTGGATCACCGTGCCCGCGCCGGCGCCCACGCCCGCCCCGATCGCGGCGCCCTTGCCGCCGCCCGCGATCGCGCCGATGATTGCGCCGACGGCGGCGCCGCCACCGATCTTTGCGGCGCTGTTTCCGCCGCGCGATTTGCCACTGACCTCGTAATCCCCGGTGACGATCGGCTGCAACTGCTGGTTGATCAGAATGTCGGTGAGTTCCAACTTCAGCTCCGACTTGCCCGAAATATGCCCGGCCTCCTTGGCCTCGGCGAGCCGGCCATACACGTCGGTGCCCTTCGGCGCGACGACCACCTCCTCAACGGTCAGATCTTCTTCGAGGCTGGCGCGGAACTTGTCGCCGACGCGGTTCCTCTCCGAGTCCACACTATCGATCATGCGCACGAGAATGCGCGTTCCCGCTGGGACAGTGACCCTATGGGGCCGACCGGCGCGTTCGGCAGCGGATCGAGAAGTGACCGGCGGAGCGCCGGCCGGTGCCTGGGATTCTTCCCTCGTAGTCCTGGCGTCTGCCCCGAAGGTCAGGGCCACGATCTCTTCGACGGGAAACAATTCGACCCTACCGTTGACCTCGAAGCGGATGTTGGACTGCGTGCCGCCGAGGTATTTCCCGACGATCACCCGGCGATCTTTCAGTTCTAGCGTGTCGGCCGACACCGAGAGAGCCAAGGCGAACATGCCAAAAAGCGCAAGCAAAGCTCGACGCACGATGAGTCGTTTCATGACCGATGCCCCCAGAAAAAGACTGAATCTGTAGTCCTCTTGCTCGTTGCTTTCGGGCCGGGCTGGAAGTCGCTGCGGAACGCGGCTGGAAGCGTCCAAGGCTGAAACAGGAGGATATCGCTTCGCAGCCGCTCTGCCAAATGAATTCCTTGACCCAGTTCCCCGTGTTATTGGATGCCCTGAGCAATGACTCGGGTTATATCCGCCAGCCGGGCGGCGCCCAGACCATGGCGCTCGATCCGAAAACGAACTCGGCGTGGCGACTTTCGTTACTTCCGTTCGGCGGCGCGGAGGACGCTTTCGATGTCTTCGGCGATGTGCGTCACCAGCTCCTGGATTTGCTCCTCGGTCTGTGTCCCGCCGGATTCCTTCACCTGGCGGCGGATGTCGGCGAGCAGAGTCTCGCGGGTGTGCGGCGTGGGCGTGTTGCGCGTCGCGTAGGTCCACAAGGCGCGCTGGATGACAGCCAGTTTGTGCTTGTCCGGCGGCAGGTCCGTGTGGAACTTGCCTTCACCCGCCAGACGATTCCCCGACTCGATAATGCGGAGGAACGGCGCGTAGGCAGCGGGATTCTCATCGAGCTGATACTTCACAGCGCCGCCCGGGGCCTGCGGACCGAGCGTGGAAGACAAAGCGAACCTGGGGTCCAGCGCGGCCACGAGCACAGGTTCGGTGGCCAGCGCGCCCAGGGTCGTGGGTGGGGGTGGCAGCTTGCCGTAATCAAGACAGTATCCCTGCAAGGGAGCCTGCGTGGTCTGATTGGATGGCACGGTGACGCGCTGATCCTCGGAGATGACCATGCGCTGGTGCTGCGGGTCGCTGGGCTTGAAGACAGTGCCGGCGGGCACCTCGACGACGATTGGCTCGCCGGTGGTGTTGCGCACGACGATCTGGATGATGCTGCCGGCGGTCACGCCTAGTCCGACCAGCGTATAAGTGAAACCACTTGGCCGCTCGATGGTGCGCGGGCGCCCCGTTGTGGTCGTCGTGGTACACGGCGGGCACTGGGCACAGGCCACAGCGGCCGCCCGCGAGCAGGCCAAGGCGTAGGCTTCTGCCCAGGCGCGGGCCCAGGCATATGCCCAACTTTCCGTCCAGGAGTTGACCCAGCTACTGGTCCAGGCGTGTAGGTATTCGTACACGTATGATCGCACGTGTTTGAAATCGCTAGCGAAGGCGGGCGGGGCCTCTGCCCAGGCAATAGCCCAAGCCTCTGCTACCGCTTTCTTGGTTGCCTCGGCCCGTGCCGCAGCGAGGAGTTTCCAAATCGACTGGAATGGAGGCTGCGGGACCCCCGGGGTTTTCCACCATTTAACAATCTGGGATAGCTGCCCTTCGTCAGCCAGCCGCAATCGCCAAACGGCAGCAAACGCCTTTGCTCCCGCTTTCGCAAACGCTTTCGCATAGGCGGCTGCAAATGCTTCCGCGTTTGCGCCGGACATCGCCCCGGCCCAGGCTTCTGCGAACGCTCGCGCCATGGCCTCGGCGGAAGCCTCTGCGTACGCGGAGCTGTACGCACTGGAACCTGCCGCGGCCCAAGCTGCAGCGTAGGCAGCCGCAGCGGCTCTGGCGCAGGCGCTGGCCGCCGCAAGGGCGCAATTGCCTGAGACTGCGGCCAGGGCCGTGCTCTCCGCGGATGCCGCCGCGGCGGTCATCGCCTCGGCGCCCGCCTTGGCCCAGGCGGCGGATCCTGCCTTCGTCCACACTTCAGTCCAGACCGACGCACGCACTTGCGCCCAAACGTCGAGGTCTGCCCAGGCCCACGCCCACGCGTCGGCAGTGGCGTCGCTGAAGCGCGCGCGATCGCGAAAACGCTCGGCTTGAGCCTTCGCGCGCGCCATGGCACACAACCACGGATAGGACACGAACCACTCTCTTGCCCATTCCCCGGCGTAGCTGTCGGCATACTTTTCGGCCCACGCCTTGTCTGGGCCGCTCAACCCGCCGGCCGCCTTCCATGCCGTTACCCAGCCGGCCTTGCCGGTTTGCGCAGCGAGTTCGAACCAGTTGCTGTCGCAGCAACGGTCGGCGCGCGACGGCTGCAACCCCGTGGCCGGCGCGGTCCAAGGGGCGATCCAGGCTTGCGTCCAGGCTTGCGCCCAACGGCTGGCCGCGGCGCTCGGTGCAGCACCCGCCGCCAAGCTGGCCTTTTCCTGCGCGGCCTGCGCGGCCTGGGCGCTGGCTTCATCCCAAAGCTGCTTGCAGGCGGTCGGGGGGGCGTAGGGCAACTGCGCGTGGGCGACCCCGGGCAGCAGTCCGGCGAGAATCGCCAGGCAGAAAGGAACCATCCATACGGAAGAACGGGAACGCAGGAGCGCAAGACTCATTGCCGACCTCACAGTAAAACGGAATGTCGCCGCCCGGAACCCCTACAGCGGCTTTTTTTCGGGCGAAACGTTTGACCACCGCAGCGTGGGGCTCTGCGTCGCCGAGCCCTTCTGTTCGGGATGGACGCCGGACCAGTTGGGCGCGGCAGGAAGAACGGTGAGAAAGACATGCAGGTTCTTGTGGTCTTGACGGCAGCCTTTCTCGCTCTTGCAGGTCAGACATTTCACCACAATGACGGCCTCCTGTTGCCCTGGTTTCTGGTTGCGCGTGTCGAACTCGACCGGGACCTTGTGGGACCGGCCGGGGCTGACCGAAAACGAGCCGGGCCCGAGCAGGCGCATGAACGGCAAAGACGCCGGCTCGACCTGAAAGCTGTGCGTGCGGTGACAGATGTTCTCCGCCTCGATGTTGCTCGGGGCGACGATGTTCTGCTTCAATTGCACGCGCCACTCGAAATCGCCCTGCGCGGCAGCGCGCGGAGCGACCCCCGCCACCAAGAACAGCAGCAGGAAAGCCACGAGAAATCTGCAACACGCTGGCATGTGAATCCCTCGCGACCGACCCTTAGACTTTGGTGGATGGTAGCCCTCGAGCCAGGCAGTGTCAATCACCTGTCGCAAAAACGGAGACGATGTATTACCTGTTTCAGTACAATCGGGCTCCGTGCGGCCTGATATCGGGTCGGTGTTCACTCCTCGAGGAGGCGCTATGCGTAGCTGGCTGTCCCTTGGTCTGTGTTTGTCCCTGCTCGTGACCCCAAGTATCCGGGTCGCGGCCCAGCAGGAAATTCGCGTGACCACGCCACCCGTGGCGCCCCAGCAGAAGACCAAACCGGCTCCCAAAGGCAAACCGACGACCCGCGCGGCCGAACAGGCCGCAACAACCTCCAAGCTGGAGGGCTTCGATACCTTCGTGGCCCAGGCGATGAAGGACTGGAAAGTTCCCGGGTTGTCCCTGGTGATCGTGCAGGACGGCAAGGTGATCCTGTCAAGGGGCTACGGCTTCCGCGACGTGAAGAACCAACTCCCCGTGACACCGCAGACGCTGTTCGCCATCGGCTCGATCACCAAGTCCTTCACCGCGGCCTCGCTGGCCCGGCTGGTGGACGAGGGCAAGCTCGAATGGGACAAACCGGTGCGCGAGTACATGCCGAGCTTCCGGATGTACGACGAGGTGGCCAGCGAGCACATGACACCGCGCGACCTGGTGACGCACCGCTCGGGCCTGCCGCGACACGACGCCCTGTGGTACAACTCCGAGTTGACGCGCGCGCAACTGGTCGAGCGGCTCCGCTACCTCGAGCCCAGCAAGGATTTCCGCAGCACCTACCAGTACAACAACCTGATGTTCGTGACCGCCGGATACTTGGCCAGCCATGTCTCCGGAGTGAAGTGGGAAGACCTGGTGCAGCAGAGAATCTTTGCCCCGCTGGGAATGCAGAGCAGCAATTTTGCCGTGAGCGATTCGCAGAAGTCCTCGGACTTCGCGCATCCCTACAAGGTGGCCAAGGAGGGAAGCACGGAAGAAGTCAAGGAGGTGCCCTTCCGCGTGATCGATGCCCTTGGTCCGGCAGGATCGATCAATTCCAACGCGGAGGGCATGGCGCAGTACCTGCTGATGTACCTCGGCAGGGGAAAACACGGAGAGACGCGTGTGCTGTCGGAAAGCAACGTGGCGCAGATGACCACCCCGCAGATGGTCGCACCCAGCGCGCTGCGCTACCCGGAGATCGGCCACGTGAGCTACGGCATGGCGCTCAGCATCAGCAGCTACCGCGGACACAAGATGGTTTCCCATGGGGGAGCCATCGACGGCTTCACCGCGTTGCTGAGCTTCCTGCCGCAGGACAACCTCGGCGTGGTCGTGCTGACGAACCTCGAATCCAACCGGAACAGCTTGCCGAGCATCCTCGCCTACAACACCTATGACCGGCTGCTGGGCCTGGACCAGGTTCCCTGGAACCAGCGCCTGCTCGATGACCTGCACAAGAACGACGCGTCCGAGGCGGAGGCAAAGCAGAAGGGATTCACAATCCAGAAGAAGGGCACTCATCCCGCGCACGATTTGCAGGAGTACGTGGGGGAGTACGAGAATCCAGGCTATGGGAGCGTCGGGATCGGGAGGGAAAAGGATGAACTGACGCTTACCTACAACCGGCTCTCCTCCCTGCTCAAGCATTTCCACTACGACATCTTCGAGACCCCGCCCGATCCCCTGAATCCCATTGAGAGAACCAAGGTCAGCTTCTTCACCAACGACGCGGGGGACATCGGCAGCCTCACCATCCCCATGGAGCCCGCGGTGAAGCCGGTTGTCTTCACGCGCCGGCCCGATCGGCGGATGACGGAACGCGCGTTCCTCGAAATCCTCGTCGGACAGTATGAAGTGGGCCCAAACGTGGCGGCCGTCTCTCTCCGCGGCGAAAAGACGCTGATCCTAACGCTGGCCAGCCGCGAGTACGAGCTGGTTCCAAGAAGGGGGACGCTGTTCGAGCTTAAGGGCGTCAGCGGCTACAGCATCGAGTTCAACCAGGATACATCTGGCATGGTGACCGGAGCAGTTTTCTACCAGCCCAAGGGGACGTTTGTGGCCAAGAAGAAGCCGTGAGGCCGTAGCGGCTTCCCCTATGCGCTGCGGCGCTCCAGCAGCGAGTAGAGCACGGGCATGACCAGCAGGGTGACGAACGTCGAGAGCGTCAGCCCGCCGATCACCGCCAGCGCCAGCGGCTTTTGAAGTTCGGCGCCGGCGCCCAGTCCAAGCGCCAGCGGCAGCAGCCCGAACAAGGTCGCCAGGGTAGTCATCAGGATGGGGCGCACGCGGATCGTGCCCGCGGCCACCAGCGCCTCGCGCAAGGGCAATCCCTGCTCCGCCCAGAGCTTATCCACGTATTCAAACAGGATGATGCCGTTTTTCACCACCAGCCCGATCATCAGAATGATGCCCATGAACGAGGAGACGTTCAGCGGGGTGCCGGTCAGCTTCAGCATGGCGAAAACACCGACCAGGGAAAGCGGTGCGGCCGAGAGGATGATCAGGGCCGGCCGGAAGGCGCGGAACTGAACGACCAGTACGGTGAACACCGCGGCGAGCGCCAGGCCGAGCACAGAGAGCAGGTCGCGGAAGGAACTTTGCTGGCTTTCGTACTGCCCGCCGATTTCGTAGGTGCAGCCGACGGGCAGGTGCACCTCGCGCATCACGCGCTGGACGTCGCGAATGGCGCTGCCCAGGTCGCGGTTCTCCAGCCGCGCGGTCAGCGCCACCATCAGCCGCTGGTTCTCCCGATTGAGCTGGTTGGCGCTGCGCACCTGCTCGATCCGGGCCACCGAGGCGAGCGGCACAATCTGCTTGGCCGAGGTCACGATGGGGTACTGCTGGATGTTGGCGTAGTTCCAGCGAAAGCTGTCTGGAAATCGCACGCGGATGCCGATGGTGCGGTCGGCCTCGCGGAACTGCGTCTCCGTGAGGCCAAGCAATCCGGCGCTGACCTGCTGCGAGACCTGATCCACGGTCAGGCCCACGCGGCCAGCGAGGATGGGATCCACGTGGAAGATGATCTCGGGGTTGCCTTTCTGAATCGCCTTGTAGTCCACGATGCCTGGAATTTTTCGGATCTTCGGGCCCAGCTCCTCGGCCGCTTTTACCAGCACGGGCATGCTGCTACCAAACAGTTTGATCTCCACCGGTTCCGGGTTGCCTTCCATGTCGCCGATCATGTCCTGAAGGATCTGGACAAACTCCACGAGCACGCCGGGAATGTTCTGCTGGATCTGGGCGCGCAGGTCGGTGATGACCTCAGCGATCGAGCGCTTGCGCTGGGAGCGCGGCTTCATCTTGACCAGAATGTCGCCACGGTTCTGTTCGGTGGCAAACATTCCCAGTTCGGCACCGGTACGCCGTGAGAATGAGGTCGTCTCCGGCATCTGCTGGATGCGCTGCTCGATCAGGTGGAGGATTCGGTCGGTCTCCGCGAGCGAGGTTCCCGGCGGAGTCCAGTAATCCAGGACATACCCGCCTTCGTCCATCTCCGGGAGGAATCCGGTCTCCATCCAGTAGAACAGCAACACGCCCACAAGCACCGAGAGCAGAGTGCCGCCCACTATTGCGGCGCGGCGGCGCAAGGCCTAGCGCACAGCCTTCTCGTAGGCGCGATTTACGGGCTCGATGAACCGTGCCGAGGACGGCCGGTACGCCTCGCGCCGCAGGAACCGCTGCGACAGCAGCGGGATGATGGTCAGCGCAAAGGCCAAGGAGAGAAGAACGGAGACGCCGAGCGTCAGACACAGCGCGGTGAAGAACTCGCCGACGACGCCTTTGAGCAGTCCGAGCGGCAGGAAGACCACCAGCGTGGTTGCGGTCGAGCCCACCACCGGCCCGAGCAGTTCCTGCGTGCCCAGCTCAGCGGCCTGCGCCGGAGATTTGCCCAGGCCCACGTGGCGGTAGATGTTTTCGATGACCACTACGGCGTCGTCGATGATCAGGCCGATGGCAATCGCCAGGCCGCCGAGCGACATCAGGTTCAGCGTGCCGCCGAAGACCTTTAGGAAGAAGAACGTGCCAATGACGGAGAGCGGCAGCGTCGTGGCCGCGATCAGCGTGGTGCGGCCTTCGCGGAGAAACACAAACAGGATAAGCACGGCCAGAACCGCGCCGATCAGAATGGCGTCGCGGACGTTGCCGATGGCGCTCTCGACGAACTCGGCGAGGTCATAGACCAGCGAGAGACGCAGGGTCTGCGGAATGGCCGTGCCCAAGTGGGTGGCGAGGTGCTTGACGTCGCTGGCGATCTGCAAGATATTGCCGCCGATCTGCCGGGAAATATTGATCAGCGCCGCCGGCTGCCCGTTGCCGGTGATGAGCGTGCGGCGATCCTCTACGCCGTCGCGCACCTCGGCGATTTCCCGCAGGCGGATGGGAACCTGACCTTCAACGGCCACCACGGTGTTGCGGATCTCTTCGAGATCGCGGAATTGGCTAGTGGTCAAGACCAGGTATTGCAGGTAGTCCTTCTGCAACCGCCCCACCGAGGTCACCTGGTTGGTGGCGCGGAGCCGGTCGGCAACCTCCACGAGCGAGAGATGGTGCGCTAACAGCTTCTGGGGGTCCACGATGACGGAGATTTCCCGGGTGTCGCTGGCCTGGACTTCGACCCGGCCCACGCCCGAAACCCGGCTGAATAGCGGCCGCAGGACGTAGAAGGCGTAGTCGCGCAAGTCCTGGCTGGGCACCGGGCCATTCAGGATCAGGCTGACCACGGGAAAGACAGCGGGGGTGACGCGCTCGACCACGATGTCCGTGTCCGCGGGAAGCGCGGCACGCGCTTCGCTGACGCGCGCCTGGACGAGTTGCAGCGCGTACTGCATGTCCATGCCCGGGTGAAAAAGTACGGCGATCTCGCTGGCGCCGCGAATGGTCTTCGAGCGCACCCGTCGCACGCCCAGCACGGTGCTGGCCGATTCCTCGAGCGGGCGCGTGACCGTCAGCAGCATGGTTTCCGGCGCGAGGTCGCCCGAGTGCGCCAGAATAAGGATGCGCGGAAAGTTCAGCTCGGGATAAATGTTGCTCGGAAGGAGGAAAACCGAGGAAAAACCCGCGACGGTCAGAAATGCGGTCAGCAGGTAAACCGCGTAGCGGTTCTCCCGGCAGAAGCGCACCACGTTCATGGCTTGGCCCGGGCCGGCACCTTGATCCTGGTCTTCTCGCCGAGACCATAGCCGCCACCCAGGATGATCGCGTCGCCTTCCGCAACGCCGGAAAGCAACTCAATATGGTCCGACGACTCGATACCGGTCTGCACCGGGATCGAAGTGGCGTTCTCGCCCTCGACCCGGTACACGTGCGGCTGGCCTTGCTGGTCGCGATAGATGGCCTGAGGCGGCACGACGAGCGCCTGGGCGTGCGTTTCGACGGGCACCTGCGCATTGAGGAACATCCCCAGACGCAGCAGCCCGTCTCCGTTGGCAATGCGGATGCGGATCAGACCGGAGTTGGTGGCCGGATCAACCGCCTGCGAAATCGCCACCACCCGCCCGGAGAATGCTCTACCGGGAGAAGCACTGCTCAAGATGGGCAGAGTCTGGTTTGGCCGCATTTTGCCGAGGTAAACTGAGGACACGTTGCCAAACAGCTCGACCTCGCGGAGGTTGGCCACTTCGAGGATGGGCTGAGCCGCCGAGCCGTCCACCTGCTCGCCCACATTGACGAAGCGCTTGACCACGCTGCCGCTCAGTGGCGAGCGAACTTCGCAGCGCGAGAGTTGCAGGCGGGCCAGTGCCAGCGCAGCTTCAGTCTGGCGGACGGCGGCCTCGGCGACGGTTTCCAGTGTTCGCGCGTCTTCCAAGTCCTTGCGAGCGGCAATACCGCGCGCGAAAAGGTTTTCGTTGCGGGCGCGAGAGAGTTTGGCATTCTCAAGATTTGCCCGTGCGGTGGCCGCGGCTGCCTCGGCCTGCTGAAGCTGGTCGCGGAAAGGCTGCTCTTCAATCTGCGCCACCAATTGTCCGGCGGAGATGCGGTCGCCCTCGGCAACCTTCATCTGCGCGAGGCGGCCGGGGACCAGGGAGCTGACGCGTACATCCTGATTGGGCAGCGCGGCGATCGTGCCGGTCACCACCAGCATCTGGCTGATCTCGGCGCGCGCGACGCGTGTCAGCGTCACTTCCGCAACCACCGCGCCAAGATTGTCCTTCCCCTCCCCCTGGTCGTCCCCCGCCGAGGACCTGTGCGAGCAGGAAGCGCCGGTCAGAAGCAAGAGCAGAGACAACATCATCGCTGGGTGAGTGCGTGTCGTAATCTGGGCCCTGCCTTTGTAGCCTGTGCCGCCCGCTTCTGGAGAGGCGGGGCTCTTGAAGGCTACTGCCCCGAGTCTGAGGAACCGGGCTACCTTCATCCCGTTGAGCAAGTTGGATGGGTCGCGCATTTAGTCGAGTGAAGCTCCCACCGTCTCTTCCAGGTCCGCGAAAGCGGCCTGGAGCGCGAGCAGACTCTCCAGGTAGTCGCGCTCGACCTGCTGGACGTTGCGCTGGGCGTCCAGCACGGTCAGCAGGTTGGCCTTGCCGGCCCGGTAGCTCTCTTCGGCCAGGCTTTGCAGGCGCCGCCCGGCGGGCAGCAGGGTGCGGCGGAAAAGCTCCACCTGGGTTTGCCGCGCGTTCCACTCAAAATACACCGCCGCGACGCGCGCGGCCACCGCACGCCGCGCGGCTGCAACTTCGCCTTCCAGCGCGCGCTGGCTGGCCAGCGACTGAGCAATCTCTCCCTGGTTGCGCGTGAACAGGGGCACCACGAGGGAGAGTTGTCCCCGTGGGCCGACACGGAAGTCTCCCGGCGCATCCAAATCGCTTCCGAACTGCACGTTGAGGTTCGGGATACGCTCGGCCTGCAGCCACGCGCGGCGGCTCTGCTCGATTCTCTGCTCCTGGAGGAGATGACGGATCTCGGCGCTGGATTCCAAGGCGCGCTGGACGACATCTTGCAGAGCGACTTGCGGCGGCAAATCTTCGAGCGTGCCTGCTGTATCCCACATGGTTTCCGGCGGCTCATTGAGCAGCGCATTGAGCTGGCTGAAGGCCACTTTTTCGCGCTGCCGCGCCACGGCCAGATCGGCCTGGGCGCGCGACACCTCCAGCTCGGCCTGAAACACCTCAAGCTGCGGGACATCGCCGGCATCAAAGCGCGCCTGCGCGG
This sequence comes from Acidobacteriota bacterium, assembly GCA_016201215.1. Lineage (GTDB taxonomy): Bacteria > Acidobacteriota > Terriglobia > Acidiferrales > UBA7541 > QHYU01. The sequence goes on along the minus strand of JACQDH010000202.1, from coordinate 6,485 downwards.
TGTCGCGCACGCGTCGAGCAAGCTCGAGGGCTTGCGCCCGCTGGGCGGAGAGGCCCCGCGAGGTCCCCGCGGCGAAAAACGCCTGGCGAACTCTGCGGCGCACGTGCCGGGCGAAGGTTTCGATCTCCAGGCCGGTCAGGGTGACTTGCTGCTTGGCGAGTTCGATCCGGCGCTGGCGTTTGCCGCCGATTTCCAGCGGCTGCTCAAAGAGCAGACTCTGGTGCGGGAAGTCGCGGCTGGCCCCAAAGCTGCTGTTCGGGTTGGGGATCTGCCGGGCGATCTGCACGCCCGCTTGCGTCACGGCGCGCCGCTGACGGGCCGCGGCCAGGTCCAAGTTCTGCCGATCAGCCAGCTCCAGAGCGTCGCGGAGCGTGAGCTTACGGACTTGCGCCGAAGCAACGCCGGGCTCCGGCTGGCTATGCTGGCTCTCCGCGGGGACCGCCGCCAGCAGCAGGCAGAGGGTAGCAAACGCCTTCAACTTCTTTCTCCAGAGCACCGAAAGCCTCATGACTTGGATGCCGAATCGTCCTGAAGCGCCGTCGAGGTCTGCGCCGTGCCGCCCGTCTCACCATGAACTGGGACGTGGCCGAAAGTGAGTGCGGTACAAGAAAGTTTACGCAACGCCGGGCCGCATTATAGCGCGGTAAGATACGCCGGAAAGGGGTTTTCCGCCGACGCGGACTTCTCGGAAGCGAAGGGAGCAGGCACGCACTCTCCTCCTTGGCGCATCCACAGATACTTTCCACGAGCCGCGGTCAAGACTCGCGGTGTTTCGAACGTGCCGAGCGCTCACCTCTATCTAAGCGAGGGCGGCTTGTGCTGCTGAGCATTCTTCACCGGCTTCGTGGTTTGTCCGGGCTTTGCCGGCGTGGCCGCCTTGCCTGGAGCAGCCGGGCGACTGGAAACCGCAGGGGCCCGACTCACCGCCGGCGGCCGCCGGTCTTTGCTCATGAGTTCCCGCCAGTTCGCGCGCGGCTTGGGCAATTGATTGGCAGGCACATTGACCGCCGGCCGCGCGGGCAGCGCAGCGGCTTTGCTCACGTGCAACGGCTTGTTGCGAGACGCCTGCAAGGTCTCACCGGCATGGAGACTGATACCCTTGGCGGCGTCCGGTCCGCCGCCGGCTCCGGCCACCTGGGCGATCTCCAGCTCTCCTTCGGACAAGGTGAAATTGCTCTGATTCTCGTTCTCCACGTGGATCAGCCCCTGAGTGCCGCGCAATCCGCCCACGGCGGTGGGCGTGGCCAGCTCGGTGTTACCTTTCAGGCTGTGTTGCATATGAAACCATACGTCGCCGAGAAAAATCTCCACGCGGCGCAGCCAGCCCGTACGCGTGGGGGTCTCGGAGATGCTCAGGTGGGTGCCCACATCCAGAACCAGAGTGGAATCGTCGGCCAGGAAGTGGACTTCGGCGCGGCCGCGGTCGGTGGTCACCGTGTCACCGCTCACCAGGTTCATCGGCACCTTGTCCACGAGGGCCCACGCCTGCCCGTGACGCACCAAGACTTCGCCCGACACCTGAGTCACCGCGGCGACGGGCTGAGCCTCCGCGCTCGGGGGCGCGGCAGCCTGCGGCTGAAGCGCCACCGGCAATGCCAGGACAATAGAGAGCAGCACGTTCATCATCGGCCTCCTTGCCGGCGCTGGTCCAGTTCCCTGCCCCACTCGCGGAGTGGAACTAACGAAGATAGAGGGCGCCTTCCCGCTCTTCCTTGGGAGGATTCTTAGCGAAATGCTCGGCGCGGGACAGGTAAAACTTCGCGCAGGCATCGAATGGATTACGGTCGAGCGCGGCGGCAAAGGCGCGGGCCGCTGCGGCCCAGTCCTGCTGGCGGTAGGTTTCCAGGCCCTCGGCAAACGCAGCCAGCCAATCCTCATCGAGCGCCGGCGTGTGGTTGCGGCCGAGCAACTCATACACGACCTGCGCTTGCGTGCGTCCCCGCACGCGCAACCGATCGATTTCCCGAAAACGAAACTCCTCCCGCGCGGCCACATAGGTGGGCGGACCGACCAATATTTGCGTGCCGTAGAGCTTGTTGAGCGACTCGAGGCGCGAGGCCACGTTCACGTGGTCGCCGATCACGGTGTAGGAAATTCGGCGCGCTGAGCCGATGTTGCCGACCACCATGGGCCCGGAGTTGATCCCCACGCCGCAGTTGATTGTAGTGGGCCCCGCCTGGCTTTCTTTCCGCGCCGGATCCCAGGCGCAGACCGGCAGGTTGGCCCAGCGTGCCTTGAGTTCGCCGAAAGCCTTGGTCATCTCGAGCGCCGCCGCACAGGCCTGCGCCGCGTGGTCGGCGCGCTCGAGCGGCGCGCCCCACACCGCCATGATCTGGTCACCCACAAACTTGTCCACCAAGCCGCGGCGCGAGAAGATCACTCCAGTCATGGTGGTGAAGAACTCGTTCAGCATCTCCACGGTGGCCTCGGGGGGAAGGCCCTCGGCGAGGCTGGTGAAATTGCGAATGTCGCAGAACAGCACGGACAACTCGCGGCGCTCGCCGCCCAGCCGCAGCCGCTCCGGGCGCTCCAGTAGCTCGTTGATGACGCTGCGGTCCAGGTAGTGCTCGAAGCTGCGTTCCACCTGCTGACGCTGCTTTTCTTCGGTGAAGTAGCTGGCCACCAGGGTGCCTCCCAGCAGCGTCACCATGGCCAGCAGCGGCGACACCAGGCCCACGGCGTAGCCCGTGCGCGTGAACAGCAAGTAGTGGCCCACCAGCCCGGCCGCAACCACCGCTGCCGCCAACGCTCCGAGGCGCCGCAGGCCGAAACCCAGCGCCCAGGGCAGAACCAGCCCGCCGCCGAGGCCCAGCAGGGCGAGCACGACAAAGGTCAGCAGGCGGGTCTGCCAGTTGCGCACCAGATAGTTGCCATGCAGCAGGTTATCAATCGCATTGGCATGGATCTCCACGCCGGGCAGCAGCGGGTCGAGCGGCGTGGCCCAAACGTCGGCGGCGCCGGCCGCGGTCGAACCCACCAGCACGATACGATCGCGAAGCTGCTCCGGGGGGATTCTCGCGGCGAGCAGGTCGGCGGCCGAAAGCGTTGTGTAGCTGCCACGCCCGCCGGCAAAGCGGATCAGCAATTGCCCGCGCTCGTCGGTGGTGATGCGTCGCGGGCCCAGTTGCACGCCTTCGACCCGTCGCCGGCCGAGGAGCAGCTCGGCGCGGACGTTGCCCAAATAGGTGCGCGCCACCTCCACGTCGAAGTCGGTGTAGAAATCATTCTGATAGCGCGCGACCAGGGGCAGCCAGCGCATGATCCCATCGCCGGGACTGGGCACGATGTTCAGATGTCCAAAGCTGTGCGCCACGGCCGCCAGTTCCGGCGCCAGCGGGTGGACTTCGCTGGCCAGGGGCACCGGCGCCTCCGCCGTCGCCGGGGTCGCGCCGCCGAGATAGCGGACGCTCCGCGCGCGATGCTCGCGGAAGTCGGGAGGAGCGGGACGGTCCTCCGGGTCGGATTCAAAATCGAAGTAGGTGCCCAGAACCACTTTTCCGCTGCGCGCGACCGCCTCGCACAGCGGCAAGTAACGCGACGGCCCCGGCGTCGCCGCTTGTGCGCGCCGGTCGCCATCCCCCGAAAAAACGAAATCAAAGGCGATCACGCGCGCGCCGACACGGTCGAGCGCGGTGAGCACTTCGGCCATCAGCGCCGGCGGCCAGCGCAAGGGCCCGTAGCGGTGCACGGCACGCTCGTCGAGTGCTACGATGACAATGTCCGAGGAGGCGCGCGAAGCAGACGCCAGGTGCAGTTCGGTATCCAGGGCAGCCAGTTCAAACCGCTCGAGCAGACTGGGATTCACCACCACGAGCAGAATCCACAGAACAGCGGTACCCGCGCAGATTAGACGGATCAGCAGCGCGCTGCGCCTTCTGAGGGTCATCTGAGCTTCCTGGCCTCTGGAACGAAATCATATTCGTTGCCGCCGAAGCCCACAATTGCAGGATTGGTCCGGTGTTCCACGGAGTGCACAAGGCAGGAAGTTGCCGGTTCCGTGTGGCTTCGGGATCGCGCCCGGTGACGGCCCCTCACGGTCAACCCCTGTGCTCTCGAAGCGGAGCGGAGAAAGGCGGAATCTGAGTTCCGCCCGGGAAATCCCCTGGTGAGGAGCGCGCTCCGGCGATTTGCAGTCCTTAGTCGCGCGGGTGGGTAATTCGGCGATCCGCAGCGAAGCCGGCCATGGTAAGTGCTGGTTCCAGAGGGGTGTGCCTCGATTCCTGCAGCAGGTACTTGAGAACTTTGACGCCGACCGAATCGGGCCCATGGTCTTCCGGGGTCATGTAGTGGCGGTGGATCCCCGGCAGCGGATTCACTTCCAGCAGCACTCCGCCGCTTTCCTTCAGGCAAGCGGTGGGATCGGTGGTCACAATATCCACGCCGGCAATCTTGGTTCCGAGAACTTCCAGCAAGCGCTCGATGGCCCGGACAATCGCCGGGCAGATGAGATGGGTGATCTTTTCATCGTAATCCGTGCACAGCTTCTGCCTCTTGCTCAGCCCTGCGGGCAACGACCGGGCCAGAATTTCCCGTCCGTTTGCGGGCACGCTGTGCGGCAATAACTCCTGCGACTCGAGTGTCGCCCAGGTGGTGAGGTCGAGCGCAGCCTTCGCGAGACCTTGCCCGGTGAGCAGCTCTGCGATTGTCGAGCGGCCGTCTCCAACTACCCGTACTCCACGCCGCCGTACGGCATGGATCATAGCACCGTCCAGGTAGAGCAGGCGAAACGACTCGCCGAAAATCATTCTCTCCAGAAGAAATTCTTCGGTGAAAAAGGAAACCGCAACGGCTGCATCCTCCAGTTGCCTGGGCGTGCGGACATGGGTGGTGATGGCGCCGCCGGAGACGGCACCGCTCGTCGGCTTCACGACGTAGATCCCCGGGTTCTGGGCGAGGAATTTCCTTGCCTGGGCCATTTCTTCCAGCCGGAAAACTCCGTGCGGGGGAACGGGCACACCGCAGTTCATCGCATACTGATAGCAAAGCGGCTTATTCCGAGAGATCGCAATCGCCACCGGATCGCCGAGCGGCACATGCCAACCGTGGATCCGCGTACTCCGGCCATTCAGCCGAACCTCCCAGAATCCATCCGTCAGAGGTACAAACTCCGCGGAGAGGATTCGCGCCGCATCTTCCCAGTACCGGCGGTAGGTCTCCAGCTTCCGCTTGACATCGTCCGGTCTGTCCAGCCCCAGAAAGCGCCGCACACGCCGACCGACGTATGCGGTGCCCCGTTTGATTTTAAGGCGGGTTTCCAGTCGGTCTCCCATCGCGTGCTCCTTCGGAACGACTCAAGCTCTCTTCAGAGCGTTATCGCGGCGCGAGCAGGCAGGAATTGGACAAAGACACTTCTGTACACGGAGGGGGAGCCATGCTCATCATAGCAATGAGTAATCTTTCCAACACTCCAAGAGTATCTCCCTCGTGGCTCCGACGAAAAAGAACGAGTTGGCTGTGCTTGCCGAAAAATGCAACATACTGCCGTTTTTTAAGGGAGACCTCGGCTGGGAGTCACCGGCGGTGTTTCATGCCAAACTTGGTGTCACCTGCCGGTATGGGAGTGAGAAACTGCGAGGCGTCAGCGCTCGGGCGAAAACCGGTTGGATCGGAGCATCAGGGGCCGCAGGGAAAGAGCGCGCCCTCCACAGTACCACCGTTGTGACCGGAGAGGCCGCGCTGTCTGGCGCGGCTTGGGGGTGAACCGCAGACCTAAACCCTGGCTTCGCTGCATCTGCTCAGCACTCCCCTCTAGGCTATCTGAACAGGAAGTCCCCCAAGTGCCGAAGACGCACGCTTTCCCGAATCCCCCTCTAGCTCCCATAATGAACAGCGTTTCCCCTTTCAGGCTCCGCACGACTCGCCCCGTTCAGCCCCGGCGGGAGCTCCCCAGCGCGACCCGCGCGTCCGCCACGAGCACCCCCTTCTCGTAGACGAACACGGGGTTCAGGTCCATCTCCTCGACGTCCGGGTTCTTTCGGACCAGGTCCGAGACTCGGAGAAGCAGGTCCTTCAGTGCGGCGAAGTCCGCCGCCTTGCCGCCCCGGACCCCTCTCAGGGCTCTCGAGCCCCGGACCTCCGAGATCATCTCCGCCGCATCCGCACCTGAGAGCGGAACGAGCCGGAACGAGACGTCCTTCAGCACCTCCACCAGCGTCCCACCGATCCCGAACATCACCGCGTGGCCGAACTGGGAATCCCGCGTCACCCCCACAATGACCTCCCGGCCCGGCGGCGCCATCGCGCACACGAGCGCGCCACCGGCCCGGAATCCCCCGGCCTCCTCGATCTGTCGGAACTTTCGGAAAGCGGCCCGCACCCCGGCCTCGTCTGCCACCCCCAGCACGACTCCGCCCACGTCGGACTTGTGCGTGACGTCCGGGGAGTTCAGCTTGACCGCCACGGGGAAGCCGATCCGCCGGGCCGCCTCGACGGCGTCCCCCTCGGTTCCCGCCTGGGCGAAGGCCGTCACCGGGATGCCCGCCGCC
>JACQDH010000188.1 GCA_016201215.1 Acidobacteriota bacterium | reverse complement strand
GGTGATGTAGTGCAGGACGCGCTGGCGCTGGTCGAGCAGCCCGACGAACATGCTCAGGTATTTCTGCACGCGGGTATCGGCCAGGATCATGCGGTTGACCTCGGCCACCAGGCGCTCGAGCGCGTGCAGGTGCAGGACCAGCGCGCGCAGCGTGGCCTGCAGGTTGGCCATCACCAGCGCCGAGGCCACGCCCTTGCCCTCCACGTCAGCCACGACGGTGAGCAGCGCTTCCGGGCCCAGCGGCACGAAGTCATAGTAATCGCCGCCGACCATCTGCGAGGCGCGGTGCGACACGGCGATCTCGAAGCCGTCGAGCGCGGGCGGCTGCTCCGGGAGCAAGCCGGCCTGGATGCTGCGCGCCAGTTCCAGATCGCGTTCCAGGCGCTGCTTGGCCAGCCGCTCGCGGTGGAGCTGCGCGTTTTCCAGCGCCAGCGCCACGTGCACCGACAGCGCCAGCAGAAAACGCTGGTCGGCGGCGTGAAACAGGCCGGAGCGCTTGTTGAGCAGTTGCAGCACGCCCACGATCTCGCCGTCCTTGTTGCGGATCGGCAGGCAGAGAATCGAGCGCGTGAGGTAGCCCAGCCGGCGGTCCACGTCCGGCTCGAAGCGCGGGTCCTGGTAGGCGTTCTCCAGGCTGACCGTCTTGCCGTGCCGCGCCACCCAGCCGGCGATGCCCTTCGAGGAAGGCAGGCGGATCTCCTCCTGCTCGAGCCCCAGGCCCACCAACGACCAGATTTCGTCGCGCCGCCGGTCCACCAGGAAGACCGTGCCGCGGTCCGCGCCGGTCTGGCGCGTGGCGATGCGCAGGATGATGTCGATCAGCTCGGCCAGATCGCGCGTGGCGTTCAGCAGCTTGGTGGCTTCGACGATGCTGCTCAGCTCCTGGACCGCCCGGCGCAGCCGCGTGAGCGCCGTGGCCGGCGCAGCGGCTCGCGTTTTGCGCTTCTTCGGCTTCATCCCGGGATAGAGAGCGTCCGGCTGAGACGGCCCACGGAGGGCCTGCCGTAGTGCAAGGCAGGCACAGCCTAGCAGGGTGGGTGGGGAAAGTGAAGCCGCGCGTGCGGCGCAGCCCGCCACCGGTCTCGCAGCGCCCTGAAGGGCGCCGCTACACAAGCCACTACATAAGACGCGGGAAATCCCGGCGGGCTAGGCGGAGCGGGCGTGGTCGGGGCGGCTTTCCCAGGCGTTGCTCAGCCGGCGCACGGTTTCGCGCAGACGCACGGCCAGCTCAGCAATGGTCTGCAGGCGTTGCAGGGTGGCGGCGGTGTCCGGCGAATCCCCGTCTTTCTTCTTCCACTCGGCCAGCAAGAGCTCGGCGTTGCCGAGGATGCCGGTGAGCGGATTGTTGACCTCGTGGCGCAGGATCTCACCGAAATCGCTGGCCGCTTCCTCGGGGAAGCCCGCCGCAGCCTCCAGGCGAGCGGCTTGCTCGGCCAGGTGCACGCGGCGCTCCAGAAAACCAACCGCGACAGGAAGGAAATTGCCCGCGCGCGCGACGAAATCCACCGCTCCGGAAGTAATCAAGAAGGCCAGATCGCTCTGGCGCTCCGGCGCGGCCACCACGACTACCGGAGCCCATTCGGTCAGCCGGGCCACGGCCGAGTCTAGCGTTTCCCCGGCGGTTTCGGGGGCTTTTTCCGGCGACTTCTCGGCCGTCTGATCGTCGCGCGCAGCTCCGCCGGAGACCGCCGATTCGTCCAGCAGGATTACTGTGGGCGTGACGCGGCGGAAGGCGCGGCGCGCCTGCGCCACACTGACCGCTAGCGGCAACTGGTAGGAAGCGCCGGTGGCCACCAGTTCGCCCACGAACTGTTGCGTCAGGGCCGGATCGGCACAAACCAGAAAGATCACGCGCTTGATTGCAGTCATCACTTCCTCGCTGCGGCTGGGGGCCATCCGGAATTCTCGCTGGCGGCGCTGACTCGTGCACCGGGGGTCGCGCCGTGCAAGGCGCGGTGCACAACCAGCTTGAGTTCCTCGACCAGAAACGGTTTGGCGAGGAACGGCAGGCCGCTACTCTCCAGGAATTCCAGGGTATGGGCGGCGAGCGTGTCGCCGGTCACGAAGATCAGGCGATGCTGTAACGGGCTGCCCGCGCGCACCAGCGCGCGATAAAAGGTCCGGCCATCGAGGTGCGGCATTTTCAGATCGCAGATGACCAGGCTGTAGTCCAGCCGGCTGACCAAGTCGAGCGCTTCGCGGCTGTCCAGCATGGTTTCCACGGCGTAGCCTTCTTCGCGCAGCACGTCGGCAATCAACTGCGCCACGGTGGGTTCGTCCTCCACCACCAGGACGGTCTCCCGGTGCGCCGCGACCGGCTGCGCCGATTCGCGTCGGGCCCCCGCCGGTTCCAGCGCCGTGCGGGCGGCCGAGGCGGAGGCCGCATCCTCGGCGCCGCGATGCACCGCGGGCGGGGCCACGATCGGCAGCTCCAGCACGAATTTTGTGCCGCGTCCCGGCTGGCTTTCCACGGAGACTTCCCCGCCATGTTCGTGCACGATGCCGTAAACGATGGAGAGCCCCAGGCCGGTGCCCACGCCGACCGGCTTGGTGGTGAAAAAGGGGTCGAAGATCCGCGTGGCCACCTCGGGAGGAATGCCGGGGCCGTCATCGGCCACTTCCAGCCCCAGGCGCTGCGCGGAGAGACGCCAGGTGCGCACGCGCACCTGGCCGTGGCCGCGGCCCTGCTGGATGGCCTGTTCGGCGTTGACCACCAGGTTGAGCACGGCCTGCTGCAACTGGGCGGCGTCGGCCAGCGTGGTGGGCAGGTCGGGCTCCAGCTCCAGAATGACGTGGATGTTTTCGACCTTGAGTTCGTAGCTGCGCAGGGCCAGGGTGCGCTCGACGATTTCGTTGAGGTTGACGGGGCGGCGCTCGGGCTTGGTCTCGCGGGCAAAGAGCAGCAGATTTTTGACGATGCGGCCGGCGCGGTCGGCTTCCTGGTAGATCATGCGGGCATCGGCGGCGCGTTCGGCGCCCTCGCGGCGGCTGAGCAGCAATTGCGCGTAGCCCATGATGCTGGTCAGTGGATTGTTCAATTCGTGCGCGACGCCGGACACCAGTTGTCCGAGCGCGGCCATCTTCTCGGTCTGCAGCATTTTCGACTGGATCAGGCGTTGCCCGGTGATGTCGCGATACACCTCGAGCCAGCCCAGGCGCACGCCAGCGGGGTCCAGGACCGGCCGGCCGAACCGCTCGACCACCTTGCGCGTGGGCCGCAGCAGTTCCAGCTCGTCCCAACTCGATTCGTCGCCGCGGTCGAGCAGCTCGCGCCAGCGCTCGGCCACCGCCTGCGGTTCAAGGAAGTGACCCGCGAGCGCCTCGATCAAAGCGTCCGCCTGGCGGAGATTCCGGAGGCGGCGAGTTTCCAGGCCCAGAAGTTGTCCAAAGCGATCGTTCACCAGACGCAGCCGGCCCGCGGTGTCAAACAGCAGCACGCCGCTGTCCACGGAATCGAGCAGCGCGAGGAGTTCTGCTTCGGCGCGACTGCTTTTCTGCTCCGCCGCGCGCAGCGCAGCCAAATCCTCCATCCAGATCTGCCAGCGCCCGCCGGCCTCCGCCAGCGCCGGCCAAGCGGGCTGCGCGTGCAGGCGCACGGCCAGGCCGCTGCGCAACGCGGCCTCCAGCGGCGCCGCGCGCGGCGCGGCTTCCACTTCCAGCACAGCGCGGGAAGCAGCTGCACGCCATTCGGCCACTTGCTCGCGCGCGTCGGCGGAAAAAAAGTCTTCGAGACGTATGACTCCCAATTGCGCGCCCGCCGATTCCAGGTGCCGACGAGCCGGCGGGCTGGCTTCGCGAATCACGCCCTCGCCGTCGAGCATCAGAAGGCACTGGTCGGTGGACTCGAGCAGCGCCCCGGAGGAAATCCCTGCGGCCTCGCCCAGTTTGCGGCGATGCTCCTCCCAAAGCGCGGCGGCAGCCAGGTTGGCGTAGGAGTCGAGCCGCTGGAGTTCGGCGGCGGGCTCGACCGGGCCGGCCAGTCCCGCCACGAGCACGCCCAAGCATTGGCCATGCGCGCGGAGCGGCAGCGCCACCACGCGGGCCACGCGCTCCCGAGGGAGCAGCCGGCCCCGCGGCTGGCTGCCCAGAGCTTTGCTGCGGAGGGTTTCCAGGTCGTTCTCGACCACCCGCCCCTGCGCGAGGGCCGTGCGCCACACCTCGGCCAGCGGCTCCTCAGAAAGCAGTGGAGCCCAGCCGCGCGCTCCTTCAAAGCCCTGGAAATCAACACCGCCCGGCCGCGTGCGGCTGGACTCGCCCAGCGCCACAAACTCGGCGCGGGTCTCGCGGGCAGCCTCCCGGACGAGCTGCGCGAGGATCTGTCCAGCGGGCGCGCCGCGAAGGATTTCGCGCTGCAGTTGCTCCCGCGAGACCAGCTCCGCCTGCCGCTGCTCAGCCAGTTCGTGGTCGCGCCGCTGCGCCACGGCCAGGGCCAGCTCATCGGCCAGGGCCTGCAACATCGCCGTGTCCATCCCCCGCCCCGCCGAAAAAGAGGCCGCCAGCGCCAGGCCCAGCGTCTTTTGCTGCACCCGCAGCGGAATCCAGACCGCACTGCGCATCCCTGCGAGCGGTGCGATCCCGGCAAGGCCCGCTCCTTCCTCTAGCTCCGCCCAGACCGGTTCGTGACTCTGGAGAAGCGTGTGGAAGAACGGCGCGGAGACGTCCAAGCGCTTCCATTCCTCGGGCACGAACGAGGCCACCGCTTCGGCAACGAGGCCAACGAACACCTGCGGATGATCGGTGCTCCCGAGCCAGACCGCCGCCCGCAGCGCCGGACCCGCCTCCAAGAAGCCACGCACGGCCAGCTCCAGCATTCTCTCGATCGTTTCTCCGCGGACCGCCGCGCGACTCAGTGCACCGGCGAGCATCGCCTGGCCCCGGTGCTGTCGCCACAAGCGGCTCCATCCGGCAACAGGCATGGCTCTACCAACGGGTCTGCAGAATGAGGTAGCTAAACAGCAGCGCGGTGCCGACGGTGGCCAGGATTTCAATGGCCTGCCACACGGCCCGAGAGCGCACAAATGGTTTTCTGTAGTTCAGACCCGGTGGCCTCCATGGCCGCCCTTGCACCAGGGTCGCCAAGAGGCTGTGCGAGTTAAGTCTCAGCAAATCAATAGAATCGGAATGACTAAAGGGCCGCTGAAGTCCACCGCTTTCCCACTCCGAGACTGGGAGAACGGCCCATTCCCGGATAGGAAAACTCGCGGCTGCTGAAGCCCGCAGGCGGAGATGTGTGGAAGGGTGAAGAAAGGCAGGGGCGGAATGGGCGCCAACGATGCGGCGCGGCCGACGGGTGGCCTTCAGGTGTGAGGAGTTTCGGTGTCGTACTGCTTGAGTTTGCGGTAGAGCGTGGTCTTGCCAATGCCCAGCAGGCGGGCCGCAGCCACCTTGTCGCCGCCGGTTTCGCGCAGGGCGCGCTGGATGGCGCGGCGCTCGAGTTCCTCAAGCGGCACGAGCTCATCATTTTCCGGCAGACGTTCGGCCGAGTTGTACTGCAGGTTGGAGGGCAGGTCGCCCACATGCAGGATGGGCCCCGAACCCAGCGCCACGGCGCGTTCCACGGCATTCTCCAGCTCACGGACGTTGCCCGGCCAGTCGTAGGCCATCAGGCGCCGCATGGCCTCTTCGGAGATGGTGCGCACGGGGCGCTGGGAGTCGCAGAATTTTTCCAGGAAGGCGCTGACCAGCAGCGGGATGTCGCTCTTGCGCTCGCGCAGCGGCGGCAGCTTGATCTGCACGACGTTCAGGCGGAAGTAGAGGTCCT
>JACQDH010000182.1 GCA_016201215.1 Acidobacteriota bacterium | reverse complement strand
CACCACATCCAGATAGGGCAGCGCCGGCTTGACCATCACCATGTCCGCGCCCTCTTCAATGTCCAGAGCGACTTCGCGTATTGCTTCGCGGGCATTGGCGGGGTCCATCTGGTAGCTGCGGCGGTCGCCGAACTGCGGTGCCGACTGCGCTGCCTCGCGGAACGGCCCATAAAAGCCCGAGCAGTACTTCGCCGCGTAGGAAAGAATGGCCACATTCTCAAAACCGTGCTGATCGAGCGCGCGCCGGATGGCGCGGACGCGTCCATCCATCATGTCTGAAGGCGCCACAATGTCCGCGCCCGCGCGCGCATGGGAGACCGCTTGGGCGGCTAGGATTTCCAAGGTTGGGTCGTTCAACACCTCGCTGTCCTTCACTACGCCGCAATGGCCGTGATCGGTGTATTCACACAGGCAGACGTCGGTGATCACCAACAGTTTCAGCCTGGCCTTGCGGATGGCTTCGATTGCGCGCTGCACGACGCCATGGGCTGCCACCGCCTCCGAGCCACGTGCGTCCTTGTGCTCCGGCAGGCCGAACAGGATAATTCCGGGGACTCCCAGCGATTCGACCTCGCGGCACTCCTCGACGAGTTGATCCACCGACTGCTGGCAAACGCCCGGCATCGAGCGAACCTCGGTGCGAACCTTTTTGCCGGGACAGACAAACATCGGATAGACAAGGCCCTGGACGGTCAGCCGCGTCTCTCGTACAAGATTACGGATGGCCTCGGAACGCCGCAGGCGGCGGGGACGCTGGACGGGGAACGTCATGGTGACTTCACTCCTGAGGAGAGACGTTGAGCAAAATAGTGTGCGATCGCAGAGACCAGGGCGCTGGCGGCAGATTCCTTCGCCTCAATCTCCACGGGCAGCCCCGCTTCGCGAATCGCCGCGGCGGTTACCGGGCCGATGGCCGCCAGCGCCACGCGGCCAGTGATGCTGCGCAGTGTTTCCAGGCCGATTTCTTCCAATACGTGGTGAAACGCCGAGGGACTGAGAAAAGTCACCACGTCCACCTCGCCGCGGGCAATGGCCTCCGCGATGCTGCGGTCAAACCCCTCCGGCACACCGGTAAGATACGCCACCACGTCCACGACTTCGGCCCCCTGCGCCCGCAGCGCCGCTGTCAGTTCCGTGCCGGCGCGGTCGCTGCGCGGCAGCAGGACGCGCCGGCCTGCAAGTCGCACTCCGAGCTCCTCGGCCAGCGCCACGCCGCGGTACTGGCTGGCCACAAAATCCACCCGCAAGCCCTCCTTGCGTGCCGCTTCAGCCGTCGCAGGGCCGACTGCGGCGATCATGGGCGGAAGAGGATGGGCGACCCCAGATGTCCGGCCATCACCCTGCAAGTTGGCCCTCAGGAGCTTGCAGCGCTTGACGAAGAAAGCCAGGGCGTTCTGGCTGGTGAAGAGCACCCAGTGGAAACTGCGCAACGACCTGACGGCTTTGTCGAGCGGTGCAGGATCGGACGGGTCGCTGAAGGTGACCGCGGGGAGATGCAGAACCTCGGCCCCGAGTTCGCGCAGTCGAATTATCAATTCGCCGGCCTGCTCGGGCGCGCGCGTCACCACGATTCGCTTGCCGGCGAACGGCGCTGGTCTATTCGTTGCCAAGGTTTCTTCCCGCGAGCTTCAAGATGCGGTCCGCGCCAGCCGCGAGCAGCTCCCGCGCCAGTTCGTGACCGAGTTGTTCCGCCTGCCGCGGAGACCCGGCGGCTCGCCTTCGAATGTACTCTAGTCCATCGACCGACAGCACGCAGGCATCGAGAATCAACTCGCCCTCTTCAACGCGGCCCCAGGCCCCGAGCGGCACCTGACAGCCGCCTTCCAGCTCCTCGAGCAAGGCGCGCTCTGCGGTCACGCCGAATCGCGTCGCGGCATGGTCGAGCCGCGCGAGCACTTCGAGTACCTCGCGGTCGTCTGCACGCGCCTCTATGCCCAGCGCACCCTGGCCGACCGCAGGCAGGCTGATGTCGGTCGAAAGGACTTCGGTGATCTTTTCACTCCAGCCCAGGCGATCCAGGCCCGCTTTGGCCAGCACGATAGCGTCGTACTCACCCTGTTCGACCTTACGCAGCCGCGTGTCCACGTTCCCGCGCAGCTCGAGCAGTTCGAGATCCGGGCGATGGTGGCGTAGTTGCGACTGACGGCGCAAGCTGCTCGTGCCAACGCGGGCGCCGGACGGCAGCTCCGCGAGCTTGAGTTGCTTGGCGGCAACCAGGCAGTCGCGCACGTCTTCGCGTTTGCAGATCGCCGGAAAGGTCAGCCCAGAGAGCATCTCTGTGGGAACGTCCTTCATGCTGTGGACGGCGAGATCCACACGGTTCTCAAGGAGCGCATCTTCCAACTCCTTGATGAAAACACCCTTCAGACCAATCTGGCTGACGTTGGCCTGCTGGAACCGGTCGCCGGAAGTCTTGATGAGGATGATCTCGGACTGAACGCCCGCCTCGCGGGCCAAGCGGTCGCGCACATGATTGGCCTGCCACTGCGCGAGAACGCTGCCGCGGCTGCCGATGCGCAGGGGTCTCAAGGCTTCTCCCTGGGCAGGCCGAACAGTTCCCGCAGCGCCTCGATGTTCTGCAGCTTGCGCCGGAGTTCGCGCGCGCTCCGAAGTTTCTCGCCCGGCTCGGCAAGAATCCGATCAAGGAAATCCTCCATCAGACCGGCCACCTTCTGGCGGTCTTCGGGAGAAAGATGCTGCACTTCCTCCGAGCGTTCGCGGAGGAAATCCTCGCGCTCCTGATGTAGCTTGGCGCGGAGCTGGTTGAGCAGTGAAACCGCGTAAACGCTGGTTTTCCAGGCCTCGAATTTCTCCACGTGCTCGTCAATGATGGCCTCGGCGCGGGGGATTTCACTTTCGCGGGCCTTCTTGTTCTGCTCGACGATCTCGGCCAGATCATCGATGTTGTAGAGATAGACGTTATAGAGCTCGCCGACCTCGGCTTCGACGTTGCGCGGCACGCCGAGATCGATGATGAAGAGTGCACGGTTAGCCCGCGCGGCCATGGCCCGCTCGACCGTCGCCCGCGTCAGGACGCGGTCCGAGCCGCCCACCGAACT
>JACQDH010000181.1 GCA_016201215.1 Acidobacteriota bacterium | reverse complement strand
GCTCACCCTCGTGCTGGCCAACAACATGCTGCTGATGTTCGTCGGTTGGGAGGGCGTGGGCCTGTGCAGCTACCTGCTGATCGGGTTCTACTTCCTTAGGAAATCCGCCGCGGACGCAGGGAAGAAGGCGTTCATCGTCAATCGCGTGGGCGACGCTGGCTTCATGCTGGGAATGTTTCTGACCGTCGGCACGCTGGGCACTATCAAGTTCACCGAATTCGGCCCGGCGCTGGCCGCGGGCCACTTCGAGGTAGGCGCGCCGCTGATCACGGCCATCGCGCTGCTGCTGTTTATCGGGGCCACGGGCAAATCGGCGCAAATCCCGCTTTACGTCTGGCTTCCCGACGCGATGGAAGGTCCCACGCCGGTCAGCGCGCTGATCCATGCGGCGACGATGGTGACCGCAGGGGTGTACATGGTCACGCGGCACAACGCCCTCTACCAGCTCGCGCCGCGCGCCCTGGAGGTCGTCGCGGTGATCGGCGCGCTCACGGCGATCTACGCGGCCTCGATGGGCCTGGCGCAGAACGACATCAAGCGCGTGCTGGCCTACTCGACGATCAGCCAGTTGGGCTACATGTTTCTGGCCTGTGGGGTGGGCGCGTACGTCGCCGGAATCTTCCACCTGATGACGCACGCCTTCTTCAAGGCGCTGCTCTTCCTGGGCGCTGGCAGCGTGAGCCATGCGCTCTCCGGCGAACTGGACTTGCGCAAGATGGGCGCTCTGTGGGACAAGATCCCGACCACCTCCCGGACGCTTGTCGTTGCCACGCTGGCCATCGCCGGCATTCCGCCGCTGGCGGGCTTTGTCAGCAAGGATGAAATTCTCGGCAAGGCGTTTGAGCACAACCCGCTGCTGTGGATCGTCGGCTTCCTGACCGCTGGCATGACCGCGTTTTACATGTTCCGCCTGGTGAACATGACCTTCTTCGGCACCTCGCGGGTGCCGCACGAGGTCGAGCACCACATCCACGAGTCGCCCAAGACGATGACCGTTCCGCTGATGATTCTCGCGTTTCTCTCTGTCGTCGGCGGATGGATTGGCTGGCCCGCGGCGCTGGGCGGGAGCAACCGCTTCGAGCGTTTCCTCGAGCCGGTGATCGCGCGCGCCCACGAAGGCCACGCGGAAGCCGCTGCCGCGGCGCACGCCAGCGCGGGTGAGTACGGGCTAATGCTGGCGTCGGTACTCATCGCGCTCGCGGGTATCTGGCTGGCGCGGGTCATGTACATCCAGCGGCCCGAGCTGCCCGACCGTGTGGCACGCGACTCGGGGTTCCTCTACGAACTGGTGTACCGCAAGTACTACATGGATGAGATTTACGACGCGCTGTTCGTCAATCGCACGAAGGACCTGGGCACGACGCTGGGCATCTTCGATGCCAACGTGATCGACGGCCTGGGCGTGGATGGCACGGGTTGGCTGACGCGCTTTACCTCGCGCGTTTCGATCTGGTGGGACACCTGGATCGTGGACGGCCTGGTGAACCTGGCGGCGCGGATCGTCTGGCTGTTCAGCTACCCGGTGCGCATGGTGCAGACCGGCCTGGTGTCGAGCTACGCGCTGCTGATTGTGGTGGGCGTGCTGATCTTTCTGGGCTATTACTTGCGAACGGTGATGCGCTAGAAGGCGAGGCAATCGCGATGCACTTTTTCCAGAACCACATCCTGAGCGTGGTGCTGTTCACCCCGCTGGCGGGAGCGATCCTGGCGCTGTTCATCCCGCGCGAGCAGGACCAGGCGCACCGCGTGCTGGGGAACATCTTCGGGTTTGCAGGCCTGATCGTTTCGCTGCCGCTGGTCTGGTGGTTCCAGCCGGACGTGGGCGGCTTCCAGTTCATGGAAAACCTCGACTGGATTCCCTCGATCGGCGCGCGCTACGCGCTGGGCATCGACGGCATCAGCTTCCTGCTGGTGATGCTGACCACCGTGCTGGGCGCCCTCTCGATTCTTTCTTCCTGGAACGCCATTCAGATTCGGAAGAAGGAATACTACATCCTGTTCCTGCTGCTGCAGACAGGCATGCTGGGCGTTTTCATGTCGCTCGATTTCTTCCTGTTCTACGTGTTCTGGGAAGTGATGCTCGTGCCCATGTATTTCCTGATCGGCGTGTGGGGAAGCGACCGCCGGCTCTACGCCGCCATCAAGTTCTTTCTCTATACACTGGCCGGCTCGGTGATCATGTTGCTGGCCATCCTGGCCATCTACTTCAAGAACCACGAAACAACCGGCGTCTATACCTTCGATATCCCCACGCTGCTGGCTGCCGCGCCGCACTTCTCGCAGACCATGCAGCAGTGGCTGTTCTGGGGGCTCTTCTTCGCCTTCGCCATCAAGGTGCCAATGTTTCCGTTCCACACCTGGCTGCCGGACGCGCATACCGAAGCGCCCACGGCGGGCTCAGTGATCCTGGCCGGCGTCCTGCTGAAGATGGGCACGTACGGCTTTGTGCGCTTCTCGGTGCCGATGCTGCCCGCAGCGAGCAAGCAGTATGCCTGGATCATCATCCTGCTTTCGATCGTGGCCATCATCTATGGCGCGCTGGTCTGCATGATGCAGAAGGACATGAAGAAGCTGATCGCCTACAGCTCGGTGAGCCACCTGGGCTTCTGCACGCTGGGCATCTTCGTGTTCACCCCGCACGGGCTTTCCGGCAGCATCCTCCAGCAGATCAACCACGGCATCTCCACCGGAGCGCTCTTCTTGATCGTGGGCATCCTTTACGAGCGGCGCCACACGCGAATGATCGCCGACTTCGGCGGGCTCTCCACGCCCATGCCCAACTTCGCTGCCATCTATCTGATCATCAGCCTCAGTTCGCTGGGCATGCCGCTGCTCAACGGCTTCATTGGGGAGTTCACCATCCTGCGCGGTGTCTTCGAGGTCAGCCGGGTGTGGGCGGCCTGGGGCGTCGTCGGCATTATCCTCGGTGCCGCGTATCTGCTCTGGCTCTACCAGCGGGTGATGTTCGGCGCGGTCACCCATCCGGCCAACGAGCATTTGCCGGACCTGAACGCGCGGGAGCTGGTGACGCTGGTGCCGTTGGTGTTGCTGGCGTTTTGGATCGGCGTCTATCCGAAGCCGTTCTTCCGCTACCTGGACGTGCCCGTGAAGAAGATCGTCGTGGGCGTGAATCCGACCTACTACGACAAGTCGGAGCGCGCCACGATCCACGTCGAGGCGCCGCTGCCCGCCGCAGCCCCGGTCGGCGAAGCGGGACAGCCTGCGGCCGCGACGCCGGCGGCTCCGCCCGCGGCGGAGAGGAAATAGGCCGCGACGATGTGGAGTGAATTCCTCAAACCCGGCGATTTCCAACTGATCCTGCCAATGGTGCAGCCCGCCCTGTTCGGGCTGGGCATCCTGCTGACCGACTTCCTGCTCGAGCCGCGCTACAAGCATTGGAACGCGGGGTTGGCCATGGCGGGCGTGGGCTTCAGCGGCTACACACTCTGGCAGCTCCGTAACTTGATCGCTCGGAATGGCGATCAGGTAGGCTTCAATGGCTCGGTGCTGGTGGACCCGTTCTTTATCTTTTTCGGTTTTCTTTTTCTCGCTGCCACGGCGCTGGTGATCCTGCTCTCGGTCCGCTACCTGGAAATCGAAGCCGAGCATCACGGCGAGTATTACGCCCTGATGCTGTTTGCCACCATCGGCATGATGTTCATGACCTCGGGCATCGACCTCATCGTGCAGTTCATCGCGCTGGAGACCATGGCCATCAGCTTCTACATCCTCGCGGGATTCCTGCGCCGGGACCGCCGCTCGAACGAAGGCGCGCTGAAATACCTCCTGCTCGGCGCCTTCAGCTCGGGCATTCTCGCCTATGGGTTTTCGATCATGTACGGCGTGGCGGGCTCGACCAACCTGATCGACATCACCCGGGAGTTCTCGCGGCGCGCGGGCGGCGGCGTGGACCTGCTGGTGCTGCTTTCCATCGTGACCGTTGGGGCGGGGCTATTCTTCAAGGTTGCCGCAGTGCCGTTCCACCAGTGGGCACCGGACGTGTACGAGGGTGCGCCGACTTCGATCACCGCATACGTCAGCGTGGCGTCGAAGACAGCCAGCTTTGCGCTGCTCCTGCGCCTGTTCCAGACGGCCTTCTGGCCCGCGCGTGAGAATTGGGTGATGCTGATCGCGGGCGTCGCGGTGGCTTCGATGACGGTGGGCAACTTTGCAGCCATCACGCAGACCAACATCAAGCGGCTGCTGGCCTACTCTTCAATCTCGCACGTGGGTTACGTCCTGCTGGGTCTCGTGGCCGCCGCCACCGGGGAGAATGTCAACGAGACCGGCTTGCAGGGCATGGCCTTCTACCTGTTCGCCTATACGTTCATGAACGTCGGCGCTTTTGCCGTCGTCATCCTACTGCGGCGCAAGGGCCTGATCGGCGACGACCTGGAGGATATGAACGGGCTGTTCCACCGCAACCCGGGCGCCGCCGTGCTGCTGCTGATCTTCCTGCTCTCGCTCGCGGGCGTCCCGCCGACTGCGGGCTTCCTGGGCAAGTACTACATCTTCCTCTCACTGATCCAGACCGGGCACTACTATCTAGCAGTTTTCGCCGTGCTCTACATCATCCCGGCGGTGTACTATTATTTCCGCATCGTGGTGCACGCGTGGATGCGCGAGAGCAGCGACGCGGTGCGGCCGAGCGCGTCGCCCGCGCAATCGCTGGTGCTGACGGTCACCGTGTTTATCTCGCTGGTGGCGGGCCTCTACCCCGAGCCGTTCGTGCGCCTGGCCGGCTACTCGCTCTTCCTGCCGTTTGGCTCCCTTGGACGCTGAAGAACCAGGTTCGCGCCCTCCAGAGGAGCCGCGCAAGCGGGTCCCGCGTTTCGTGCGCGAGCTCGCTCTGGCCATGGAGCTTCCCTTCATCCCCATTGTCTCCGTGGTGATCGCTGGAGGGCTGGGCTACCTGCTGGACGGCCGATTCCACACCGCGCCTCTTTTTGCCATCGTTTTGGGCCTGCTGGGGTTTGCGGCGGGCATGCGCGAGGTCTTCCGGCGGGTCTCCAAAGCAGAGAAGGAAGATGACGGGAAGTGACGCCTTCTATCGGGCTGCGGAGCGCCGCATCGAGCTGGTGACGGCCGGGCTGGGCACGGCCGCGTCGCTGGCCGCTGCCATCCGCTGGGGCTGGCGCGCTGCGGCGGGCGTGGCCCTGGGCGCGGCACTGGCCTGGGTGAACTACCGCTGGCTCAAGCAAGGCGTTGGGGCGCTGGCGCAATTATTTGCCGCGCAGGCCGGTGCAGCGGAGGTGCGCATTCCCAAACGCGTTTTCGTAAAGTTCCTCGGCCGCTTCGCGTTGCTGGTCGGGATCGTTTATGTTATTCTCTCGCGTTCTTGGTTGCCCGCAGTGGCCGTTCTGGTGGGCTTGTTTTCCCTGGTGGCTGCTGTTCTGATCGAAGTTGTTTTGCAACTGGTGCGCGGCGGGCCCCAGCCGGACGCAAGCTGACGGCGCAAGCCCTGCAGTCGAAAGGCCCATGGAAGAGCATCACATTCTGGGCGTCACGAAGCTGGTCAACTGGCTGTTGGGCAAGCCGGTCGCGGCACTTTTAGTCGTGCTGCACATTCAGCCCGAAAACCCTGCCTACCCCATTCCCAATCACATCGCTATGGAGCTGGCCGTTTTCGCCTTTGCCGTGGTGTTTTTCCTGGCGCTGAAGCGCCGGCTTTCGGTGGAGCGGCCCGGAGCGGTCCAGCAGTGCATGGAACTGGTGCTGTCGAACCCGATGGGCGTGGGGGTTCGCGACCTGGTGGACGACATGATCGGCCGCGGTGGCGCGAAGTACATGGCAATGCTGGGCAGCATCGGTCTGTTCGTCCTGTTTTCCAATTTGAGCAGCCTTGTGCCCGGCTTCGAGTCGCCCACGGCGACCAATTCAGTGCCCCTGGGTTGCGCGGTCTTGGTC
>JACQDH010000179.1 GCA_016201215.1 Acidobacteriota bacterium | reverse complement strand
TGGATCGTCCAGCGCTTGGGCTACCTCACACCAGCGCAGGCGCGGCAGCAACTTCTTGCGCTCGGAGCGGCTGCATGAATACACTCAGTTCAGTGTCCAATCAATCCGGTGCGAAACACAATGAAGCCTAGTATTCGCTTTAGGGCCGTGTACTCTTCGTATCCTGCTGCGTCGAGCAGTTGGGGATCATCACCATCGAGAACCCTTGAATGCGCGACCTCCAATTTGACAGCGAGCTCTTCGAGCCTCTTTTCCTGCTCGGCCCTGGTCAACTTCTCCAGACGTTGTCTCAATTCATTGTCCATGGTGCCTTCGCTCACATGACATCAGTGCTTTAGCGCCTTTGCATGGTTAAAACACTTTTCTGCTTCGAGAGCTTTGTTGAGGGCGCGCAGGACTGAGCCTTTGTTCTCCCAAAGTTTGGCATCACTTGGTTCAATCTCGAGACCTCTATCACAGGCAATTAGCGCCTCTTCGAAACGCCGCAAGTTCAACAGAGCGCAGGCTTGAGTGTTCCAGAGTTCATGCCCTCGGGGCTCGATCGCCAGCCCCTGCCCACAACACTCAAGAGCCTCTTCGTAACGCCCCAGCTTAAACAGAATGATCGCCTTGTGGCACCAAACGTCTGCGTCACGCTGGTTAAGTTGAAGAGCTGCATCGCAACTCTTGAGCGCCAACTCGAACTTCCCTCTTTGATCGCAGACGATGGCCATTTCACGTAGGTGGTAGTAGCCAGAGGGCCACCTAGCTTGCAGATCCAGGAATCGCTCGATACAAGCATCTGCTTGTTCAGTACGATCAAGCTTCTGAAAAATGATCGCCTTATTCTTCCAGAGCGCCGAGTTATCGGGATCGATCTGCAAACCACTGTCAATTCGCGCAAGTGCCTCGTCTAGACGGCCTAAGCGGCATAGTTCCGCGCTGTAATTCACCAACACGGTCGCTTCACTGGGAGAAATGCTCAGAGCCCGTTCGAAACAGCCGCAAGCCTCCGTGGGATATCCCATGCGTGACAGAGCCAATCCTTTGTCATTCCAATCGCCAACCGTCATTTCGAGCGGTTTCGCCTCCGCAGGCGCACTGCTCCCAGTCAGTTGAGAATAGACCGTCTCCAACAAATTCCGAACCTCTCGAAAATCTCTTGGGCGCTCATCAGGGTTCGGATGTACACAGCGAAGGATGATACGTCGTAAGTTGATTGGAATTCCTCCGGCGATATTGCTGTGCGTAACGTGTGAATACGCCATGTAACCCACTGGCGGCAAGTCCTTCGTCAACATTTCGTACAGCATGATCCCAAACGAGTAGATATCTGTTCTCGTGTCCAAGCCCGCTGCAATGTGAAATTGTTCCGGGGCCATGTATTGTGGAGTTCCCGCCACGCCGGTGAGCTGCGAATCAATCTCAGGACTGAGCCCGGCCAAATCTAATGCTTTGTCTCCGACCTCACTGAAAATGCGAGACAATCCCCAATCCGAAATTTTCAGCGTGCGCTTATCCGCAGTGAGAAGACAATTCCAAGGCTTGACATCTCGATGTATGAGCCCCAGTTTCCGGTGCGCATGGAGCATACCGTCGCAAAACTGAAAAGACAAATGCAGAGCGGAGTCGACGGACAATGGTCCAGAGCGCAAAAGGTCACCAAGGTTATGGGGACAATACTCAAGCCATAGGCAAGGAAAACCCTCTACCACGATCAACGCTCTTGCCTGAACAACGTTTGGGTGGCGATCGAGCATGATCCAGTGCAGGCACTCCCGCTCGAAACGGCCTCGATCTTCGTCGCTCCACAGATACCTTGCTTGCAATGCCTTCAGTGCCGAGGGTTCTCCGTCTGATTCGCCGCCCTCGGTGATCGCGGGTAGTCCTCCCGGCCACTCCTCTACCACATAGATTGCTCCAAAGCCGCCTTTCTTGACATCCAACACCCAGAAGGCAAGTTCAAGGTCAGGAGCGTGCACGAGCTCGTTTATCCGAAATTCATCCCGTCCGGGGGGAAGTGGTGGCAATGACAATAGAACCCGACGAACCTTTGAGGATTGCGGGTCCAGATTCAGGGCGCGAATATATGCTTGGCGAGCGGCCTCAATCTTGCCTGCGGTCTGAAGAGCATGTCCGAAATTGAAGTGCGCTTCGGCATCATTTGGGTGGAACAGTGCGGCACGACCGAGCGCCTCAATTGCTTCCGTATGCCTTGACGCGGCAAGGGCGCTCATGCCCCTTTGGCGATACCTATGGTATTCCGTTTCGTAACCCAGCTGCGACGGGCTCCCGGCGCGCCTCCTCCAGCGTTTTCCCCAGCCCAACAAATTTTTCAGCCAATTAGGCTCGTTCATGGCAGTACACCCGGTTCCGTACACCGCGTACGAACTAAGCTTACTTCAGGGCCGCCGACCGAAAATACAGTTCGCCGCGTGATATCACCAAATACTCATTATCAGAGAGACCGCAGAACGAAGTGTGTAGAACGTCGATTTACACAATCACGGATAGACCTGGATCGGTGTGTATTTGCCTCCCTCATGGACTGGCGCTGTATAAGTTACATAGATTCTGGCGAACTCATGCTTTCCTGGAACTTTGAGATTCCTCACGCACTCAGCGACGGATATCGCATCGCTTAGAAGTGCGTCTTGGTTTATGCACAACCACTTTTCATCAGCCCCAGCGTAGATCTTGCGGCACTTCTTCTCTAGCTCTTTTTGAACTCTTTCGCAAATCTTCTGGTCAGGCTCGACTAGCCGACCGTCAGACCGCTCTCTCATTTCACCTGGACAAAGAGGTTTTTCGCCCGCCGCGATTTCTGCGGCATCCTTCGCGTCGCTGTCCTCGTAGTAGGCAGTGACCACCTCAATGCCAATTATTTGCCCGTCTGCTTTGCTGTAGATCACGTCCGGTTCACTTCTGTTCGGCTCGCCATGTCGCACGAAAGTAGCTTCCACTACTAGAGCCGCAAGCAGTTGGTCTGCGACTGCTCTTTCGTGCGCCGCCTTGATGGAGTCTCTTGTACTCACGCCAAGTGTTCCCGCGTCGCTCCTACAACTGGTCCATGAGAGCTTCAAATTCGCTTCTGGAATACCATTTCCCTTCAAATACGAATCGATCTGCTTTGTCGATGACATCGAGGACATCTGTTTCGCCACTGGGCAATTTTCTAGCCCTGCCCTGTGTATCTAGGATTGTTACTGATCCGTGCTTCCGCACAAATGCAGTCAGATTTTCGTAAGTCGCGTCCATCGCTACCCTCAAAGCCGCAACGATAGCGAGTCAATCAGATGAATCGTAAGCATGCGGCAGCACCTTGATCTATTTATCAGACATTCCCTGACAAGGTAAAGCGACCCTCGTTTCATTCAGCGCATATTATAAAGGGAGTTACCGGAATGAGTTAGCGCTCGGTGTGCACGGGTAAAGACGGTTCGGAGGCAAAGATGAGAGCGCGCGTTTCTTCCGCGCCGACTTCGATCTCCGTACTACTTCTTCTGTGGCGCGGCATGTTCATTGCCGTGCTCGCTCGTGAGCTTCTGATACCGCGCGAACTGCTCCGGGGTCAAGATTTCTCTCAATCGCGCGTCGCGCTCCTCCATCAGCTTCTTGTGCTGTTGCTGGAAGGCGGCTGAGTCTTGCCCGGCCTTTTCCTTCGCCGCCATCTTGCGTTGGTGGATGTCCTGCAGCACGGCCCGCACCTTCTCGGTCTGCTGGTCGGTCAGGTTGAGCTCGGCTTTGAGCTTGGCCACGTGGGCGGCGACGTCCATCTTCTGATGCTCGCCACCCGCCCAGGCCAGCCCCGCCGCAAAGACGAGCGCAAAAGCCAGAACGAAGAACCGCTTTTTCATCTTCCCCTCCTACACAAAGCCTGTGGTAGGGGCGGTGGGGATCGAACACAGTACCCTAGACTATAAAGCCCGCCGCTACACAAACCAAAGCAAATTGGCCGGCTTCTCGGCAGGACCGGGACGCCCACATCGCCCCGACCAAACCCGTCGGGGTAAACTCCAGCCCGCCCCCACAGGCGCAGCAAATTGGCGGGCTAAAGCCCGCCTCTACACAAACCAAAATCGCGCCTGAAAAGAGCGGTGCGGCAAAGTGGTTGGGGCTACTTGACGACCCAGGTGTCGCCGGCCTGGAGGAGGGCGCCCAGGTCGCCGCGGCCGCGTTTGCTGACCACGTCTTGGATCTGGGAGGCGACGAGGTCCTCATAGCGCGGCGCCTGTTCGGCGCGGAGCACGCCGATGGGCGCCGGGAACCCCTCGCGCAACTCCATCTGGGAGAGCAGGTAGGCGTAGGCGGAGTTGGGATTCTGTTCGTCGTGGATGAGTAGATCCTTCTCGGTGACGCCATTCCCCAGGGTCACCACCTCGAGGTCGAGGCCCTTCATCCGAATCCCCTTTTCGTGGTTCTTGCCGAAGACCAGCGGCTGGCCCTGCTGAAGCTGGACGACGTGCTCGCTGCGGGCGTCTTTTTCGGTCAGGTTTTCCCAGGCGCCGTCGTTGAAGATGTTGCAGTTCTGGAGAATCTCGATAAAGGCCGAGCCTTGGTGGGCCGCGGCCTTCTTCAGAGTTTCTTTCAGATGCTGCTGGAAGATGTCCACCGAACGGGCCACAAAGGTGGCTCCCGCGCCGATGGCGAGCGAGAGCGGGTCGAAGGGGCGGTCGAGCGAACCAAAGGGCGTGGACTTGGCTTTCTTGCCGAACTCGGAAGTGGGCGAGTATTGGCCCTTGGTCAGGCCGTAAATGCGATTGTTGAAGAGCAGGACCTTGATGCCGACGTTGCGGCGGAGCATGTGGATGGTGTGGTTGCCGCCGATGGACAACGAGTCTCCATCGCCGGTGGCCACCCAGACGTGCAGATCCGGACGGGTGAGCTTGATGCCGGTGGCGACGGACGGCGCGCGGCCGTGAATGGAGTGGAAGCCGAAGGTGTTCATGTAGTAGGGGAAGCGGCTGGAGCAACCGATCCCGGAAACGATCACGAACTTCTCGCGGGGGATGCCGAGTTCGGGAAAGATCGACTGCACAGCCGACAGAATTGCGTAGTCACCGCAACCCGGGCACCAGCGAATCTCCTGGTCGGTCTGAAAATCCTTCTTGGTGTAAACCGGAACCGTTGTGGCGGTCATCTCCGGGCTCCTGCCGACTGCTCGCTGTAGGAAGCCAGCATCTCTTCGATCTTGGCCTCGATTTCTGCTTGCTTGAAAGGCCGGCCCTGGATCTTGTTATACCCCTGGGCGTCGAGGAGGTATTTTGCGCGGAGCACCATCACCAGTTGGCCCATGTTCATCTCCGGCACAAGGATTCGCCTGTAGCGCTTGAGCACTTCGCCCAGATTCTTCGGCAGGGGATTTAGGTAGCGCAGGTGGACGTGTCCGATGCGGCGGCCCTGCGCCCGCTGAGCTTTCAGGGCCGCGGTGACGGGACCGTAGGTGGAGCCCCAGGCCACGATCAGCAAGTCACCGTCGGGATCTCCGGCGGGGACGGCGTCGGGAATCTCCTGGGCCACCGCCTCCACCTTGGCGGCGCGCAGGTGGACCATGCGCTCGTGGTTTAGAGGCTCATAGTTCACATTGCCGCTGAGGTCCTGCTTCTCGAGTCCACCGATGCGATGCTCGAGACCCGGAGTGCCGGGGACAGCCCAGGGCCGCGCCAGGGTCTGCGGGTCGCGGGAGTAGGGCAGGAACCCGTCCGGATTGGTCTCGAAGTGCACCGGGATCTCCGGCAGATCTTGCAGCGCCGGAATGCGCCAGGGCTCGGCGCCGTTGGCGAGGTACCCATCGGAAAGAATGATGACAGGAAGCATGTACTTGATGGCGATGCGGCTGGCTTCGAGAGCAACCCAGAAACAGTCGCCGGGAGTGGCCGCCGCCAGCACGGGGATGGGCGCCTCAGAGTTGCGCCCGAACAAAGCCTGGAGCAGGTCGGCCTGCTCGGTCTTGGTTGGAAGTCCGGTCGAAGGGCCGCCGCGCTGGATATCGCAGACCACTAGCGGCAGTTCTACGGCGGCAGCGAGGCCGAGGGCCTCGGTCTTGAGGGCCATGCCGGGGCCGGAAGTGGTGGTAATGGCGAGAGCGCCGCTGTAGGAGGCCCCGATCGCCGAAGTGACCGCGGCGATCTCATCTTCCGCCTGGAAGGTGATCACGCCGAAGTTTTTGAAGGCGGAAAGCTCGTGCAAAATGTCGGAGGCCGGGGTGATCGGGTAGGAGCCGAGAAACAGGGGAATGCCGGCCTTCTGCGAAGCGGTGACGAAGCCGAGGGCCAGAGCCGTGTTTCCGCTGATGTTGCGATAGGTGCCCGGCGCCAGCCGCGCGGGAGGAATCTCGTAGCTGACCTGGAAGGCCTCGGTGGCTTCGCAGTAGCTGTAGCCCGCGCGCATGGCGCGCTTGTTGGCCTCGGCCAGCAGCGGCTTGCCCTGGAACTTGTCGTCGAGCCAGCGAAAGGTGGCATCCATGGACCGGTTGTAAAGCCAGTAGCACATGCCCAGAGCAAAAAAGTTCTTGCAGCGGTCCATGGTCTTGGCGTCGAGACCTAATTCCTGCAGCGCGGTGCGGGTCAGCTTGGTCAGCTCGATCGGGAAGAGACGATAGGCGTCCAGCGAGTGATCCTCGATGGGGTTCGAGGTCATCTGCGCTTTGCGGAGATCGGTTTCCTTGAAGCTGTCCACGTTGACGATGACGATGCCGTTCGGCTTCAAGTCCGCCAAATTCACCTTCAGGGCCGCGGGGTTCATGGCCACCAGGGCGTCCACGGCATCGCCGGGGGTGTAAACGTCCGTGGAGGCGAAGTGAACCTGGTATCCGCTCACGCCCGGAAGCGTTCCCGCCGGGGCGCGGATCTCCGCCGGGAAGTCGGGAAACGTGGCCAGGTCGTTGCCGTAGAGGGCCACCGTGTTGGTGAATTGGCTGCCGGTGATCTGCATGCCGTCGCCGGAATCGCCGCAGAAGCGGATGACAGCTTTGTCGATCACTTCACGCTTGCGTTCGCGGAAATCCGTAGTTCTGGTCACCATAAGTCTGTCGGATCACCTGTAGATAGCCGGGACGGATCGTGCTCGCCGTCGCTCGGAAAATGATACGCCGTGTCCCCGAAGGTCGCGTGGCGGGACCGGGGAAGAGTCTTGGCCAGAATGTCTGCGCCTACGTCCGGGCTGCCGCCCTGCGGGCCTCCAATCATCCTGGAAAGGTAACAAGACATGAAGTCACCCTGCCGCCTCCCCTGCCTGAGCACAGGGAACAGCGTATCGGCACGGCACGGGGATCATGCCCGCCGTGACTTGCAAGGATACCACATTCGCTGCGGTTCGCAGCAGCTAGACTCCGCCGCGGCGATGCGCCGCGGGACGCGGCCTCGCGGTTTCCGAGCCCAGAACTCCTAGGACGCCCAGGACGCTGTCGCCGAAGCGACCGCTGCTTGGGCTGCGTCGCGGGGCAGTCTGACGGAAAGGTCTCAGGGGAAAATCTCCGGTTGCCTGCTCGCGGCCAGGAAGGCTTCTTTTCTGCGGATCCAGAACCAGGGCGGTATCACCGCGACGAGCATGCCGAAGAACAAGCCGAGGGCTCTCCCCGATTCGGGGCGGATTGTACATCAATCATGAGCAAGGTCCGGACCCACTTGGCCGCACTGGGTCGCGTCCGAAAAAGTACTAATTCCGGAGAAGAACCCCGCCGGAGCATTTTCCTTGACTTTCGCTTTTAATTCGCCTAGGCTAGCATTGCGGGCAGGTGCGAGGAGCGCACGATGGCGTTGACCAAGCGGCAAAAAGAAGTACTGGATTTTCTGGTGAACTTCCTCAACAGGCACGGCTATTCGCCGAGCTTCGAGGAGATCGCGCGGTCGCTCAAGCTGACCTCGCTGGCCACCGTGCACAAGCACATTACCACGCTCGAGCACAAGGGCTTCATCCGGCGCGGCTACAACCAGAGCCGCTCGATCGAGGTTTTGCAGCTCCCCAAGCCCGTGCGCGAGCAGGTGATCGAACGCCACCACGTCGAGCTCCCGCTGGCGGGCCGCATCGCCGCCGGCCGGCCGCTCGAGGCCGTGGAGGACCGCGCGACGATTTCGCTCGGTGATTTCGCCCGCGCCGGCAACGTCTTCGCCCTCCAAGTGAAGGGCAATTCCATGCTGGACGACCACATCCTGGACGGCGACTTCATCGTCGTCGAGCAGACCCAGGTGGCCAATCCCGGCGAGATTGTCGTCGCGCTGGTCGGCGGGGAGGAGGCCACGCTCAAGCGCTTCTATCGCGAGTCCGGCGGCAAGATCCGTCTTCAACCCGCGAACCCCGAGATGCAGCCCATAGTTGTTCCGGCGGCCGAGGTGAAGATCCAGGGGCGGGTGATCGGGGTCCTGCGGAAGTATTGAGAAGCATTGAGAGCCCAGCCGTCAGCCTTCAGCAATCAGTTGTCAGTTTTCCGAACTATCTTCCGTGCCAAACTTCCTGTGTTCGATCCCGACTTGCCCTGATCAGCCAGTGGGAGAGAAGTAGAGTTCATCCGAACCTCTTTGGCCGCAATGCCGTCCGGGGGGGAGGAATGACTCCCCCTGCATTCCTTGCATGACGCTTCTCCTGCTCGCCAACTGGAAGAATCTCAACATCGAAATCTGAAAGCTAAGCGCTGACGACTGCAAGCTGATAACTGACGACTGGCAACTGGCAACTGAGAACTGATACCTGCCTGCGGACGCCTAAAGGCTGCTGCCGGCCAGCCGCTTTGCAAATCGGAACAGGGCCTAAATTTTGAGCTTGCCTCAATTTGCAGCATGGGTCTAGATTGTCTCGCACCCCAGTCCTACGCCAGATTCTCTCTGGCGGGTGTGTCTGTCCAGAGGAGGGGCCATGTGGGGGAATAAGAAAGACGAAACGCCGCAACCGGCTGTTTCCGTTCCACCGGGTACCCATCCCCAGGGAACGACTCCGCCGAAGCACGTTCCGACATCTTGGGAAGGAGCTCCGATGAGTACCGATGCGATCCGTCCGCTAACCAGTACGACCGACCGCTCCACAGCGCGGCTGGGTGCCAGCCTGCACGTGAATGGCGAAATCTCTGGGAACGAAGACCTGCACATTGATGGCAGCGTCGAAGGGCTGGTGCAACTGGAAGACCGCAAGCTCACCGTCGGCGCCAGCGCCAAGCTGACCGCCGACGTGGTAGCGCGCGAGGTGGTCGTCTATGGGAGCGTGAAGGGCAATCTGCGCGCCCGCGACCGCATCGAGATCAAGAAGGATGGGTCGGTGATAGGCGATCTGACCACCGCGCGCATCATGATCGAAGACGGCGCCTATTTCAAAGGTTCGATCGAAATCGATCGCACCGGCGAAAAGGACAAGGACCTGGACCGCCCGTCCTACGCCCGCGTGGCCACGGCTACGCATAGCGTGACGCCGCACCCGCAAAAGACACCGACGACGAACAGTTAGCCCACCGGTCTCCGCGGGCAGGTGGCTGCGGGGAAGCCCCGGGGCGTCGGCACCCAGCCGGCGCCGGGTTTCACCCGGGCGGTCGCGCCACCTCGCCCGGCCTCGCTCGCTGGCGGCACACGCACTTCGCCCTTCTTGGGCCTCCTGCAGGTCTTGTTTAACACTCCCGCGAGCCGGCTGCCGTTTGCTACGGCCACCCCGCCCGCTTCGCGCCGCCCGGCTCTCCCCCAGCCGGGCGGCCAGCTCCTGCCGCCTCTTCTCACTCAGGCACAACAACTTCGCCAGGGGGATACGATGTGAGTAGGCTCTCCCACCCGCAGACCTGCGTTGACAAATCTGCGCGCATCCTCTATGGTTAAGTTTTGTCTTTGCCGGGAAAGGTGTGACTGAGCGCATGCGGACGTACGTGCCCAAGGGCGAAGAGGCCGAACAACTCAAACACGGCGATACCTGGTATGTGATAGACGCCGCCGGGCAGGTGCTGGGGCGCCTGGCCACGCGCGTCGCGCGGGTGCTGATCGGCAAGGACAAACCGAACTTCACTCCGTTTCTGGACTCCGGCGACCACGTCGTGGTGATCAACGCCGGCCAAATTCGTCTGACCGGAAACAAGCTCGAGCAGAAGAAGTACTACCGTCATAGCGGGTACCCCGGCGGCTTGAAGGAAGTCCCCATCAAGCGGCTCCGGGCCAATCGCGCCGATTGGATTGTGCGCGAGGCCGTCCTGGGCATGTTGCCTAAGAACAAGCTGCGCGCGCGGCGCGCCCGCAAGCTGCGCGTCTATCTGGACGCCAAGGGCCTCGAGCGCCACGCCGGGCAGAAGCCGCAGCCGCTGGCGCTATAGCCGGACAGATGCACCGTCTTTTTTAGCCCGCCGCGCATCCGGCGGCGAGTCGTGTGGATGGGTGAGGAGGGAAGTTGAGTTCCAGTGCACAGCCCCTTGAGGGCGCCAGCAGGCAGTCATTCTACGGCACCGGCCGCCGCAAAGAAGCGGTGGCGCGCGTGTTCGTGAAGCTGGGCTCCGGCAAGTATGAAGTCAACGGCCGCCCGGTGGAAGACTACTTCAAGAACGTGGCCTGGAAGAACGCCGCCATCGGGCCACTGAAGTTCAGCGAAACACTGAACCAGATTGACGTGATGGCCACGGTCAAGGGCGGCGGCGCCGGCGGGCAGGCCGGCGCAGTGCGCATGGGACTTTCCCGGGCGCTGGCGCGGTTCAACGCCGAGCTGCGGGCCGGCCTG
>JACQDH010000013.1 GCA_016201215.1 Acidobacteriota bacterium | reverse complement strand
ATCTTGCCGGTGACCTCGGCCCAAGTGCGGTCCATGGCCGAAGCGTTTGCCCGCGGAAAATTCTGGCCGGGGAAGCTTCCGGCATGCTTGGTCAGATCAATGGATTTCTTGGCGTCCTCGAGCGCCCGCCCCTGGGCCACAGCGTCCTTCACCGCCGCGACCATCTCCTTCATGTAGGCAATCAACTTCTCGAGCTGCCCTTTGCCTTGCTGCACGCCGCCATGACCGGGAATGGCCTGCCCCCAATCCAGTTTCAGCAGCGATTCCAGCGCCCCGATCCACTCGACGGGGTAGGCATCGCGCATGAAGGGGATGCCGTTGGTGAGTAGGTCGCCGGTGATGAGAACCTTCTCCTTGGGTAGATAAACCACCACGTCGCCCCGGGTGTGGCCCTTCCCGAAGTAATAGATGTGGATGGAGCGGTCGGGCTTATGAAGAATCAGGCTGCGCTCAAAGGTCAGGGTTGGCAGCGTGATCTGGATTTGCTTGAGCTCCTCGAGGTAGCTTTTCCCGAAGGCGAGGTCGCGTTCCATCTGTGCGCGCGCCTCGGCGGTGAGGGCGGTGCCTTGGGCATCCTTTCCCGCGGCCAGCACCTTCTCCGCCCGCTCGATGGATTCCGGGACATCCTTGGTCAATTGCCCGTTCAGGGCCGGGACGGCCTTGCTCACAATGTCTTCCCGGGTGTGGTGCTGGGTCAGGTACTCTACGGTGGGGCCGAAGGCGCTGACGTAGGCCTGATTTCCTTGCACGTGATCGGGGTGCCAGTGGGTGTCCACGACGTAGCGCACGGGCTTATCGGTAATTTTGCGGATTTCGGCGATCAGGTCGCGCGCCCAGCTCGGCCGCAGGTGGGTATCCACTACGACCACGTCATCCTTGTTCACGAAGAACGCGCCGTTGGAATAGACCCCCGGCTTGCCAATCGCCGCGTAGACCCCGTCGGCCACCTTGATGATGTCGAACGACTGCGCCCGCCCCGCCTGGGCCGAGGCCATCAGCCACAGAAGCACCAGCAAGCCCGGTACGATCGCACGGCGCATGACCACCTCCACTCGGCCGTTCATGAACAATCGAGATGCCCCCGAGGGGCACGGCAATCTAGCACACCCGGCCGAAGCATGTCACTTTACACAGCACAATCTGAGGCACCGGCCACCATTGCCTGCTCAATCGGCTCGGGCTATCCTCGCAGAGCCTCGCTTCGCAGCCGAACCGAGAGAGCGATGCCAGGCAAAACCCGCCTGTACGGCAAGGCATCCTAATTCTTGGAGTCTGCGCCAGCAGGAGGGGCAGCCTTGAAGAGAGGTCAACAAACCGCGTGGCAAATTTCAGGTTTACATCTCCTCGTGGCCGTGTTGCTGGCCTCGTCGGGAAGCCTGACGGCTCTCGCGGCACAGGCTGCCCAGCAGAAACCTCCGGAGCAGCAGGAACAGAAAGGCCAGCCGCAGGAGATGCCCGCGCCGCTCCCCAAAGGCAAGAGACTTTTCCTGAAAGACGGCAATTTCCAGATTGTGCGGGAGTATGAGCAGAAGGGCGAGAGGGTGCGCTATTACAGTTTAGAGCGGTCCGCCTGGGAAGAAATCCCCACGGACCTGGTGGACTGGGAGGCGACCCGCAAAGGGGAAGCTGAGGAAGCCAGGCGCCAGCGGGAGATTGTAGAAAAAATCCGCGCGACGCAAACGGCCGAGCGTGTCGCGGACCTGGACGTGGGCGCCAGCATCGAGGTTGCGCCGGGCGTGTTCTTGCCGGAAGGCGAAGGAGTGTTCGTAGTGGAAGGCCGCGCCGTGGTGCCGCTCGGGCAGTCCAGCGCCGACGTGAAGCTCGACAAGGGACGCCTGCTGACCCAGGTGCTGGTGCCCGTTCCCCTAGTCCCTACGCGACACAAGGTACAGATTCCCGGCCAACGCGCCCAACTGCGGCTCAATACATGCGCACGGCCGATGCTCGCGAGCCGGAAATGGAGTTGATTCGTGCTCAGGTGAAGGGCGATGCACGGCTGATCGAGCTCCTCAGCACGCAGATTACCGGCCAGCGATCCTCGAAGCGAGCCACCATCTCGGTTGAGCGCTGGAAAGTGGCCCGGGGAGTCTATCGGTACACGCTGAGCCAGCCGCTCGCGCCCGGCGAATACGCTCTGGCGGAGATCCTGCCCGAAGGCATGAACCTGTACGTCTGGGACTTCGGCGTGGACGCTGCGGCGCCCGCTGCGCCGCAGAAGGCTCCGGCACGCCCGCCACAAGAATCCTCGGGTCGGGCCAAACCGAAGCAGTAGCTTGGCGGCGCCCCCCCGGCTCCTGCAATCCGGATGCACCTCACCTCAGCCCGGGGATGTGCGAGACCCGTGCTTGGCGGGATTCAGCTCTTCTCGGTGCGTGCGGGGACGGGCAGTGCTTCGCCAAGGATGGCAAGCAGGTCTGAAATTCGGAACGGCTTCTGTACCACTCGGGTGTTGCCCTGACTCAGGCTCGCCAGCGTGGCCGGGT
Source organism: Acidobacteriota bacterium (assembly GCA_016201215.1). Lineage (GTDB taxonomy): Bacteria > Acidobacteriota > Terriglobia > Acidiferrales > UBA7541 > QHYU01. The sequence goes on along the minus strand of JACQDH010000013.1, from coordinate 4,663 downwards.
CCACCAGGTCACCGGTCATGAAGATGAAGAGCGGCTTCGACTCGCCGGCCTGAGCGCACAACCGCTCGTAGATCTCTTTGCCGGAAGAGGAGCTTGCCCCGACACCTGCAAGGTGCAGGTCGCAGAGCACGGCGTCATAAGCGCGCGTAGCCGCCAACCGCTGTGCGTGCCCACCCGACGAGGCGCAGTCCACCGCCAAGCCCTGGGCAGAGAGGCCGTCCACGACCAGTTCACGAATACTCTCCTCGTCATCGACCAGCAGCACAGAACGCCCGCGCAGCGCCGCCGAGGCTTGCGAGCCGCGTTCCGCCGGGGTCGCCTTCAACTCTCGGTCCACGGAGACGCCCTCCCCTTCGCGCCTGGAGGGACTCCCTTCCGCCTCCGAGGCGCGCTGGCTCGGAAGCAGGACAGTGAATAAAGCCCCACCCTCAGGCAGGGATTGGGCCTCGATGTCCCCGCCATGCTCCCGCGCGATGGCCATGCAAATGCTCAATCCGAGCCCGGTTCCCCCGCCGGGACGCTTGGTGGTGAAGAACGGGTCAAAAAGCCTGGGCAAAACCTCCGCGCGGATGCCCGGGCAGTCGTCCTGGAAACTCACGGCGACGCCATCCCCGCGTCGCTCGAGCCGAACCTGCAGAGTGCCGTGCTCGCGCACCTCGCGGATGGCCTGCTCGGCGTTCGTGACCAGGTTGAGAAAGAGCTGTGTCAACTGGCTGGCATCACCCACCACCGGCGGAATGCCGACCGGGGACACAAGACTTACGGTAATGCCGTTGGCGCGCAGCGAATGCTCGTGGAGCTGCAGGGCGCGCTGCACCACGTCGCCCAGGTGCAGCGTCGCTTTGCGCGGGGTCGGCGGGCGGGAGAAAGCCAGGAGGCTCTGCACGATGTGCGCCGCGCGGCGGGCCTGGCGATGGGCCAGATCGAGCTGGCGCCGCGTGGTGTCATCGGTGGTGCGCTCGCGCAGCAATTCGCTGACTCCCAGGATGGCGGTCAGGGGATTGTTCAGCTCGTGCGCCACGCCCGCGATCATCTGCCCCATCGCGGCGAGCTTTTCGGTCTGGATCACTTGCTGTTCGAGCCGCTTGACTTCGGTGATGTCGCGCGAGGAAGCGATGACGCCCGTAGTCTTGCCCTCGGCATCGTACATGGGGCTGGCCGAGGCGCGAAACAGCCGCCAATCTCCGTTCTTGTGCCGGGTGCGGTATTCGAGGATGGCGTTAGTTTGCTTGCCGGAAATCAAATTGCGGAAGGGCTCGCTCATGGCCGCCTGATGATCCGGGTGCGTCCGCTCGCCCAGACCCCGCCCGAGCAATTCTTCGGGCGTGTAACCCAATACTTCGGTGATTCGCGGGCTGACGTAGGTGTAGCGACCCTGGGTGTCCAACACGACGATCAGATCCGGGAAGCTCTCCACCAGGCGGCGGGCGAATTCCCGTTCCTGATGCAGACGTTTCTCCATCTGCCGCGGCTGGGTGACATCCACCAGCGTGCCTTGATACCGGAGGACGCGTCCGGAGGCGTCGCGGATGGCGTTCGAGGTGTCCAGGCAAACCGCGGGCGTGCCGTCCTTGCGCCGCAGGGCAATCTCGCGGCCGTACACCCGGCCCTGCTGCTCCAACTCTTCCTTCACGGCCACGCGCTCGGCCCGATCCAGGTAGAGGTCGTTGATGTTCACACCCATCAACTCCTCCTTGCTCTCGTAGCCCAACATGCGGACCAGCGCCGGGTTGGCCTCCAGCAGTTGGCCTTCCGGGGTGGTGAAGTAAACGCCCTCCTGGAGCGTCTCGAACAACTCGGTAAAGCGCGCTTCATTCTCGCGCTGCTGGGTGATGTCCCGCGCCAGGACGCTCAACCCGAGCACGTCCCCTTCTTTGACCATGACATGCAGCACGCAGTCGAAAAAGTGCACCGCGCCGCCCCTGCTCAAACGCAAGCGCAGCACCCCCGACCAGTACCGCCGGTCCAGAAGCTGCGGCAGGGCCTTCAGAGCGGCCGCGCGCCCGGACCCTTCAGTGGCGTCCAGGAACTCGTCGAGGCGGTGACCGATGAATTCCGAGAAGGGAAGATCGAGTAGATCCGCAAAGCTGCGATTGGCCGCCCGGATTTCCCCCTCGAGGGAGACGGCCACCAGGAGGTCCTCAAACGTGTCGATCAGGTCGCGGTAGCCCTGCTGCGAGCGGGAGATCAGCGCGAAGAGCTGCTCGAGCTGCTTTTCGCTGGGCGGGGCGGCGACGCGCTGTTCGATGCCGCGAACCAGCTCGCGCAGCTCGGCCATCTCCCGTGTCTTCGACCAGACATAAGCTGCAAAGAGCAGCACCAGGGCAACCAGGCCGACCGGCAGCGCCTCGAGATGTTGTGGAAGAGAGCGGACCTTTTCCCAGGCGAACCATGCGAGCGTCCCGGCCAGCAGAATCAGCAGAAACAGGGCGGCGCGCCAGAGTTGACCTTCTCGGCGGCCCAGTTGCTCGATCTGCGACCGAGCGGACGTGGAGGCGGCATCCCGGCCGGATTCCTCGGAGCCGAGCTGGTGGCGTCCCGGGGGGACACCGTGAGGAGTGGCGCGGGTGTCCATCGATGTCTCAGGCCTGTGCGCCCGTCAAAGGCAAAACGCCTCGGCCTCTCCTCGCCGGATGTGGGGAAGACGGCGGTGAAGAGGAGGATGTGCCTCTCAAAAAAAGTCTAGGTCTAGCAAACAGAGCGAAGCAATGAGAACCGCAAAGTCCATTTCCAGCGCAGCACCTTGCTTGATCAAGCCCGTGGGGCAGGCGGGGCAAGAAAGAAAGCGGCTCCAGCCAGCGCTTCGCTGGCTGGAGCCGCTTTGCCCCCGGGGAGGGGGCATTGGCGAACGGACTTTCTAGCTTTCGGCGACGGCATCCTTGCGCAGGAAGTCGAGAGACGCGGCTTCTTCGGGCGTGAGCTCGGCAGCCACCGGCATGGCTTCGGGCGGGCCCGCTGGCGGAACTTCCGTGAGCAGCTCGATGTTGCGGTAGCGCTCGAGGCCTGTACCCGCAGGGATGAGCCGCCCCATGATCACGTTTTCCTTGAGGCCACGCAGGTAGTCCACCTTGCCGGCGACCGCCGCTTCGGTGAGCACGCGCGTGGTCTCCTGGAAGCTGGCCGCAGAGATGAACGAGTCGGTGGAGAGCGACGCCTTGGTGATTCCCAGCAGCAGCGGCCGGCCGGTCGCCGGGCGGCCGCCCTCAGCGATGATGCGGTCGTTCTCCTCGCGGAAGCGGAACTTGTCCACTTGTTCGTCGAGCATTGACGCCCTGCAGGCGATAGACCTCCTGGATCGCATTGACCAGGTAGGCCTGGGTGTATTTCTCACCCAGCACGGCCAGCAAGTCGTGCGGGTTGAGCGGGCCGTCAATCAGCGGTTCGCCGGCGCGCACGTGCTCGCCCTCCTGCACGTTGATGTGCACACCGCGGATGATGGAGTACTCCTTCGTCGTCCGGCCGTCCTCGCTCTCGACGTGAATCTTGCGCAGGCCCTTGCTGATCTCGCCGTACTTCACGATGCCGTCAATTTCGCTGATGACGGCGGGGTCCTTGGGCTTGCGGGTTTCGAACAACTCGACCACGCGCGGCAGACCGCCGGTGATGTCCTTGGTCTTGGTGGTCTCGCGCGGGATCTTGGCCAGCACGTCGCCGGGCTGGACCTCGTCGCCGTCGGCCACCATCAGGTGGGCGCGCGAGGGCATCAGGTACTTCTTGCGGGCGCGCCCGGCCGAGTCGCGAACCAGGATAGTCGGCTGGTGCTTTTCGTCGCCGGGCGGCAGCGTGACGACGAGTTGCGCCAGGCCGGTAACCTCGTCCACTTGCTCTTCGATGGTCATGCCCGGTTGCAGGTCCTTGAACTGAACGCTGCCGCCGACCTCGGTCAGGATGGAGAAGGTGTAGGGGTCCCACTCGGCCAGCGTCTGGCCCAGGGTGATGGCCTGGCCGTCTTCGACGCGCAGGCGGGCGCCATAGACCACGTGGTAGCGCTCCTTTTCGCGGCTCTTCTCGTCCACCACGGCGACCAGGCCGGAGCGGTTCATGGCAATTAGCGTCTCACCGCGGCCGCGCACGACCTTCATGTCGAAGAACTTGACGAAGCCGTTGCTGCGCGCCTCGAGCTTGGATTGCTCGGTGACGCGCGTCGCCGTGCCGCCGATGTGGAACGTGCGCATGGTGAGCTGCGTGCCCGGCTCGCCGATCGATTGCGCCCCGATCACGCCTACAGCCTCGCCCAGCTCGACCATGCGGCCGGTGGCCAGGTTGCGCCCGTAGCAGCGCGCGCAGGCGCCGCGCCGCGACTCGCAGGTGAGCACCGAGCGGATTTTCACGCGCTCGATGCCGGCCGCCTGGATGGCGTTGGCCAGCTCTTCGCTTATCTCCTGGTTAACGTCCACGATGACGTTGCCCTCGTAGTCCTTGATCTTGTCGAGCGAGACGCGGCCCACCACGCGGTCGCGCAGCGGTTCGACTTCCATGCCTGCTTCGATGATGGGCTCGACGTAGATCCCGTCGGCCGTCCCGCAATCCAGCTCGCTGATGATGACGTCCTGGGCCACGTCCACCAGGCGGCGGGTCAGGTAGCCCGAGTCGGCGGTCTTCAGCGCCGTGTCGGCCAGTCCCTTGCGCGCGCCGTGGGTAGAGATGAAGTACTGCAGCACGG
>JACQDH010000190.1 GCA_016201215.1 Acidobacteriota bacterium | reverse complement strand
GTGGACGGCACCGAGGTGGGCGTGCTCGACGACGCGCAACTGACCCGCTACCGCGCCGAGAAAATCGGTTTCATCTTCCAGCAATTCCACCTGGTGCCCTACCTGACCGCGCTTGAAAACGTGATGCTGGCGCAGTATTTCCACAGCATCACCAACGAAGCCGAAGCCACGGAGGCGCTCCGCCGCGTGGGCCTTGGCGACCGCCTGACGCACCTCCCCGGGCAACTCTCGGGTGGCGAACAGCAGCGTGTGGCCATCGCGCGCGCGCTGATCAATCAGCCCCGGCTGATCCTGGCCGATGAACCCACCGGAAACCTCGACGAGGCCAACGAAGCGATCATCGTCAACCTGATGCGTGAGCTGCACGCCGCCGGGCACACCATCCTGGTGGTCACCCACGACCCGGCCATCGGCCGGCTGGCCGACCGACGCGTCGAGTTGGCTCACGGCCGCCTGGCGCAGATCACCGTCTTTTCCTCGGAGGACGAGGAGCGCTTCGACCACCTGCTCGAGCAGATCTGGGTATGTGGCGAGGAAGGGACCACTGCGCGCGTCGAGCACATCCGCACACTGGGTTCGGTGGACCCGGTGCGCACGCTGGGCCGCATGGCCGACCTTCGCCTGGTCGAGCTGCACGACGCGGTGGTCCAGCTCACCGGCCGCGGCAGCAGCCGCGCGCGCGATGTCATCCGCCGGCACCGCCTGGCCGAGCGCCTGTTCACCGATACGTTTGACATCGGCGATCGAGAGGCGCGTTCGCAAGCCTGCAAGTTCGAGCACATCATCAGCCAGGAGCTCGACGAGAAAATCTGCACCTTCCTCGGCCACCCGAAGACCTGCCCGCACGGCAATCCGATTCCTCCGGGCGACTGTTGCGCGGCGCGAGAAAAAACCGCTGCATCGAGCTAGGACTACAATTTCATGCCCCTCCCCCTCGACACTCGGAAGAAGCCCGCGGACGTAGAGATCCACGTCACCAGCGGCGCGGGCATGGACATCACCTGGGCCGACGGCCACCAGTCTCACTACGATTTCCCCTATTTGCGCGACCTCTGCCCCTGCGCCTTGTGCGATGAGGAGCGCCGAAAGGACGCCGCGCTTTCCGGGCCCGGAGCCGCCCCGCTGGGCCCAGTGCTGCCCATGTATAAACCCAAGGCCAAGGCCAAGTCCGCCGTCGCGGTAGGCAGCTACGCCATCCAGATCCATTTCAGCGACGGCCACTCCACCGGCATCTACAGCTACGACTACCTGCGCACCATCTGCCCGTGCGAGGCCTGCAAGCTGGAGTTCCGCTCCACACCTCAGTAGGTCTCGTCACGAAAGGTTCCGTGTAACGCACTGATTTATCATCACTTACGAGAGAACCGGCCGTCCTGGGCTAGACTTCTATTCTCAGAAGTGCGAGCATAGTTTCCCGTCAGCGTCCCTTAGGCTCCTCATGGAAACGCAGCCCAGCGAACAGACTCCAGGACCTCCGCGCGCCGACGCCATCCCGCGCGTTCTCGTGGCCACCACGGCCATGCTCACGTTTATCTCCTTCTGGCGCGCGGCGGCGATCTGGGCCTGGCCGCGCCACATCTGACCGCCAACGAAGTTAAGCTAATCCACCAGCTCTGGTTGCAGTTCAGCGAGCACTTGGCGCCGGAGGAACTCCACCACCACGACGTCGTGCATTTCTCCCTCGATGAGGTTTTGAGAGAGCTCTCGGAAGGGAAGGGCGAGGAAGTCCTTACCCGCCTGCGCGCTCACCTCGAGGAGAACAAGGCCCGCCGCAATCAGCCCTCGTAATCCCCACTGTACAGGCAAACTGAAACAGCGCCGGAAGCGTTCAGATCAACTTTATCTTATGCATTTCCTGGATCAGGCGCCCTGGAGCGGCTTCAGCACTCAGCGGCGCTCTTTCTGGTTTCGGTTCGGAACCGAGGAGCCATCTCTTGCATCTCTCAATGTTCACGGGGGTGAGAGGGTAATTGATCTCAGGGGCAGACCAGTCCCAGAGAACGTCCGTGAGTAAATCATCTTCTTCCCAATCGAACCGGTCGGAGGCCATCAATGCAAACGCAATTGTTTGTAGTGCTGCTTCGGGGAGCTGCTCGGCCAGGACAGCGTCACATAAGGACACCAGCATTTCTCGGCTGATGAGAAAATCAGATTCCATGTCCCGGATGTAGATGTTCTGCCGAATCTCATCGAGCTGTTCTGCGGCATTCGCAACCTCTTCCGCGAGCACCGATGCCGGCACTTTCCCGAGGAAGAAGTCTCGGAGTGTGCTCTCGTTCACTCGCTACTCCCGGGGATCAGCCGCCGTAGGCGAAGCCGGCTTCGCGCAGCGTGAGGGGCTCTTCATCGCGGCGGACGCCCGCGCCGACGACCTCGCCCACGAAAATCGTATGGTCACCGCGGCGCACTTCGTCCACGACGCGGCACTCGAACCACGCCGGCGGGTCCACCAGCACGGGCGCGCCGGTGACGCCGCTCTCAAAGCGGAAGCCGTTCAGTGTGTCGCCGTTGAGCGTGGCGCCCTTGAAGAAGCTGGTGGCCAGGTCTTTCTGGCTGCGGCCGACAATGTGGATGACAAACGCGCGCGAGGCGACGATGGCCTGGTGCAACGAGGAGTCGCGCTGGATACCGGCCATGACCAGCGGCGGCGCGAAAGAGCTCTGCGAAAGCCAGTTGATGGTGCCGCCGGCGCAACCATTCTCATCGCGCGAGGTGGCGACGTAGAGCCCGTAGGTGATTTGTCGCAGCGCTTTCTTTTTGGCTTGCGGGTCCATCCGAAACGGCATCCTTCCTATCCGGGCGAGCGTGCCACCAGCACCGCCGTCACCAGCCCGCGCAGCACTAGGATCGCGCCGGCAGCTCCCAGCAGCGGTGCCACCCAAGCAAACGGCAGCCAGGCAATACCCAACATCATTGCGCCCACCAGCGCGAGCGACGCTCCTCTCACCAGGCTTTCCTTGGGCGAGGCCGTCTGGCCCGTGCGCCACCCGGCACGCAGGCCCCAATAAATCAGGAACGCTCCAAGCCCGATCCACGCCGGGGCGCGGCGATGGAAGAAATATCGACCCGTCATCGCCACCCACACCAGCAGGACACCGAGCAGGACAAAAACAAACTCGGTCAGCAAGCGGAAGAGCTTCGCGAGGCTCAGCATTTCGCCTACGAGGCTTGGAGAGATGCGTCTTCAGACGCGCTCGATGCGCACCTTCTGAATGACCACGGGCTCGCGCGGTCGGTCGCTCGAGTCGCGTGCCACCTTGGAGATCTTCAGGGCGACTTCCTGGCCTTCCACAAGTTCGCCGAAGATCGTGTGACGATTGTCGAGCCACGGCGTGGGCGCCACTGTGATGAAGAACTGGCTGCCGTTCGTATTGGGCCCGGCATTGGCCATGGAGAGTTTTCCCGGCGCGTCGTGGCGCAGCGAGGAATGAAATTCATCGGCGAAGCGGTATCCCGGGTCGCCGGTGCCGTTACCCAGGGGGCAGCCGCCTTGAATCATGAAGTTCGGGATCACGCGGTGGAACGTCAGGCCGTCGAAGAACGCCTGCTTCGCTTTCTTTCCCGTGCGGGGATCGGCGAATTCCTTTGTGCCCTCGGCCAGGCCAACGAAATTGGCCACGGTATTGGGGGCTTCCTTCTCGAACAGGCGGATCATCATGTTGCCCTGCGAAGTTTCCATTACCGCGTAAGTTCCCGGCGCGCGTGTCACCCGAGGTTCTCCTCTCGTGTGGGTCGAACGGCGAGAGGGCATTATGGCGCAAGCCCGGTGGCGAAGCAAACCGCTCACTGGAATCCCTCGGGCCGACGGCTGCCAGTGGTGCCGGGCAGTTTCGGCCTCGCCGCGTCCGCCCGCAATGCTAGAATGGTGGGCTTTTTGCGATGAACCGCAGAGCGCTGTCGCGGAATCAAAAGGGTTGGCATGGAGATGCCAGTGCATAACGTCATCATTATCGGCAGCGGCTGCGCGGGGCTGACCGCCGCCATATACGCCGCGCGCGCCAACTTGAAGCCCCTGGTCATTGACGGCTACGAGCCCGGGGGTCAGTTGACCCTCACGACGATGGTCGAAAACTATCCGGGCTTCCCCGACGGTATTCTGGGCCCCGAGCTGATCGAAAACATGCGCAAGCAGGCGCAGCGCTTCGGCGCCGAGTTCAAAGCCGGGGCGGTCACCGAAGTGGACTTGAGCCACCGGCCGTTCAAGATCGTCGCGGGCAAGGAGACCTACGAAGCGAGGGCGCTGATCGTGGCCGCGGGGGCCTCGGCGCGCCTGCTGGGCCTCGAGTCGGAGCGCAAGCTGATGGGCCACGGCGTTTCCACCTGCGCCACCTGCGACGGCTACTTCTTCCGCGGGAAGGAAATCGTCGTGGTGGGCGGCGGCGATTCGGCCATGGAGGAGGCCATCTTCCTGACCAAGTTCGCCAGCCGCGTCAACCTGGTACACCGGCGCAACGAATTTCGCGCGTCGAAGATCATGCTCGACCGCGCGCGCAGCAACGAGAAGATAAGGTTCGTTACACCCGCCGCGGTCGAAGACATCCTCGACGTAGAAAAGGGCGCGGTCGGAGCCGTCAAGCTCCGTAACCTCGCCACCAACCAGGTTTCCATCCTGCCCAGCGAGGGCCTGTTCCTCGCCATCGGCCACGAGCCCAATACCAAGGTCTTTCGGGGCCAACTGGAGATGGACGCCAACGGTTACTTGACCACCCGCAATGGCAGCAAGACCAGCGTCCCTGGCCTCTTCGCCGCCGGCGACGTTCAGGACCACCGTTACCGCCAGGCCGTGACCGCCGCCGGCTCCGGCTGCATGGCCGCCATCGACGCCGAGAAGTTCCTCGAAGAGCACAGAGACTAGTGCGCATGGCCGCGCTCAGGTCATAATGCTCAGCCCATGCCGAGCCCCCCGCCACCGCCTCGGGTATCCCCGGGCCACTTCCTTTCCCGCCGCGACCCCCGGGGTGAACGGTCATAATGCGCGCCCTCCTGCTGAAACTTTCCGGCAGCAAACGTCTGGCGCGCTGGGTAACCTCGACGGGAGTCACCCGGCGCATGGCGCGGCGTTTCGTGGCCGGCGAGGAGCTGGACCTGGCTGTCGCCGCCGCCCGCGCGTGCAACCGGGTGGGGATGATGGTGAGCCTCGATTATCTGGGCGAGAACGTGGCCAGCGAGGACGATGCACGGCGTGCCCGTGACGCCTACCTGGGCATCTTCGACCGCATCGCGCAGGAGAAGCTCGACGCCAACGTCTCTCTGAAGCTCACGCAGTTGGGTATGGACCTGGGCGATGACTTCTGCCAGGGCTTGGTGGAATCGATCATCGAGCGTGCCGCCGGTTACGGCAACTTCGTGCGCATCGACATGGAAGGCTCGGCCTACGCGCAGCGCACGATTGAACTCGTGAAGCGAGTGCGCGCGAAATACGAGGCAGTCGGCGCGGTCATCCAGTCTTATCTTTACCGCAGCGAGCAGGACGTGAGCGACCTGCTGGCCATCGGCTGCCGCATCCGCCTGTGCAAGGGCGCCTACAAGGAGCCGCCCGAGGTCGCTTTTCCCTCCAGCAGAAGCTGGTGCGCTACGCCTACCGCATGCGCATCTACAGCCCTGACGGCCGCGACTGGTTCCCTTACTTCATGCGCCGCCTGGCCGAGCGACCCGCCAACCTGCTCTTCTTCGTCCGCAACCTCTTCCGCCTGAAGTAGCCGCGCCCGGAGCGTGCCGGCCGATTGCCCGCCCCGCAGGCGAGTGCTATAAGAGCAGCGTGAGTCCGCAGGAGAAGGTGCTCCAGCTGTTCCGTGCCGCGGTGGACCCCGCCGAGGAACAGATCGATCTGGTCGAAGGCGCCCTGCTCATCGCGCAGGGCTAATACCCACATCTGGACTGCGCGGCCTATCGCCGGTGTCTCGAGGAGATGGGACACGAAGCCCGTGGCGTCTGCACGGGCAGCACAGCCGAGCGCCTGGCCCAATTGAGCCGGCTATTCGCCGGCCGCTGGAGCTTCCACGGCAACCGCGACGACTACTACGATCCCCGCAACAGTTTCCTCAACGACGTGCTCGACCGCCGCACCGGCATCCCCATCACCCTTTCGCTGGTCTATATCGAAGTCGGCCGCCGCGCGGGCCTCCCGCTGGTGGGCATCGGCATGCCGGGGCATTTCCTGGTGGGCTGCGCCGACTGCACCGATCTCTGCGTGGATGCTTTTTCCCAAGGCGCGCTGCTAACCCGCGAGGAATGCGCCGCGCGGCTGCGTGAACTCCAACCCGAGGCGGTCTTCCGGCCCGAGTTCCTCGAGCCGGCCGACCCGCGGGTGATTCTCACCCGCCTGCTTAACAACCTGCTGGGAATCTTCCTGCAAACGGGAAGTTTCCGCAAAGCGCTTCTGGCGGTGGAGATGATCTTTTGCCTGCAGCCCGGCGAGCCGGAATGGCTGCGGCGCCGCGCCCTGGTCCAGTGCCACCTGAAGAACTACGCGCGGGCCATTGCCGACTTCGAGCGCTACCTCGAGCGCGCCCCCGGAGCGGCGGACCACGAAGAGGTCGTGCAGCAGCTCGCCATGCTGCACCGGCTCCGCGGCATGATCAACTAGCGCTTGCGGCAGATGGTGACACCGTCGCGCAACGGGACGATGATGGGAAAAAGCCCGCGCGAGGAGTAAGTGAGGCGATTAAACCGCTGGATCCCGCGTGTGTACCGGTCGGTGGCTTTGCGGGCAAGGCGGCCTGACCAGAGCGTATTGTCCGTCACAAACAGGCCCCCGCGCCGCAGCCGGGGCACTGCCTTGTGGAATGCGGCCGGATACTGGTGCTTGTCCACGTCGTTGAAGATCAGGTCAAACTTACCCGGCACGCTGTCGATCAACTCAAGCGCATCTCCTACCAGGACGTGGACGCGGTGGGCCACGCCTGCGCGGCGGAAATAAGCCTGCGCGCGGCGCGCGTTATCTAGATCGCCATCGGTGTAGTAAACCTCCGCGTCGCAGCCCGCAGCCCGCGCGAGCCAGATGGTCGAGTAGCCGATGGCCGAACCCATCTCAAAGATACGTTTCGCCCCGGAAATCTCCACGAGCAGCGCGAGCAGGCGGCCCACAGCGGGGCCGATGATAGGGACGTGGCGCCGGCGGGCGAGGCGCTCCATTTCACCGAGCACCGCATCCCGCGCGGGCAGCAGGCCGTAGAGGTACCGTTCGACGCTCTTCTCGACAATTCCGTGCGGCATTCTGCCTCCCTGCCTCCACTTGCGATTCAGCGCTTCTGCTGGTCGGAGCGGCTAGCCGATGGTGTCGCCCGGCTTGAGCGCGTGGATCTCAAGGTCGGCGATGTCCTGGGTCAGCTCGCGCAAGGCCGCGGGCGTGCCGGTCAGCGCGGGAAACGTGCCGTAGTGTATGGGCACGACCTGGCGCACACCGAGCAGGCGGATGGCCAGTGCTGCTTCGCGCGGGCCCATGGTGTAAAGGTCGCCGATGGGCAGGCAGGCCAGCTCCGGCGCGTAGAGTTCACCGATCAGCTTCATATCGCTGAAGACGGCGGTATCGCCCGCGTGATAGAGGGTCAGGCCGCCCGGCAGCCGGATGACGTACCCGCAGGCCTCGCCACCGTAAACCGCCTTGCCGTCGTCCTCGATGCCGCTCGAATGGAAGGCGTGCACCATGGCGACTTCGACCTCGCCGACTTTTTGTGTGCCTCCCTTGTTCATCGGCAGCGTATTGGCGATGCCCTTGGACGCCAGCCACAGCGCGATCTCGTAGATGGCCACGATCTGTGGCTTGTGCGCACGCGCCAGCGCAAGCGCGTCGCCCAGGTGGTCGCCGTGGCCGTGGCTGATCAGCATGACATCGAGCTTTTCGATTTTCTTGAGCGGCTCCGGGCATGCCGGATTGCCCATCACCCAGGGGTCCATCAAGACGACTTTGCCGCTGGGTGTGGTGATCTTGAAGGTACTGTGGCCGAGCCAGGTGATTTTGTTTCCGCGGGTGCGCAGCATAGTGGGAGAACTCCTTGGTTAGTGATCGGACGCGGCGTTTTTCTTTGCAGCTTTGGGAGAACTCTTTCCCCCGGCCTCGAGCAGGGCTCGAATCGCCTTTTCATAGTCCTCGCGAGGGGTCTCCCCGACCAGGTGCCCGAGCTCGCGGCCGTCGCGCGCATAGAAGAACGTGGCGGGGATGGCGCCGCTCCATTTCGGGTTGACCGAGTTGATGAACGCCTCTTCGTTGCCGGGCCGTTTGCGGTAGTTGGGAAAGACCGGGTGGTGCTGGGCCAGGAAATGGCGTACCAGGGTGATTTCACCGTCGTCGTCCAGGCTGATCCCGACGACGTTCAGTCCCTGCGGCGCGTACTTGCGCGCCAGGTCGTTGAGCAAGGGATACTCTTCGCGGCACGGCTCGCACCAGGTGGCCCA
>JACQDH010000183.1 GCA_016201215.1 Acidobacteriota bacterium | reverse complement strand
CTACACCAGCCGCGCGGGTCAGGCAACTGAAGGATATTTTTGGCCCGGCGCTGTATCTCGAAGTGCAGCACCTCTCGCCCGGCAACGCCCGCGCGCTGCGCGACGCTGCGCGATTGTCAAACGAGCTGGACGTGAAGCTCGCTGCCACGAACAACGTCCACTTCGTGCGGCCCGAAGAACACCTGCACCATCGCGTGCTCAATGCCATCCGCACCGGCGCGCTGCTGACCACCGTGGCGCCGCCGGACATCACCAGCTCCGAGGCTTATTTCAAATCCGCCGAGGAAATGCGCCGGGCCTTTCGCGACGATCCCGAAGCGCTGCGCGCGACGCTCGAAATCGCCGAACAGTGCAACCTCGAGCTCGAGTTAGGCAAGCTGATCTTCCCCGAATTCCCCGTGCCCGAGGGCGAGACGCCGTTTTCCTATCTCTGGAAACTCTGCTTCGAGGGCGCGCGGCAGCGCTACCAGCCGCTGCGGCCGGAGGTGCTCGCGCGGCTCACGCACGAGCTCGAAGTGATTCACCGGCGCAACCTCGCGCCGTATTTTCTGCTCGTCTGGGACATCGTGGAGGAGGCGCGGCGGCGCGGGATTCCCGCGGTGGCGCGCGGCTCGGCGGCCAGTTCGATCGTCACCTACTGCCTGGGCATCTCGCGCGTCTGCCCGCTGCGTTGGGAGCTTTACTTCGAGCGGTTCCTCAACGAGCAACGCGGCGATTGTCCCGACATTGATCTCGACATCTGCGGGGCGCGGCGCGACGCGCTGCTCGACTACGTGTACAAGCGCTGGGGCGCCGAACACGTGGCCATGATCGGCAGCTTCATCACCATGCACGCGCGGCTGGCGGTGCGCGAGGTGGCCAAGGCCTTCGGCCTTTCGCCCGGTGAGGTGAACCACTTCACGCGCCGCCTGCCGCATCGCCCCGTGCGCGAGATCCTGGAAGCCATCCGCACCCTGCCCGAATGCCGCGCGCTGCCCGCGCGGGAAGAGCCCTGGCGGACGATCCTCGAGGTCGTACTGCGCCTGGACGATTTCCCGCGGCACCTGGGCATCCACCCGTGCGGCACGGTGATTTCGGCGCAGCCGCTGACGCAGCGGGTGCCGCTGGAGGTGGCCACCAAGGGCATCGTCGTCACGCAGTACGACATGAACGCGGTCGAGGCGCTGGGGCTGATCAAAATGGACCTGCTCGGCCAGCGCGGCCTGACCACGATGTCGCTGGCGCTCGCGGAGATCGCGCGCGCGGGCCCCCACGTGGACTTCGACGCCATCCCCGAGAACGACCCTGCGACCTGCGAAATGATTTCCCGGGGCCGCACGATGGGAATCTTTCAGATCGAATCGCCGGGAATGCGCGGCCTGCTGCGCACCATCGAGGCGCGCACCCTGGCCGACATCTGCCTGGCGCTCGCGCTGATCCGCCCGGGGGCGTCCGAGTACGGTTCCAAGGAAACCTTCCTCAAGCGGCTGCGCGGCCAGGAGCCGGTGCGCTACGCGCATCCATGCCTGGAGGTTATCCTCCGCGACACCCGGGGCGTGTGCGTCTATCAGGAGCAAGTGATGCAGATTGCGCAGGCGGTGGGCTCGATGTCGCTCGCCGAAGCCGACCTGGTGCGCCGCGCCGCGGCGAAGTTTTCCGACCAGCGCGAACGCGAACGCCTGCACGCGAAATTCCTGAAGGCGGCCGAGCAGATGGGGCTCAGGGGCGCGGAGCGCGATCAAACCTGGCAGATGGTCGAAAAATTCGCCGGGTTCGGTTTCTGCAAGGCACACGCGGCCACCTACGCCGACCTCTCCTACCGCATCGCCTACCTGAAGGCACACTACCCGGCTGAATTTCTCGCCGCGATGTGCAGCTCGGGCGCGGGCTTCTACCACGTCTCCGCGTATGTCGAAGAGGCCAAGCGCTGGGGCCTCGAGGTGCGGCTGCCCTCGGTGAACCACTCGCGCCTGGAATACACCACCGAACCCTGCGCCGATTCGGGGATGAACGGCGCGGAGCCTGTGCCCGGCAGCACTCCTCCCGTCATTCCGAGCCCCGGCCCTGCCGGGGCGAGGAATCTCTCTGTCCCCAGCGCGGCGAGAGCGCTGCGTATCGGATTGATGCAGGTGAAGGGCCTGCGCCTCGGCACGATCGAAGCGATCGTCAGCGCGCGCCAGCAGGGCGGCCCTTACCGCTCGCTCGAAGATTTCCTCGCGCGCGTGCCGGTCCCGCTACTGCGGGACGAAATCGAATCGCTCATCAAGTGCGGTGCATGGGACGAAGTGGGCGACGCCTCGAATCCCGCCGCAAAGCTGACCCGCCCGGCGCTGCTCTGGCGGCTCAACCTGATGCGCGCGCACGGTTCGCCGCCGCCCGCACCAAGCGAAGAGATGCTTTTCCCTGAAGCCCGCGAGCCCACGCCGCGCGAAGGCCTCGCGAATGGCTGGCCAGCAACGCCGGCGGCCGACTACACGCGCGAGCAGCGCCTGGCCTACGAGCAGGAGATTCTGGAAGTGTGCGTGAGCGGCCACCCGCTCGACCGCATCGCGCGCAACGCCGAAACCTGGAGCGACGAGCTCGGGCGCCTGCGCGGGAAACGCGTGACGCTGCTGGGCTGGGTGGTGACCTACCGCCACGTGGGCACCAAGGACTACCGCAACATGATGTTCGTCACGCTGGAAGACCAGCGCGGGCTCTACGAAGCGGTGCTGTTCCCCCCGGCCTACGAGCGCTACGGCGGCCTAGTGTTTGAGACGCGCGCGCTGCGCGTCACCGGCCGCGTCGAGCAGGACGCGCAGATCAACTGCGAGAAGCTCGAACCAGCGCGCCCGTGAACAAACACAATGCTGTCATTCCGAGCGAAGCAAAGCGCAGCGAGGAATCCCTCTGCGCCCACGTCAGAGCCACCGAAAGAGGGATCCCTCGCTTCGCTCGGGATGACAGCTTGTTGCTCAACGGTTCAAGCGGAGCCTTAGTTCCGCTGACATGATTCGAGAGCAGAGTACAACACGGCAACAAGCGACGGAGCCCGAGGCGGGCCGCCCGGAAGTTTCTGGCGAGCAGTGGTTGGGACGGAACGCGAGCAGCAAACGCCGCCTGTGGGAGCGGCTCAACCCGCGGCATCGCAAACTGCTGCAGCAGCTCGCCCGCGCGCTCGCGCTGCGCCAGTCGCAGGCGCGCCTGCCCGAAGACCTGCGCGCAAGGCTGATGGCGCTGCTCGATGAACTCGGGCGCCTCGCCGCGCGCATCGAAAAACTTCTCGCCGCGGTAGCAACCCGGACACCGCCCGGGGGCTAAGGCTTGCCGCGGTTGCGACGCCTTTGCCATACTCGAATCCATGAAGGGTGCGCCGATTTGTGTGCTGGCGCTGCTGTCGTTCGCAGCGACCGCCGCGGCCGACGAGATTCGCCTGAAGGACGGCACGAAGATCATCGGCACAATTGTCGGCTTCCAGGACGGCAAGTTCACCGTGCAGACCAGCTACGGCTTTGCCCTGGTGCGAAAAGACAGAATCGAAGCGATCATCCCGTCGGAGTCGGAGGCAGAACCGAAGACCGAGCCAAAGCCCGCAGCCAAGAAGGACGCCGAGGCCGGCAAACCTGCCACGCAATCCGCTGCCGCGAGCGCAGCGCCTGCGCCAAAAAGAGAGATCGCACCGCCGCCAACCCGCGTGGCTGCTGCGCGTGCTCCGAAGAAAGAGACGCCGCCGCCCGCGGCGCCTGCGGTCATCCCCGCGTCGCAGCCCGTCTCCATGCTCGCTGCGCCGGCGCCAGTCGCGACCCCACCGCCGCCGGTGATTCACGAAGAGGTGCGCGGCAACCTCTACATCAACCACACCTACGGCTTTCGCATGTACAAACCGCCGGGCTGGCACGTGATCGAAGGCGCGCAGAAGACCTTGCCGACAGCCATCGTGGCCATGGGCACCGGCGACGAGACCACGCTGCTGGTCATCGGCCGGGAGCGGATGAAGGATTCGCTCGAAGCCCAGGCCGCGGCCACCGAACGGCAACTGCGCGAGATCTATCAGAACTACCGGCGATTGTCCGAGCAGCGCAGCAAGATCGCCGGGTTGGCCGCTCTCGAGCGGCGCTACCGCGGCACCGTGGACGGCCACGATTGGTCCGGCGTGGTGCTGTCCCTGGCGCGCGGGAACGAAGTCTTCACCATTCTGGGGATGACCTACGCTGACTCCGACCTCATCCAGATCCAGGAAAACGTCATCGCCAAAGCCATCGCCAGCCTGGAATTCACCACCCGGTAGCGCCAGCATCCTGCTGGCGGTTTCCCCCATTGCCGCTGCAAAACCAAATTCGCCCCGACACGTCGGAGCGCTACGCATGGGCGCGTCAATGGATGACTGGCGGCCCGGCGGCTAGAACTTGGTGACTTCGGTGAAGTGGAAGTTGTGCACCTTCATCGCGGGCACGACCATCTCGAAGGCCTCTTCGCCGGCCGCGCGCACGGCTGGGCCCATCCTCTCGACGTGGGCCAGCATCTCGAGGATGCTTTGGTTGAAGCGCATGTTGCGGATGCCGCAAACCACCTGGCCGTTCTCGACCAGGAAGGTGCCGTCGCGCGTCATCCCGGTGAGCACTTTTTCATAAGGGTCCACCTCGCGGATGTACCAGAGGCGCGTGACCAGGATGCCCCGGCCGGTCGAGGCAATCATCTCCTCGAGCGACGAATTGCCGCCCTCGAACACCAAGTTGACCGGCGCCTCGCCCCATTCGTTGGGCAGCGCCAGGCCATGGCCGGTGGGCTTGGCCTTCATTTTTTTCGCGGTCGCGCGGGAATAGACCAGGTTGCGCGGCACGCCACGCTCGATGAGCACCACCTTCTGCCGCGGGATGCCCTCGCCGTCGTAGGGCGCGCCCGACTGCAACGGGTGGAAGACGTCGTCCCAAAGCGTGATGTTTTCGCCCAGGAGCTGTTTGCCCACCCGTTCGGTGAGACACGAGCGTTTGTCGAGCACGGCCGTGCCGGCAAAGTCGTAGAAGAGGGAGCCGACCAGGTCGAGCACAGCGGCAGGTTCGAGAATCACGGTGTAGCGCCCGGGCTCGATTTCGCGCGGCACGTGGGACGCCGCCGCCTTCTGCATGGCGCGCTCGGCCAGCGCATCGGGAATGATGGCGTCGATGTCCGGCACATTGGCTTTGGCCCAGCCGGAGGAATCCTCCCTCATCATGGTGACCGAAAACTCGGCGCGGGTCTGCTCGTAAGTGGCGAAGAGCCCCTTGGAGTTGGCCAGCGCCGACTGCGTCGCGCCGGTGGAGAAAATGCCCGCGGCGGTCAGGTCGTCATCGGAGGCCATGGCCACGACGCGCTGGATGGCGCGGGCGCGATCCAGCGGCGTGGCCTCGGCCGTAGCCTCGAAGTAGCGCTCGACCTTCGCCTGCTTCTGCGGGCCGGGCATGGGCAGCAGGTCGGGATTGCGCGGCTGGCTGCGCGCCAGTGCCGACGAGGCGGCCACCACGCGGCGCAGCGATTCGTCGTCGGTTTGGTTTGTGGTGGCGCGGGCGGTGCGCCCGTCAAAGACCGTACGGACGGAAACGGAAAGGACTTGCTCGGCGACGTTCTGGTGAATGGTGTTGTTGGCGAAGCGTGTCAGCGCATCGGAAACTGCGTCGATGTGCACTTCGGTCTCGTCGGCTTTGCTGAACTCGAAGATGCGCTCGGCGATGCGGCTGAGCTCGGCCTGCGGGAGCAAGTGTCCCCCGGCACCGGCCGGAACGTGCCGGGCGACGCGCGGGCGGGTTTTGCGCGCCGGCTTGCTGCGGGATTTCGCGGCGCGGCGGGGTTTGCGCGGCGGCTTCGACTTGTTCTTCTTGGGGCTCATCCCTTGGCGAAGGCGACGCCAACCCTGACGTTTCGGAAGCGCGCGGGCGCCGCGCCGTGGCCGGTGCCCATGGCCTGCATGGGCTGTCCCTTACCGCAATTGGGCGTGCCCCAGAGCGTCCAATAGTCGCGCGAGCAGATGGCGTCGCAACTGTTCCAGAACTCGGTGGTGATGCCGCTGTAGCTGGGGTTTTTCAGCATGCGCACCTTGCGGCCGCGCTTGATCTCCCAGCCCACTTCGGTGGAAAACTGAAAGTGATAGCGGCGGTCGTCGATCGACCAGGAACGGTTCGTCTCCATGAGGATGCCGTCGTCGGTGTCGGCGATGAGATCGTCGAAGCGCCAGGTGCCGGGCAGCAGGCTGACGTTGGTCATGCGAATGATGGGCAGGCGGTTCCAGCTTTCGGCGCGCAGGGTGCCGCCGGAGCGTGTCTCACCGATGGCGGCGGCCGTCTCGCGGCTGGACAGGTAGCCGGTGAACAGGCCGTTCTTGATGATGTCGGTGCACTGTGCGGGAACGCCTTCGTCGTCGTAGGCGAACGTCCCCAGGCCCGGGCCGTGCTCGAGCCGCGCGTCGGCCACCACGTTGACGATCTCCGAGCCGTAGCGCAGCGCGCGCAGTTTTTCGAGCGTCAGGAAACTCATTCCGGCGAAATTCGCCTCCATGCCCAGCACGCGGTCCAGCTCGATGGGATGGCCGATCGATTCGTGGATCTGCAGGCCGAGCTGCGCGCCCTCAAGGATGACCGTGCGCACGCCCTCGGGGCACTGCGCGGCGTGGTGCAGTGCCACGGCTTCTTCGGCCGTGCGCTGCGCGTGG
>JACQDH010000187.1 GCA_016201215.1 Acidobacteriota bacterium | reverse complement strand
TCGAGCGATTCTTCTTTGCGACGGAATCGCGCACGTGAAGCTGTCTGCGTCGCGTCTCGAACCTGTCTTCGTGCCGCGCATCTGGGGCGCGCGTGCGCTCGCCCCGCTTCTCTCTCCGCAGATCCAGGGGCACGAGCCCATTGGCGAAGTCTGGCTGGCCGGCAACGAGTGTTGCTTCGCCGACGGACCGTTCACCGGCCAGAAGCTCGGCGACGCGTGGGACACCATGCCCGTGGAATGGACCGGCAGCCGGCTGCGGGGCGAAGGCCCGTTTCCTCTGCTGGTGAAGTTCATCCTTCCTGAGGACAAGCTCTCCGTGCAGGTGCATCCCGACGACGACTACGCGCGGCGGCACGAATCGCGCCTCGGCGGGATCGGGAAGACCGAGATGTGGTACGCAGTTTCGGCGCGCCCCGGTGCTGAAGTCAGAGTCGGCCTGAAACCGGACGTGACCCCGGAGTCTTTCCGCGAGGCGATTGAGGCCGGCACCGTCGAGGATTGCCTCGAGCGCATTCCGGTTCGCGCGGGCGATGTGATTTTTGTTCCCGCGGGTACGGCGCACACCATCGGGCCCGGCGTGGTGCTCTGCGAAATTCAGGAAAATTCCGACATCACCTATCGCGTGTATGATTACGACCGCCTGACCCCGGAAGGCACTCCCCGGCCGCTGCACGTCGCAAAGGCGCTCGCGGTCATCCATTTCGGCGAGCAGAGCGGCGGGAAGATCGAGCCGGTGCGCATCACTCGCGGCCCGGTGACGGAAACCTACTTGATTGCCTGCCGCTACTTTGCCACCGAGCGATGGGAGTTCGCCGAACGGATTGCGGGGGCCACCTCGGCGGAGCACTTTGATTTGCTGATCGTCCTGGCGGGAAACGGCCGCATCGAGTCCGGTGACGTCGCGGCCGACTATGGCCCCGCGCAGGCCTGGTTGCTGCCCGCCGCGCTGGGCGCCTACCAGCTTGAGCCGGCCAGCCCGACCACGCTGCTGCGCACGTACGTACCCGACGTCCACGATTTCGTGCGGCGGCTGGCCGATCAGCGCGTCGAAGAAAAGGCCTGGTCGCGCCTGGTGTACCCGTGAGCACGCCGAAACTCCCCGCGCATGCCGTCATTCTGGCCGGCGGCCGCGGCACGCGCTTCTGGCCGCGCAGCCGCAGGCGGACGCCCAAGCAGTTGCTTAACATTGTTGGCGAACAAACCATGCTCCAGCAAACCGTCAAGCGGCTGCTGCCCGTATTTCCGCCTTCCCGCATCTGGGTGGTCACCAACGACGACCAGGCGGCAGGCGTTCGCCAGCAGGTCCCGCGCGTGGCCCGCTCAAGGATTCTCTGTGAACCCGTCGGGCGCAACACCGCCGCCGCGATCGGGCTGGCCGCGGTGCATCTGGCGCGGCAGTCTGCCGGCGGCGATGCACTGATGGCCGTGCTGCCGGCCGATCACTATATCGCGCAGTCTTCGCGCTACCGTCGTGTGGTCCGTGCCGCGCTTGAGGTCGCCGCGCGGGGGGAAAACCTGGTCGTGTTGGGCATCCTGCCGACGCGCCCGGAAACCGGCTACGGCTATATCCAGTGCGCCCAAGCGACCATGCACGTTGGCGAGATACGCGCCTATGCGGTGCGGCGCTTCACGGAAAAGCCCGCGCTGGCCCGCGCGCGGCGGTACTTCGCCTCCGGCCGCTACTACTGGAACGCGGGCATGTTCTTCTGGCGCGTCTCGACGTTCCTCCAAAACCTGAAGAGACATCTGCCGTCAACGTATCGAGCGCTGATGCGGCTCTCCGACGATATCGGCACGCCGCGCTACGCAGGCACTCTGCGGCGCATCTACCCGCACCTGAAAAACATCTCGGTGGACTATGCAATCCTGGAGGCGGCGACGCGGCCGAGCGGTCCGTCCAACCGGAAATCATCGCCGGTCTTCGTGCTGCCCGCCGTGGTGGGCTGGAGCGACATCGGCTCCTGGGCCGCGGTGTACGAGCTTCTGGCGCGGAAAGCGGGAGAGAATATCTCCGCCGGACGCTTCGTTGCGCTCGACACGCGGGGCAACTTCTTCTGGTGCCCGGAAAAATTCCTCGCCGCGATCGGGATTCACGATCTGCTTGTGGTAGAGACTCCAGATGCGCTGCTGCTCTGTGCCCGCGACCGCGCCCAGGACGTCGGCAAGATCGTGAAGTGGCTCGAAGCGCGAGGCCAAAAGGGTTTGCTCTGAAACCCCCAAGCCGCTTCTCGCTCCGCACCCCTTCGCTTATACTGCTCTCCAGTGAGCCACATTAAGTTCGGGACCGACGGCTGGCGCGGCGTCATCGCCGAGGATTTCACGTACGAAAACGTGCGCAAGGTTGCCCAGGCCATCGCGCGTTACGTCGTACGGGCCGAGCAGCCCGCCCGCGGCGTGCTGGTGGGCTATGACACGCGCTACGCTTCCGAGCGCGCCGCGCGCGTGGCGGCGGAAACCGTGGCCAGCACCGGCACGCCGGTGTGGCTCGCCGATCAGGTCTGCCCTTCGCCCGCGCTTTCGCTGCTGGTGCGCCAGCGCGGCGCCGCCGGCGGGATCATGATCACCGCCAGCCACAACCCCTACCGCTGGAACGGCGTGAAGTTCAAGGCCAGTTACGGCAGCTCCGCGCTGCCCTCCATCGTTGCGCAAGTGGAAAAGGAATTGGAAGCGGTCCTGCGCGACGGCGTGCCGCCGCTGCCCCCGCGCAACGACTTGATCCATTCGCTCAACGTGCGCGCGCCTTACCTCGAAACCGTCGAGAAGCTGGTGGACTGGGGCAAGTTGCGCGCCGCCGGGTTCCGCTTTGTTGTGGACCCCATGCATGGTGCTGCTCGCGGGCTGCTGCACGAGGTGCTGACGCGCAACGGCATCGCCTGCGATGAAATCCGCGGCACACGCGACCCTCTGTTCGGCGGCGTCAACCCGGAACCCATCGAGCCGCACGTCGAGGCGCTGCGGCAGGCAGTGGTTTCGGGAAACTATGACGCGGGCTTTTGCGCCGACGGTGACGGCGACCGCATCGGCGCGATGGACCGCGACGGCACGTTCGTCACGCCCCACCAGATCTTCTCGATGCTGCTCTGGCACCTGGCCGGGACGCGCCGGATCGCGGGCGACGTGGCCAAGACATTCTCCGCCACCGACCTGGTGGACAAGATCGCGGAGAAGTTCAGCCGGAAACTCTTTGTGACCCCCATCGGGTTCAAATACATCTGCGAGCTGATGCTCGAACGCGACATCCTGCTGGGCGGCGAGGAGTCGGGCGGCATCGGCACCAAGCTCTATCTCCCCGAGCGCGATGCCACGGTGATGTCGCTGCTGCTCGCTGAATTGATGGCCTGGCACGGCAAGACCCTAGGCGAGCTGGTGAAGATGCTGCACACGGAGTTCGGCGAGCATCACTACAGCCGCGTGGATCTGGAACTCAGGCCCGGGCAGAAGGAACGCGCGATCGCCCACTTCGCGGACAAGAAGCTGACGCGCGTGCTTGATTGGCTGGTCGTGAAACGCGAGGATCTCGACGGCATCAAGGTCTATCTCGGCGAGGTGGGCTGGGTGATGCTGCGCGCGTCGGGCACCGAGCCGATGCTTCGCATTTATTCCGAAACGCTCCGTCCCGAAATTACACAGCGCATCCTGGCCGAGGTCAGCGCTGTGGTGCAGGAGCTCTAGACAGAGATCGGTCCCGAGGAATCCGTCATGGAAAAGGTCAACCTGCTTGATAAGTTCACCCGGGTGAACGACTACTGGAGCCCGAAAATCGTGGGCGAGCTCAACGACTCGTACGTCAAGATCGTGAAACTCAAGGGCGAGTTCATCTGGCACCGCCACGAGCAGGAAGACGAGCTCTTTCTGGTGGTCCAGGGCACGCTGCGGATGCGGTTGCGCGACCGCGACGTGCTGGTCTGCGAGGGCGAGTTCCTCATTGTGCCCCGGGGCGTCGACCACTTGCCCATCGCCGAAGAGGAAGTGCACGTCCTTTTGTTCGAGCCCAAGTCCACCCTGAACACCGGCAACGTGAGGAACGAAAGAACTGTCGCCGAACTCGAACGAATCTGAACCGAGAGAAGCTGCTCCCGTGAAACGACGCTTATACCAGCTCGACGTCTTCACCACGACGCCTTATGCGGGCAACCCGCTGGCGGTGATCACCGACGGCGACGGCCTCTCTTTACGCCGCATGCAAGCCATTGCCCGCGAAATGAACCTCTCGGAAACCGTATTCGTGCAGAAACCAACCACGAATCGAGCGTTGGCCCGGCTGCGCATTTTCACCACCACGCGCGAACTTCCTCTGGCGGGGCATCCGGTGATTGGCACATGGTTCTTGCTGGCCGGGCTGGGAGTCGTACCGGCGCAGGAAGGGTCTGTGCACATCTGGCAGCAGACCGGGGCGGGTGTTCTGCCTGTGGAGATCGCCTTTCACGATGGCCGGCCCGAATGGGTGACCATGACGCAAAAGCCCGCGCAGTTCCGCGCGGCGCGCTTGTGTCGCGCCGCCCTCGCGCGGGCGCTGGGTCTTGCGCCGCGCGACTTTGAGCCTTCGCTGCCGATCGAGGCTGTGTCCACGGGGATTTTCAACCTGATGGTGCCGCTGCGGCGGCGCGCGGCGCTCAGGCGCATTCACCTGGACATGCACGCCCTGAAGAAGCTGATCTCCAACGCGGGCGTGCTGGCGTACTGCTTCGCGCTGGGCACTCGCGGCAAGGCCTTTGCGCGTGGGATGATTCCCTGGGAGCTGCACGAAGATCCGGCCACTGGCTCGGCAGGCGGATCACTGGGAGCGTATCTGGTGCGCCACGGACGACTCAAGGCCGGGCAGGCGCTCGAAATCCTGCAGGGCGTGGAAATGGGCCGCCCCAGCCGCATCCACGTCGAGGTGAGTGAGGAACGCGGCAAGCTCGTGCCGCGTGTCAGCGGCTCGGCTGTCGTCATCCTGGAAGGTTATCTCGAAGCCTGAGCCGGCCGAGCTGGAAACAGGAAAAGAAAAGGGCCGATCCTCTCGGATCGGCCCTTCTTGTTGGCAAGGGAGTTTCCGGGTTTACTGGCTTGCGCGGTCGTGGCGGCGCTTCCGCTTGTCGTGCCGCAGGTCGCGCTTGTCGGACTTGATGTCCTTGCGGTCCTTGTGGAGATCCTTCACATCTGCCTTCAGGTCCTTGCGGTCTTCATGGATGTCGCGCCTGTCGGCACGAACGTCCTTCGCGTCCTTGGCGATATCCTTGCGGTCAGAGCGGATATCTTTGCGGTCGGCCTTGGCCTGGTCGCTGTTCTTGCCGTACTTGGCGACGTCGGACTTGAGCTGGGCCTTGTCTTCTTTGATGTCGCGCTTGTCGCTGCGAATGTCGCGGCGGTCGGCCCGCACGTCGCGCCGGTCGCTGCGGATATCCCGCTTGTCACTGCGAATATCCTGCTTGTCCTTGTGAATGTCGCGGCGGTCGCGCCGGATATCGCGCCGGTCTTGGCGGATCTCCTTGGTGTCCTGCTTGACGTCGCCGGATGCGGCGGGCGGAGTAGTCGGCTTGCTAGATTCGGAACCGGTACCCGAGCCTCCCTGGCTTTGGGCCCACCCGCCGACTGCCAACAGGCCGGCCAGGGCAAATCCCGTCAAGCTGCGTCGCACAATCTTGTCCACGTCCATCTTCGGTTCTCCTTCTTAGAATTTTTGCGGCCTCCATCAGCCTACACTCGAGGAACCCGACGCTTTCCGGAAAGTTGTGGCTTGTGCTGCTCCGGTAACAATTTTTCCGTAGTACTTTAGTACTGGGGAATATTCGCGATCCCACGAGCGGTTTGTTTCTGCGCGGAAATTCCGCGCGCGCAGAAAACAATCTGGCGGAGCTGGACGCAGAGGACAGGACGGCGATGCGGTCTTCCGATATCCCGTCCCGTTACGTTTTCGCGGATTTGTGGACGGCGTCGAGGATGCCGTTGATGAACGGCGCAGCCTCGGCGGAGGAGAATTTCTTGGCCAGCTCGACGGCCTCGTTGATGACCACCTTGGGCGGGGTTTCCCCGGCGCGCAGCTCATAAATGGCCAGGCGCAGAATCGCGCGGTCAATCGCCGCCAGGCGCTCCAGGCGCCAGTCGATGGCGTGCCGGCTGACCAGCTCGTCGAGCGCGGCCGCCTGGGCCACCGCGCCTTCAAAGAGTTGATTGGCAAACGTGCGCGTAGTCTTTTCCGAGCGGGTGTTCTTCCAAAAGCTTGCCTCGATCAATTCCAGCGGTTGCCGGCCGATCTCCCACTGGAAGAGCATCTGCAGGGCGAACTCCCGGGACTTGCGCCGCAGCGACATGCTACGTGCACTTACGGCGACTGCGGCGCGGAACGGGACCCTCGTTTCCTGCCCAACCGCGGGAGGAGAGCTTGCGCGCGAGGTTGGCCATTTCGAGCCCGCTGAGCCCGGCCTCAAAGCCTTTGTTTCCGCTCTTGAGGCCCGCGCGCTCGATGGCCTGCTCGAGGGTGTCGCAGGTCAGCACGCAAAAAATCATCGGCACGCCGGTGTCCATCTGTGCGAGTTGCACGCCGCGCGCCACCTCGGAGGCGATGTACTCGAAGTGCGAGGTCTCCCCACGTAGGATGCAGCCGATAGCGATGACTGCATCGTACTTGCCGGAGCTACCCATTTTCTTCGCCGCGAGGGGAATCTCAAACGAGCCGGGGACGCGCGCGACGTCAATCTGTTTCGCGTCGGCCCCGCCACGCTCAAGCGCGTCGAGCGCCCCGGCGAGCAGGCGCTCGGTGATAAAACTATTGAACCGGCTGACCACTACGCCGAAGCGCAGCCCCGCAGCGCTCAGCTCACCGCGGATCTGATTGGGTTGGGCCTTTCCCTTCATCTCTGCTCTCTGCGGGCCGCGGCCGTGACCTGGACAAACACGTCAGATGGCGGGCGGAAGTCCGCCGCTTCACCTCGACGGGTTCTATCGGCCTTGGAACTGCGCGGGGCGCTTCTCCAAGAATGCGCGGGTGCCCTCGCGCATATCCTCGGTGGCGCAGCACAGGCCGAACAGCGTTGCTTCCAGAAACAAGCCCTCTTCCTGCGGCATCTCCATGCCGTGCTCGATGGCCTCCATGGCAAACTTCACCGCAAGCGGAGCATTTGCGGCGATCTTCTTCGCCAACGCCTCGGCGGCGGGCATCAATTCGGCCGGTTCGTAGATGTGATTCACCAAGCCGATGCGCAGGGCCTCTTCAGCCGAGATCATTTCGCCGCCGAGGCACATCTCGTGCGCCATGCCCTTGCCACACAGCCGCGCCAGGCGTTGCGAACCGCCATAGCCGGGGATGATGCCGAGTTTCACCTCGGGCTGGCCGAGCCTCGCCGTCTTGCTGGCCAGGCGGATCGTGCAGGCCAGCGCCAGCTCGCAGCCACCGCCCAGCGCGAACCCGTTGATGGCGGCAATCGAAGGCTTCCCGAGCGTTTCGAGCATATGCAACACGCCCTGGCCGAAGAGGGAGAACTCTTTGCCATCCACCGGGGTGCGTTGCGCCAGCTCGTTGATGTCCGCGCCGGCGACGAAGGCTTTTTCTCCCGCGCCGGTCAGAATCAGGACGCGCACCTCTTTGTCCTCGCGAACATGGGCGAGCAGATCACCCAGCTCTTCCATCATCTTGCGGTTGAGGGCGTTCAACACTTTCGGGCGATTGAAGGTGATGTAGCCGATGTTGTCTTTCTTCTCGTACAGAAGATTTTCGTAAGCCATAAGATTCCAGCTCCGTCTTCAGTTATCAGTTCTCAGTCATCCGTTATCAGTTTCAGGCCAGTTGCGGCCGCCCATCTCAACTCTAGGTTTTCATCTTCTACTTCAGTTGCATCGGCCTGGGGTTCTGCGGATCGGTGTAATCGTAGAATCCCCGGCCGGCCTTACGGCCGTTCCAGCCGGCCAGCACCATGCGCTTCAGCAGCGGCGGCGGCGCAAAACGGGGCTCCCTGAACTCGTCGAACATCACGTTGGCAATGTAGTAGGTGGTGTCCAAGCCGACGAAATCCAGCAGCGTCAGCGGCCCCATCGGATGACCGCAGCCAAGCTTCATGGACTTGTCGATGTCTTCAATCGAGCCCACGCCCTCTTCCAGCGCGCGGATGGCGTCGAGCAGATAGGGCACCAGCAGCCGGTTCACGATGAAGCCGGTCCGATCGCTCGTTCGCACCGGCGTCTTGCCCAGCCGCTCGGCGAAGCCCACGATTTCCTCGAACACTTTCGGGTCCGTGGTGATCGTGCGGATCACTTCCACCAGCTTCATCACCGGAACAGGGTTGAAAAAATGCAGGCCCAGGAAGCGATCCGGGCGCTGCGTGGCGGTGGCCATCTCAGTGATCGAAATCGAGGAGGTATTGCTGGCAAAGATGGTAGCCTTCGGGCAAAGCTTGTCGAGAGCGGCAAACAGCTCTTTCTTCGCAGGCAATTGTTCGATGATGGCCTCGATCACCAGGTCGGTGTCGCGCAGCTCGTCGAGGCTGGTGGTGCCGCGCAGGCGGCCGCGGGTCTGATCGCGCTGGGCCTCGGTGAGCGAGCCCTTCTCGACCAGCCGCTGCAGGTTCTTCTCGATGCTCTTCAGCCCCTTGGCCACCAGCTCGTCGCTGACCTCGCGCACGACCACGTGGCAGCCGGCCTGGGCCACCACCTGGGCGATGCCTGAGCCCATCAGTCCGCATCCCACCACACCCACCTTGTCAATCGGCATAGGAATCCCCCCAAGACGAGGTATGAATGTAAACGATTTCGGAGAGTCAGGCTAGGACATTGACTCGACGATCATGGCGATACCCTGACCGCCCCCGATGCAGGCCGTGGCCAGACCGTAACGCAAGCTGCGGCGGCGCAGTTCGAGGAGCAGGGTCAGCACGAGCCGCGTGCCGGTCGCGCCCAGCGGGTGGCCAAGAGCGATGGCGCCACCGTTCACGTTGGTTTTGTCACGAGCGAGGCCCAGGGCTGTTTCCACGGCCAGGTACTGCGGGGCGAAGGCTTCGTTGACCTCGATGCGGTCCATCTGCTCGAGCTGGAGGCCCGCGCTGGCCAGCGCTTTCTGCGTCGCCGGCACCGGGCCGATCCCCATGATGCGCGGCTCAACGCCGACAGCGGCCCAGGAGACGATCCGCCCCAGCGGCTTCCAGCCGCGTTCTCTGGCGGTCTGCGCGTGCGTGACCACCACTGCTGCGGCGCCGTCCACGATCCCGCTGGCGTTCCCGGCGGTAACAATCCCGTCCTTGCGGAATGCCGGTGGGAGTTTTTCCAGCGTCTCCAAGGTGGTGTCCGGGCGGCGATGGTCGTCTTCGCTGACCAGTTGCGACTTGCGCCCCTGCTTCACTTCCACTGGAACGATCTCTTCCTTCATCCAGCAGGCTTTATACGCGGCTTCGGCAGCCTGCTGGCTGCGCAGGGCGTATTCGTCGCAGGCCCGGCGCGTGATGCCATACTCGGCGGCCAGGTTTTCGGCCGTATCAGCCATGGAGCAGCCGCAATAGGTGTCCAGTAAGCCGGTCATCAGCGCATCTTCCAACTGGCCTTCGCCCAGGCGGAAGCCCGTGCGCGCGCCACGAACCACGTGAGGTGCCTGGGTCATGTTTTCCATGCCGCCGGCGAGTACGAGTTTCGACTCGCCCAGCAGGATGCGTTGCGCCGCCTGTGCGACGGCTTCGACTCCCGAGCCGCAGAGGCGGTTGATGGTCACGGCCGGGGTTTCCGCATTCAGCCCGGCTTTGAGCCCAACGTGCCGGGCGCCGTAGATGGCGTCGCTGCTGGTCTGCATCACATTGCCGAAGATCACGTGGTCCAACTCGGCGGGGTCGGTTCCGGCGCGGCGGATGGCCTCACGGGCTGCACAGGCGCCCAGCTCGATGGCTGAAGTGTCCTTAAAAGCGCCCGTATAGCGCGTCATGGGCGTGCGGGCACCGGCAAGAATCACAACGTCGGTGGGGAACATGCTCCCTCTCAACCCTGGGAGATTTCGAGCGACACAATGGTGTCGCCGCCCTTCCTCCGCGCCTCTTCCAGGCTGAATTCGGCGCGGTTGATCAAGTCGGTGACGATGTCTTCGCTATCGTAGTCGGGGCGCGCAATGGCTTCGGCCACGCCAGCGCTCATCGTGAGGCGCCCCGGATCCCACGGCGGGCGCACGCCAGCGGCGACCTTGCGCAGTTTTTCGATCAGGTTCCGCGCCCCCGCCAAGGGTGTATCCGGCAGGATGAACGCCAGCGCCCAGGCGGTGTACTTGACCGCTAAATCATTCTGACGCGCCACGGGCTGCAACGCCCGGGCCAGTTGCTCCATGTGACGCTCGACCATGCCTTCTCCCTGCTGCTGGATCAGTTCGGGGCCGCGGTCGACCTGCAGGATGGCCAGCGCCAGCGGCGTGCCCTGACTCTTGGCCCGTTGGGTTTCCCCCAGCAGGCAGTCCGTATAGGAGCTGCGGGCGAGCAGGCCGGTTTTTTCGTCGGCCACGGCGAGGGTGCGCACCAGCGTGCGGAGCCGGGTGTGGTTGACGCTCAGGAGCATCTGGTCGCCCACGGCTTGCAGGAAGTAAGTCTCGTTGGGTTTCCACTTGTGCGCCGCCGCGTGGCCGACGACGAGCATGCCCGCAGGTGTCTGTGTTTCCTTGTCGGTGAGCTGCACGCCGAGCGCAGTTTCCAAACCCATCTCCCGCAGCACCGGCGCGGCCGCCGCCTCCAGCGGCAAGCCGCCGAGGGAGTCCGGGGCCGCGCGCTCGATCTGCGAAAGCAGTCGCACGATCAGGCCACCCAGCGAAGCCTCCACGCCCGGTGCGCAGTATTCCGCGGCCATCTGCGGTGGTTGTCCCGGCGCCCCCATCACCGCCAAGCAGCGCGTGACGCGCAGGTAGCTGCCCACCTGGTTGACGGCGACCGAAAGCATGACCTTGGGATTGGCCTGCCGGTACACGAGTTGATTGATCTCGTTGATCTTGGAAAGGTCACGGAGCGTCTCCGGGCTATAGGCACCTGTCTTACCGGGCTGCGAACTGGCCGTGGCGGCACCGGACGAGCTCTCCGCGCGAAGCTTGGATCCCGCAGGGGACCAATGCGCGAGTTGATAGAGGTTGCGAAGACGTTCGTTACGTTCTTCTTCGCCGGGGAACATCTCCGCAATTTTTTGCAGCCGCTCGACGGCCTTGGCCTGGAGCGAGTACTGCAGGAAAATTTCCGCCTGCACGAGCAGATCCTCAAGTGCCTGGTGCGCGCGCCCTTCCTCGGTGAACCCGTCCTCGCTCTCCTCCTCGCTCAGAGAGCGCTGGATGACCAGAGCCTGCGGCCCCTGCGAGGCTGCTTTGACCAGCCGGGAGCTGGCGCTGCGGAGATAGGCCGGATCCACGCGCCCTTCCAGGCGCTCGATGCGCTGCTGGTTGCGGAAGTCGTAAGGGTCGATGTCCACCAGCCGGTCGAGCGTCTCGCACGCACCGGTCACGTTGCCAGCCGCCAGGTAAACGTCGAACAGCCGCACGAGCACGTCAAAATACTTCGCCTCGCGGTTCAACTCATTATAGAGCGCGCCCCAGAATTCGGTCAGTCCGACCGAGGAAGGATTGGCTTCCGCCACGCGGTCGAGTTGCGCCGCAAACTCGTTTTCGCGGTGGGCGTCGCACATGCGTTTCTTGACCTGAGCGAGAAGCTCCAGGGCCGACGCTTCCTGCTTCGCCTTGATGTAGTGGTCGGCGAGCTCGAGAAGTTTTCCGAAGCTGTCGGCTCTCTCTCGGTAAAACTGTTCGAGGACGGAGCGGGCGCGATCGAGCTGACCGACGTGCATCAGGGCTTCGCCGAAGGTCTCCAGAAAAACGGGATCGGTCTCGCTCGGGGCAAGGGGTTCGAGCAGTTCGACCGCCGCACCCGCCTCTCCCCTGTGCAGCCGTGCCTGCGCATAGAGCAGCGCCACGCCGCGCTCCTCGGGCGCCAGTTGGTACGCACGGGCGTAGAGTTCGAGCGCGCCATCGACTTCGCCCGCAACCTTGGCCAGTTGCCCGGCGCGCAGAAAACCTCGGGCGGCGACCGGCAGATTGCCCATGCGCTCGGCGAGTTCGCCCAGGGCGAGGTGGCGCGCCGCGTTGTCGGGATCGAGCTGGGCAATCCGTTCGTGGCACTCCAGCGCCTGCTCGACTCTGCCGCACGCTTCAAACTGTTCGGCCGCAGCGGTGTACTGCTCGATGGCCTCCTCGGGCTTGTTCTGCTTCTGCAGCAGCAGCGCGTAGCGGGCCACGCGTTCCGGGGGTTGCGAAACGTTTCTCAGGAAGCGCGTGTAGAGAGCGACGGCCTTGGGCTCTTCGCGAGGGTCGGTCAGACGATCGAACAACAAGCCGTAGTAGGTCGCGGCACGCTCGGGTTTGTCCACCCGAGCGTAAAGGTCCCCGAGGGCCTGCATGGCTTCCTGATGGTGGGGAGCTGCTTCGAGAACCGCGTGGTAGGCCTCGATGGCGTCCTCGAGCTTGTTCCGCTCCAGGTAGCGCTTGGCGCGCTCGAGATGTTTGTTGACGTCAACGGTCATGAGCGCAGAGCTGAATTCGCAACGGAGTCAAGGCCCCGCCGCCACACGGAGTCACGGGCACCGAAGCTAAGACTATATACCGTGCGGCGGACGTCCACCAAACCCTTGTGGTGCGCCTGTGGCGTGCCGGATAGCTGTACCCACCCTGCCCGCAGGGCCAGAGGAGCAGCCAGCGAAGCGGTCCCGCGCGCTGGCTCGCCGCGCCGGTTTGTGGCACACTGAGTGGTTTAGAGGAGCACATAAATCGAAGCAGGGTGGGACGCACCACGAATCTCGAAAGCGCTGTCTACCTTCACCCTCGCAAGATTGTTGACCGATGGACCCTCGGCTCGTCCGTAACTTCTGCATCATCGCGCACATCGACCACGGCAAATCCACGCTGGCCGATCGCCTGCTCGAGCTGACCGGCGCGCTCAGCCAGCGGGAGATGACCGCGCAGGTGCTCGACTCGATGGACCTGGAGCGCGAGCGCGGCATCACCATCAAGGCGAAGAGCATCCGGCTGCACTACACCGCCAAGGACAGTCAGACTTACCGCCTGAACCTGATCGACACGCCCGGACATGTGGACTTCTCCTACGAGGTCTCGCGCGCCCTTTCCGCCTGCGAGGGCGCCCTGCTGGTGGTGGACGCGAGCCAGGGCGTCGAGGCGCAGACCGTTGCCAACACGTTTCTCGCCGCGCAGCACAACCTCACCATCATTCCGGTGATCAACAAGATTGACCTGCCTGCGGCCCAGCCGGAGTTTGTCAAGGAACAGATCGAGAACGTGCTGGCCATCCCCGCCGGCGACGCCCTGGCGATCAGCGCCAAGAGTGGGCTGGGCGTCGAAGAGGTGCTCGATGCCGTTGTCCGGCGCGTACCGCCGCCGCGGGGCTCCGCCGAAGCGCCGCTGCGCGCACTGATCTTCGATTCCTGGTTCGACTCCTATCGCGGCGCCGTGGTGCTGGTGCGCGTCATGGAGGGCCGCGTCGTGCGGCATACCAAGATCCGCCTCTGCTCGAACAACGAAGTCTATGAAGTCGAGGAACTCGGCGTGCTCACGCCCAAGCCGGTGGTGCTCGACGAGCTGGCCGCCGGCGACGTCGGCTATGTCCTCGCCAACATCAAGCGCGTGGCCGACGCGCGCATGGGCGACACCATCATTGAAGCCGACCGCCCGGCTACGCCTTTGCCCGGCTTTGAGGCCATCAAGCCCATGGTCTTCGCCGGGCTCTATCCCGTGCTGGCCAGCGAGTACGAGCCGCTGCGCGACGCCCTCGGCAAGCTGCAACTGAACGACGCCGCGTTCTTCTACGAGCCGGAAAACTCGGTCGCGCTGGGCTTCGGGTTCCGCTGCGGCTTCCTCGGCCTGCTGCACATGGAGATCGTGCAGGAGCGGTTGGAGCGCGAGTTCGGCCTCAACCTGATTACCACGGCGCCCAGCGTGCGCTACCGCATCACCACCGCTGGCGGCGAGGCGGTCGAAGTGGACAGCCCGACAAGATTCCCGTCGCCGAACGCTATCGACAAGATCGAGGAGCCGATCATCACGGCGATGATCATCACCTCGGAAGATTCCGTCGGCGCGATCCTGCGACTCTGCGAGGAAAAGCGCGGCGTGCAGAAAAACTTCGAGTATCTCTCGCCGCAGCGCGTGATGCTCACTTACGATCTGCCGCTCAACGAAATCGTGCTCGATTTCTACGACCGGCTGAAAAGCGTCTCGCGCGGCTACGCTTCGCTCGACTACCACCTGGCCGGCTACCACGAGGCCGACTTGGTGAAGCTGGACGTGTTGGTGGGCGGCGAGCCGGTGGACGCCCTAGCCATGGTCTGCCATCGCGAACAAGCCTACGAGCGCGGGCGCGAGCTCGTGACCCGCTTGCGGAAACTCATCCCGCGGCAAATGTTCGAGGTGCCCATCCAGGCGGCCATCGGCAGCCGCGTCATCGCGCGCCAGACCGTCGCCGCGATGCGCAAAAACGTGCTAGCGAAGTGCTACGGCGGCGACATCACCCGCAAGCGCAAGCTGCTCGAGAAGCAAAAAGAGGGCAAGAAGCGGATGAAGCGCGTCGGCCGCGTGGACATTCCGCAGGAAGCCTTCCTCGCCGTCCTGAAAGTCACCGGCACGACAGAATAACGCTGCTCTCCACCGGGGTTTTCGCTCCCACCCTCCGTCGAAAAGGAAGAACGCAGGCTGGAAGCCTGCGCTACGCCTCTCCCACTTCCTCTGCCTCCCTGACTTCCTCTACTTCGCCTACTCCCCCTCCTTCCTCTTCACTTCCGCCCCCAGGCGGCCGCGGGCAAGCTGGATCGCGATTTCATCACCGATGGCCACCTGCTCGACGGCACGCACGACGTTGCCGGCGGCGTCATAGACGATGGCGTAGCCGCGTTCGAGCACGCGCAGCGGGCTGCGCTCGTCGAGTTGCAACATCAATCGCTCCAGCCGCTGGCGTTTCCCGACCAGGAACCGTTCGGCGCGCACCTGCAGGTCGCCGGCGCGCTGCTCCAGGCGCAAGCGCAGCGCGGCGATGCGCGCGCGCAGGTCAAACGCCACGATCCGCGTCTGCGCCACGGTGAACCGCCGTCGCAGCCGCTCGAGACGCCCTTGCAGCGCCACGCCCAATCGCGCGACCAGCTCATCGGTCTGCTGGCGGTTCAGCCGCAGCAGGTCCTCCAGCCGCTGAAAACCGGGATGGGCGGCGAGCTCCTGCAGCCGGTGGCGCCACTCGAGCAGCAGGTAGCGCATCCGCTGAACCATTTTGTGCTGAAGTTGCGCGATGTGGCGGTCGAACTCCTGCCGCGTCTGCACCACGAGCTCGGCTGCAGCCGAGGGCGTGGAGGCGCGCACATCGGCGGCAAAGTCCGCGATGGTGAAATCGGTCTCGTGGCCCACGCCCGTGATGATGGGAATCGTGGAGGCGCGGATGGCCCGCGCGAGGCTTTCTTCGTTGAAAGCCCAGAGGTCTTCGAGCGAGCCGCCACCGCGCGCCAGGATCAGCACGTCGGCCAGTTGCTTGCGGTTGAAAAACTTGACGGCTTCGACGATTTCGCCGGCGGCGCCTTCGCCCTGCACGCGCACGGGATAAAGAATCAAATGGACGTTGGGGAACCTGCGGCGGAGGATGCGCACGACGTCGCGCACCGCCGCGCCCCGCGGCGAAGTGACCAGCCCGATGCGCCGCGGCAGCACGGGCAGGGGTTTCTTCACCGCCGGATCGAACAGGCCTTCGGCTTCCAGGCGCTTCTTGAGCTGCTCGAAAGCCAGTCGCAGCGCGCCCATGCCCACCGGCTCGATGTGCTCGACGTAGATCTGGTATTCCCCGCGCGGCTCATAGACACTGATCGAGCCGCGCACGGTGACGTGCAGGCCGTCCTCGGGGCGGAACTTCAGCAGGCGCACCTGATTGCGGAAACAAACGCAGCGCACCTGCGCCTTGGCGTCCTTGAGTGTGAAGTACAAGTGGCCGGACTGCGCCGCGTGGCAATTGGAGATTTCGCCTTCCACCCAGATGTCGATGAATTCCCGCGCAAGCAGGTCGCGGATGCGCCCGGTCAGCTCGCTGACCGACAAGACTTTTCGCTCGGGCGCCAAGTTGAGTTGGAATTGCGTCATGCTGTCTCGGAGACCTTGGCTTCCGCCAGCGGGCAAACTTAGTCCCGGAATTTCAGTGGTTTGCCGCTCGGACGGAATAAGTTAACCGTAGTGAACCCCACCCCCCTATTCTTAGCTAAGTGCACATTCTAAAAGACTTAGCGTACAAGAAATATGTAAGTGCAGAATCTAAAGCACTTACAAGCACACATTTTTTCTTGTGTGCAGATTCTAAAGCACTTAAGTCAGTGGATCCGATCTTCCCCCCTTCCCGGGCTGGCCAGCCCTCTGGACCACCAGCCAGGAGCCACATTGGCACAACTCTCCGAGTGCTCTTCGGGAGCTTACAAGAATATTATAACCGCGAGGGCAAGAAATAGGCCGGAGAGAAGCTGGAGATCTCAGAAGCTCCGGAGAGATCGTTCGCTTCGCTCAGGATGACAACTTGCCCGAGTCGCTCGAGGGCAGCGAGAGATTGCTATCGCCGAAAGAAGGAAACAAGCCAGAGAACCAGTGCCAAGGCCACGCTGAGAACAAAGCACGTCACAACGGGGAAATAGAACGTCGTGTTCCGACCCTGATAAACGATGTCGCCCGGCAAACGCCCCAGCCGGAACGGCAGGCGCGCCCCCAGCAGCAGGATCGCTCCCGCGGCGACCAGTACGGCACCGAACACCAGCAGCAGCTTGCCCAGTTCGCGCAAGGGCTCCATCAGGGCCGATTCTACCTGACCTTTGGAACGCTTGGGGAGAGTCGCAGCCTAGCCCCGCGCGGTTGATGTAGCGGCGCGCTTCGGCGCACCACGCGAGACGCGTCCGCTGCCCTGATGGCAATGGAAGGGGGCGCAAACCCACTGCGTTCCCGGCGTGCCCTGATTCTACGAGTCGAGGCAGAACTAGATCAAGTCCACGCCCGGGAAAAAGTAGCCGATCTCGAAGGTGGCGGTGTCCGGCGCGTCGGAGCCGTGGGTGCAGTTGTTCTGGATGCTGCTGCCAAACTCGCGGCGGATGGTGCCCGGGGCGGCCTTGGCGGGGTCGGTGGCGCCCATGATGTCACGCCAGCGGGCGATGGCGTTCTCGGCTTCGAGCACCATCACCACGACCTTTCCGGAACTCATGAAGGTAGTCAGATCGGCGAAGAACGGCCTGCTTCTGTGCACGGCGTAGAAACCTTCGGCTTCGGCCTTGGTCAAACGCAGAGATTTGATCGCAACAATTCGAAACCCGGCCTTATGAATGCGCGCCAGGATTTCCCCGGACACACCGCCGCCTACTGCGTCCGGTTTTATGATTGCGAGCGTCCGTTCAATCACCACTCGATTCTCCTGTGTTCCTCTAGAGGCACGCTTCACGTCGCCTTCCTGTAACGATGGTGTCTCCCCAGGGGTCTCTGGAATGCCAGCGGGACGCTGGCGTCACAATCCCGGCACAGCTGGCGGGCTTCCCGGCGAGGCCGGGACACAAGCACCGTGAAAGCCCGCCATTACACGAGCCACAGCTGGCGGCCTGAAGGCCGCCGCTACACCAGCTACTTTGCTACGGCTTTGCCGAGCGCGGCAGCCACGGTGTGCCCGATTTCCGCGGGACTTTGGATGCAGTGAATCCCCGCGGCGGCCATTGCCGCGTACTTTTCTTTCGCGGTGCCCTGACCGCCGCTGATGATTGCGCCGGCGTGGCCCATGCGGCGGCCCGGCGGCGCGGTCTGCCCGGCGACGAAGCCCACCACGGGCTTGCGCACGTTCGCCTGGATGAATTCTGCCGCGCGTTCTTCGGCATTGCCGCCGATTTCGCCGATCATCACGATCGCGTGCGTCTCCGGGTCCTCGTTAAACAGGCGAATGGCGTCGAGAAACGTCGTACCGATGATCGGGTCGCCGCCGATGCCGATGCAGGTGGATTGTCCGATGCCAAGGCGCGTCAGTTGATCCACCGCCTCGTAAGTGAGCGTGCCGCTGCGGCTGACCACGCCAACGTGTCCTTGCCTGTGGATGCGCCCGGGCATGATCCCGATCTTGCATTTGCCCGGCGAGATGATGCCCGGGCAGTTGGGACCGATCAGGCGCGTACGACCGCCCTGCAGCGCTGCGGCCACGCGCACCATGTCCAGCGTGGGGATGCCCTCGGTGATGCAGACCACCAGGGGCAGGCCTGCGTCCGTCGCTTCCAGGATGGCGTCAGCCGCATACGCGGGCGGCACGAAAATCACCGAAGCATTCGCGCCGGTTTCGCACACGGCCTCGGCGAGGGTGTTGAACACGGGCACCTCGAGGTGTTTGGTGCCGCCCTTGCCCGGAGTGACCCCGGCCACGACTTTCGTGCCGTACTCGATCATCTGCTGCGCGTGGAAGCTGCCCTCGCGCCCGGTCAAACCCTGCACGACCACCCTCGAACTCTCGTCAACAAGTATGCTCATCTGAGTGAGGTAGAGGAAGTAAAGGAGGTAAAGGACATAAAGGATCAGGACCTCACGGAAACTTCCGCCATTCCTTCCATAAATTGTGAATCATCATCCCTAACTTGCCGTAGCCAGCCTTCAATGTCTCGCATCGCTCTTTCCGCGCGCAGCCTTCATCAGCGGCCAAATCGAGCCAAAACCTTGTCTCAGAAGCTTCACCGTTGGCGATGAGCAGATGCCTCTTGAACTCAGCAGCAGAGTTGCGTTTCGCCCAACCCTCCACGATATTCGCCGCGACGGATCGTGACGAATTGCGGAGTTGGCGGCCGAGTTCGTACTGTTCTTGCCGGGGGAAGGTGCGCGCAAGCTCAGAAACCTCCAATGCCAGGCGATACGCCTGCTTATAGACCAAGAGGTCTGTATAGTTCCTGACGGGACCAGCGCGCGCTGCCCTTTCCTCAGCTTCCTTCACGTCCTTTACTTCCTTTGCTTCCCGAACGTCCACCGTCATCAACCTACAAGTTGGACGATTTTTTCGGCGCCGTCCTTCATTCCGCTTGCAATCGTGAAATTCAGGCCGGACTTGCGCAGGATTTCCTGGCCCTGCTCGACGTTGGTGCCTTCCAAGCGCACGACCACCGGCACTTTCACTTGCAGCTCGTGCGCGGCGGCTACCACGCCGGTGGCCAGCACATCGCAGCGCAAAATGCCGCCGAAGATATTGATGAAAACTCCGCGGACTTCAGGATCACTCATCAGGATTTTGAAGGCGTTCTTGACCTGCTCGGCCGAGGCACCTCCGCCGACGTCGAGGAAATTGGCCGGTGCGCCCCCGGCCAGCTTGATGATGTCCATCGTGGACATGGCCAGGCCCGCACCGTTGACCATGCAGCCGACCGTGCCGTCGAGCTTGATGTAGTTGAGTCCGTACTTGGAGGCTTCGACTTCGAGCGGGTCTTCCTCGTCGAGGTCGCGCAGCTCGCGGAGGTCTTTGTGGCGGTAGAGGGCGTTGTCGTCGAAGTTCATCTTGGCGTCGAGCGCGATCAGCTTGGCGTCGCGGGTCACCACGCACGGATTGATTTCGACCAGCAAGGCGTCGGTTTCGGTGAACGCGCGGTAGAGCGCCTGGAAGAACGGCACCGCCGCGGTTGCGGTCTCTGGCGCGAGGCCCAGGCCGAAGGCCAGCTTGCGCGCCTGGTAGGGCTGCAGGCCGACCGCGGGATGAATCGTCTCGCGGAGAATCGCGCCGGGGTTTTCCCGCGCCACCTCTTCGATCTCCATGCCGCCCGCGGCGCTGGCCATGAAGACCGGTGCAGCCACGGCGCGATCCACCAGCAGCCCGAGATACAGCTCGCGCTGGATGTCGAGCCCTTCTTCGATCAGGAGCCGCTTGACGACCCGCCCTGCCGCGCCGGTTTGCGGCGTGACCAGTTTCATGCCCAGCATTTTGCCGGCCAGCTCGGCGGCTTCATCGGCCGAGCGCGCCAGCTTCACGCCGCCGGCCTTGCCGCGCCCGCCGGCATGGATCTGCGCCTTCACTACAACCACCGGCGTGCCCAGGTGCTCGGCGACCGTGCGCGCCTCTTCCTTGCTGAAGGCCACCTCGCCGCGCGGCGTGGGCACGCCGTAGCGCGCGAGGATGGCTTTGGCCTGGTATTCGTGGATGTTCATGGAGGTACCAACAGTGCTAGAATTTGGCTTCCGACGAAGCGCGCAAGTTTACTCTGAAGCTGTGGGCGGGGCAAGGCAGACTCTTCGCGGCGCGCGTTTCGTCGCACGCGGTGCCAAACGTGACGCTCCGATGATTGTCGAAGCAATTCAAAAGGTCGAAGCCAGAGAGCCGCTCACGCGCCGCGAGGCGGACCGTGCGATGGAAGAGTTGCTCTCCGGCTGCGCGGACGACGAGCAGATCGTCACCCTGCTGGCCGCGCTGCGCCTGAAGGGTGAGACCGTAGAAGAACTGGTGGGCTTTGCTACGGCCATGCGCCGCCACGCGCAACCCATCTTTCCTTCGGGCGCCGATTCCGTCCGCAGCAGGATGGGAACGCTGGTGGACACCTGCGGCACGGGGGGCGACGCTCGGGGCACGTTCAACATCTCGACCGCGGCAGCGTTTGTCGCCGCCGGCGCGGGCGCGCGCGTGGCCAAACACGGCAATCGCTCGATCAACTCGAAGTGCGGCTCGGCCGATGTGCTCGAAGCGCTGGGCGTGAACCTCGCGACGCCGCCGGGACGCGTGGGCGCGGGGGTCGAGCGGGTGGGCATCGGCTTCCTGTTTGCTCCGGCGCTGCACCCGGCCGTGCGGAACGCGATGGCGGCGCGGCGCCGGCTGGGAGGGCGGACTGTGTTCAACCTGCTCGGCCCACTTACCAACCCGGCAGGAGCATCGGCCCAGGTGCTGGGCGTGTTTGCATTGGACCTGGTGGACCTGCTGGCGGAGGCTTCGGCGCAGTTGGGCGTGGAGCGCGCGTTTGTCGTGCACGGCGTGGACGGACTGGACGAGATTTCGCTGAGCGGTGAAACGTACATCGCCGAAGTGCACGGCGGTAGCGTCCGGAGCTACGCGGCCACGCCGGAAGACTTTGGCCTGCCACGCGCGCCGCTGCCAGCACTGGCTGGGGGCGACGTCCGCACCAACGCCCACATCATTCTCGGCATTCTCGATGGCGAGCGCGGCCCGCGCCGCGACATCGTCCTAGCCAACGCCGCCGCGGCGCTGGTGGCCGCCGGGCGCGCTGCGGACTTCCGCGAAGGCGTGCACCTCGCCGCCCAGGCGATTGATTCCGGCGCCGCGCGTGCTAAGCTGGATCACCTGGTCACCTTCACAAATGAGAAGGAAACCTGACCGCAGGCGAGGATTCAATTCCAATCCACTTGAGGGAGGGACAAATCATGCAACCCGAACACGCAAAATTCCTGGCCGATTTCATCCTGGCGAACTGCGAGCGCGAATACCCGACCACGCGCAAGGTGATTGCAGCGATTCCCGAGGCCAAGCGCGACTACCGCCCTGACCCGCGATCGCGAAGCGCTCTGGAGCTCGCCTGGCACATCGCGCACGCGGAAGTGTGGTTCGCCGAGGGAGTCGCTTCCGGAGAGTTTCAGCCGGAGGACGAAACCAAGCCTGCGCACATTCAAACCGTGGCCGACGTGCTCGCCTATTACGACCGGCACTTCCCTGTTACGCTGGCCAAGGTAAAAGCACTCTCGGCGGAGAAGTTCGCGCAGAAGGTCCCGTTCTACGGCGTGTACAACGAACCGGCGGTGGTTTATCTCTCGTTTCTGAACAGCCACACGACTCACCATCGCGGGCAGTTGGCCGCCTACCTGCGGCCGATGGGCTCGAAAGTGCCGAATATCTACGGTGGCAGCGCCGACGAGCCCTTCCAGTCGGCGGCTCAGGCCTAGAATGACTGGAGGCCGCGCACCGGCGCGCCGTTACTCCTGCTGCCGGAGGCAGCGGACGGCGTAGGTAAACGAGACCACAGCGAATACCGCAAAGGCCGCGGCCTCGACGGCGATGCGGCGCGGCTCGCCGAGACCAATGGTGCTGTAGCGCAGCAGGTCCACCTGCCAGGTGATGGGGTTGGCGAGCGCCGCCGTCCGGAACCACGCCGGAAGCGGCTCAAGCGGATAGAACATCGAGCTGGCAAACAGAAAAACAAAATAGAAAACTGAAGTAACGCTGTTGAACAGGTCGTTGCGGCGAATCTTCAGCGCAAAAATGGCGTAGAAGAAAAACCATCCGGCCATCCCGCCGACGACACCCAGGAAAAGCAGGGGCAGCAGGTCCAGCCGGATGCGAATGCCCAGCA
This sequence comes from Acidobacteriota bacterium, assembly GCA_016201215.1. Taxonomy (GTDB): domain Bacteria; phylum Acidobacteriota; class Terriglobia; order Acidiferrales; family UBA7541; genus QHYU01. The sequence continues at coordinate 10,133 of JACQDH010000187.1, read as the reverse complement.
GCAGCGTGCCCAGGGCAATCGTGATCCCCGCCTGCAGCACCGCGATCAGCAGATTGAACAGGACTTTCCCCAACAGATACTCCGCGCGGCTCAGCGGGTAGGTGAGCATCTCGTAGAAGATGCCGTTGTCGCGGTCGAGGAAGAACGACCAGGAGGTATTCGAGGCGATGCCGAAGCTGGCCATCCCGAGCACACCGGCCAGAAAAAACGAATTGTAGTCCACCGCAGAGGTGGAGACGGGGGCACCCAGAGCACGGCTCACCGCCACACCGAAGACCAGCATGTAGGCCAGCGGGTAGAAGAGGTCCCAGAAAATGAAGGTCACGTTGGTGATGCGGATTTTCCCTTCGCGATAAAACACCGCGCTCATGGCCGCCATATTGTCCTCGCGCTATTTCCCCTGCGTGAGCTCCACAAAAATGTCTTCGAGGCTTGCGCCGCTGACTTCGACGCGCAGCACGCGGCGGTTCCGCGCCAGCTCGCTGACCAACTCGAGCACCCGCGCCTCCTCGGCCTTCAGCGCCAGCTCGATGGTGTTCTGGTTGATGTTCATGCGCAGCGGGGCCAGACGCGAGAGCTCGGCCTGGATCGACTCGGGCAATTGGTCGAAGGTCATCACGACCTCGTACACTCCTTCGGAGAGCAGCTTGAGCGCGTGCAGGTCGCCGCGGGCCACCTGCCGGCCCTTGTTCATGATCAGAATGTCGTCGCAGAGTTCCTCAGCCTCGCTCAGCACCTGCGTGGTCAGAACGATCGTGCGTCCCTGCCGTGCTTCATCGCGCAGGTAACCCATCACCGCGCGTTTCAGGATCGGGTCCATGCCCGTGGAGAATTCGTCGAGGAACATCACGGGGGTCTGCACCATGAACACCTTGGCCACCTGCACGCGCCGGCGGTAGCCCCCGCTCAGGTCCATGACTTTGCGCTCGGCTTCCGGGGACAGATGGAAGCGCTCCATCACCTCTGCGGCGCGGCGCCGGGCCAGCACTCGATCGAGGCCGTGGAAGCGTGCGTAGGTGAGCAGGTTGTCGCGCACGCTGAGGAACTGCTCGACGGCCGTCTCTTGCAGCACCACGGAGATGCGCCGGCGCACCTCGACGGGTTGCGCGACCACGTCGAAGCCCAGCAGGCGCGCGCGCCCGCCCGTGGGCCGGCTGAGCGTGTTGAGCACCCGCAGGGTGCTTGTCTTGCCCGCGCCGTTGGGACCGAGCAGGCCGAAGATCGCCCCGCGCGTGACGTTGAAGCTCAGCCCATCCACGGCGCGCACCGGCGGCTGGCGCCTCGGGTGATAGACCTTGACCAGTTTTTCCACTTCAATGGCGAAGTCGCTCATGGCTCGTAACCGATCGCCCCGTGCGTGCTGCACGGCCCCCTGTTAATCTGCCGTGACCTCCGGCAGGCACAACCAAGCGGTTCAACCTCGCGGGTGTCTCTGGAACGGAACGCCAGAGAGGCGTTTACAGGAGAGCGACGATGATGCGCACGGGAATCACCTGCTTGTTCCTTTTCGCAGGACTTTATCCCGCAGCGGCGCATATGTCAAATCCGCCCGCCGCAGCGGGCTCAGAATGACAGGGCTGAGAGGCAGGTGTTTCGCTAGAGCGTGAGGAAATTGCGCAGGAGCTGCATGCCGACTTCGGTGAGGACCGATTCGGGGTGGAACTGCACGCCTTCGACGCGCAGCTTGCGGTGGCGCAGGCCCATGATGATGCCGTCGGAAGTGCGCGCGGAGATTTCAAGCTCGCGCGGCAAGCCTTTGCGGTCCACGATCAGCGAGTGGTAGCGCGTAGCGGTGAACCGCTGGCGCACTTTGCGGAAGATGGTCCTGCCGTCATGGGTGATCTCGCTGGTCTTGCCGTGCATGATCGAAGATGCGCGGACCACGTGACCACCGAAGGCGTGGCCAATGGCCTGATGACCCAGGCATACACCCAGAATCGGAACGCGGCCCGCGAACCGGCGGATCAGCTCCACGCTGATCCCGGCGTCCTCCGGCACCCCCGGCCCGGGTGAGATGACGATGCGCTCGGGCTTCAGCGCCGCAACTTCTTCCAGCGTGATCCGGTCGTTGCGGCGCACGTCGAGCTTTTGTCCCAACTGGCCGAGGTACTGCGCCAGGTTGTAGGTGAATGAGTCGTAGTTGTCGAGCAGCAGAATCATTGGCTACGTGAGGCCGCGGATTCAGTCCGCGAAAGTCATTCTCCGATAAACGGCGCGTGTGAGAACCACATCGGCCACGCAGTATTCGCGGATGAGCCTGTGCTTTCCCTCGAGATACCGGTCATAGAGCGTGGCGCCCGAAATCTCCTCGGTCTTGGAGGAGGCCAACCCCAGGGCGCGCGCGATCCGATCCAGGCTGACGTGATCCTGCCGGCTCCACTTGCCCCACTCCTGCATAGTATCGAAAACCGGCTGGCTGGAGTAGCGGCGCAGGCTCAGCTCCACCGAGGGCTTGACGCGGTGGACGACGGACCTCTGGTAGATGAACCGTAAATCGAAATCGAAGACGTTGTGACCGATGAGCAGGTCGCGGTGCGTCTCGAATCCCCGCAGCGCGTCCCAGAAGTCGCGCAGCAGCGCGGGCTCCTCCTCCCGGAAGCGGCCGGCCGCTTCATTCCAGCCGAGGACCATCGGCGACCCCTGCTCATCATGCTCCACGATCAACCCGATACACAGAATCCTTCCTAGGTCCCCCATCAAAGACGTTCGCCGATGCGCCTCGTCCATCTTCTGCTTGGGGGTGCCGGTCTTTCTGGACTTTGCGGCCAAATCGTCGCGGATCTTTGCCGGTAGCTGCTTCCAGGCCTCGTCGCTGGCGGGCAACGTCTCGATATCGAGGAAGACCTTCTTCATGGAATTCCTCCTCTGTCCTGCGGCCCCGCCCGCACAATCGCTACCGCTTGCCTCGATGCGCGGCTTTGAGCGCGACCACCAGGGCGCGGGCCTTGTTCACCGTCTCCTCGTATTCGCGCGCGGGGACGGAATCGGCCACGATGCCCGCGCCCGCCTGCCAGTAGGCCATTCCGTTCTTCACTACCAGCGTGCGGATGGCGATGCAGGAGTCCAGGTTGCCGGAAAAATCCAGATACAGGATGGCCCCTGAGTAGATCCAGCGGCGCGTGGGCTCGAGCTCGTCGATGATTTCCATCGCCCGCACCTTCGGCGCGCCGGTCAGCGTGCCGGCCGGAAAGCAGGCCATCAGCGCGTCGAAGCAGTCCACCTCCGGGCGCAGCCGCCCGCGCAGGCTGGAGACGATGTGCATCACGTGCGAGTAGCGCTCGATGGTCATCAGTTTTTCCACGCGCACCGACCCGTACTCGCACACGCGGCCCAGGTCGTTGCGCCCCAGGTCCACCAGCATGATGTGCTCGGCGCGCTCCTTGGGATCGGCGGCCAGCTCGGCTTCGAGGCGCTGATCCTCTTTTTCGTCGCGGCCACGCGGGCGCGTGCCGGCGATGGGACGATAGAAAGCATCGCGCTCCTGGATTTTCACCAGCATCTCGGGCGAGCTGCCGACCACCGCGACGTCACCGAGCCGCAGGAAGTAGAGATACGGCGAGGGATTCACCACGCGCAGCGCGCGATAAATCTCAAACGCATCGGCATTCGTGCGCGCGGAAAACCGCTGGCTGGGCACAACCTGGAAGGCGTCGCCGGCACGGATGTAGCGCTTGGCCTGACGCACCGCGGCCAGGAATTGGCTGCGCCGCATGTTCACGGTGACGCGCAGCGCAGCGGCCGGCGAGGCCCGTTGTCGCCTGCGGTCCTGCTGTTCAGGGAGCGGCTGCTCCATCGCGCGGCGCGTCGCAGCGATTTCGCGCACGGCGGCGTTATATCTCGCGCGAAGAGTCCCCGGGCCTTCGGTGAAGACGTTGCGCACGATCCAGATGCGGTGCTGAACGTGGTCGAAGGCCACCAGGCCGAGATAAAACATGAGCACCGCATCGTCCAGGCCCAGGTCGTCGCGACCCGTGGCGGGAATGCGCTCAATCAGGCGCACCATGTCGTAGGCGAAATAGCCGATCGCGCCGCCCACCAGCGGCGGCAGGCCCGGAACGCGCACCGGGCGATAGCGTCCGATGCGGTGACGCAGGAACTCGATGGGATTCGCCTGCTGCCAGTGCAGACGGCCATCGCCCTCGACGATGCACGCACCGTGGCTGTATCGGAACACCTCGACGGGATTGGCGCCGACAAAGGTATAGCGTGCAATCTTCTCGCCCCCCTCGACGCTTTCCAGCAGAAACGAATAGCGCGCGTCGTGCGCCAGTCGAAGATAGGCCGACACCGGCGTGAGCAGGTCTGCGGTGGACGTGTCATAGACCGGCACCAGATTGCCCTGGCGCGCCAGGCGGCAGAATGTCTTGTAGTCGGGCTGGATCATCGCTCGCTGCTGGACTTCTCCTCGGCTCGCAAGGCGGCGAGTACGGCGCGGCGCATGGGCACCACCGGCGCGCGCAGGCCGGTCCAGATCTCCCATTGCGCGGTGCCTTGCGCGACGAACATCTCCACTCCGGAAAGGGTTTCGATGCCGCGACGCTCCGCCCTCTGCAACAGAAGCGTCTTCCTCGGGCGGTAGATCAGGTCCATCACCATGCGGCAGTTCAGCTCAGCCGCCTCGAGTGGTGAGTGCTCAGTGTCCGGATGCATTCCCACCGGAGTGGCGTTGACGATGGCATCGAAAAACTCCCGCTTCAAGCGCCAGCGGTCGACCTCTTCACCTCCCACGGCTCGGGCCAGCGCGCGGGCCTTCTCCCTGCGCCGTGCCGAGATGCAGACGACCGCGCCGGCCCGGGCGAGCGCAAAGGCGACCGCGCGCGCGGCACCCCCGGCGCCATAGAGCAGTACGCGGCTCCCGGCCAGCCGCACGCGCCGCTCGAGCGCACGCAGCACGCCGACGTAATCGGTATTGTACCCGTAGAGTTTCCCATCCCTACGCACGACGACCGTGTTCACCGCGCCAATCTGGCTCGCCAGCGGTTCGCAATCATCCAGGCAGCCCAGGATGCGCTGCTTGTGCGGCAGGGTCACGCTGAAGCCGGCGATCCCCAGCGGGCCAATCACGCGGAGAAAATCGCGGAGTTCGCGTACGCGGAAGGGAAGATAGACGGCGTCGACCCGCCGCGCCTGGAATCCGGCGTTGTGCAGCAGTGGCGAAAGCGAGTGGCCGATCGGGTCGCCGATCACGCCATAGATGCGCGTGCGCCGGTTGAGCTGGTCGGCACGATAGAGGTGTTTCATCTGGTCCAGCGAGAGTTGCCCCGGCGCGGTCGCGGCTTCGACGGCGGCATAGGCCAGCGCACTGCCTTCGCGCAGCGCCAGTACGCGGCCCGGGAGCCCCGCTTCGCCCATGGGTACGGCCACGATGCGCCGGTGGCTGCGGGCAAGGGCCAAAACTCGCCGGCTATCCGCGAGGGAATGGCACTGCGTGGCGAGCTTAATGGCGTCGCCGCCGCAGCGCTCCAGCCGGCGGACGATTTCCCCGAGATTCCGGGGCGTCCCATGGAAATCGTGGTAGGAGACCAGCACACCCACCCGGCCCAGGAACGCTTTCAACTCCGCGCCACGAAAAAGCGCGGCGGTCTCGATCTCGAGGTCGCACCACGCGCAGCCGGAGAGCGCCGCCATCTGCAAGAAGACCATTTGCTTCGGGATCCCGTCCGCAAAGCGGCCCCCGGCTCTGCGGCCCCGGCAGGTGGCCAGCAGCGTGGCCCGAGGAGCGTGCAATTGCAGCCAGCCGATGAAGAGCAGGCGTTCCTTGTCACTCTTCAGCCAGTCCAGGCGCAGCTCGACGGTACGCGTGGAACGCAAGGCGCGGCGGAGCTGCCGCGCCATTTCCGCCGCAGACGGTGCGGCGACAACCGCGCAGATGCGATCCCGGCCGAAGAGCATGCGGCGCTCCTTTCTCCCCAAGCAGGGATTCACGGCTTCTACCACGCGGTATCCAATGTGTAAAGCGCGCGGCCGCCCGTTCTTGACGCCCCCCAAGGCCTTTGCTAACGTCAGCGTAGTGGCCGCGCGGGGCCTTTGCGCGGGCCTGCAGGCAGAGCGCGAGTGTCCGCAGGTGTCGAAGGAGACGGATCATGCGTACAAGGATGGCGTGTCTGTGTCTGGGCATCGGGCTGGCCGCCGGCAGCGCCGCGGCACAACCAGCGCCCCAGAAGCTCGCCCCCGGTGACATCTATTGCTCGGGGGTGGTCACCAGCGAAGCGGTTCCGCGCGACACCTACCTAATCTCCGGAGAACAATCCAACTATAAAGTGACTTTCGCCCAAGGCGACCTGGTGTACATCAATAAGGGCTCCACCCAGGGCGTACGGGTCGGCGATGAGTTCCTAGTGATGCGCGCGGTCAAGGAACCCCTGAAGCACAAATGGACCAACTTGCAGCCAACGCTGCTCCGCGCCATGGGCACGACCTACGCGGACCTCGGCCGGGTGCGGGTGGTCAGCATCCAGCCGAAAGTCTCCATCGCCGAGATCACCTTCTCCTGTGACTACATGCAGCGCGGCGACATCGTGCAAGTTGCTGCGCAGCGCCCTGTGCCCGCCTTCCGACCAAGCGCGAAGTTCGACCGCTTCGCCCCGGCCAGCGGCGGCAAGCTGGCGACGGTGGTAACGATGAAAAACTTCGGCCAAGTGGGCGGCGCAAACAGCGTCGTGTACGTCAACCTGGGCAGCGAGCAGGGCGTCAAGGTTGGCGATTACTTCCGCATCTTCCGCTACCAGGGTATCCACGCCGAATCGGCCTATCAGACCTACGGCATGGCCTACAGTGCCCACGGCTTCGGCAGCACGCCGGTGCCGTACAAGTGGGATGATCTGCCGAGGGAGATCTTGGGCGAAGGGATTGTGCTGCGCATCGCGCCCAACGCTTCCACGGTGCTGATCACTGTCAGCCTGCGCGAGATCTACGTGGGTGACTACGTCGAGATGGAGTAGCCAGTCCGGCTCGCCGGGTTGCTCTAATCTTCCAGAGTGACATGAGGATCGTTCGTGTACCCCTGGCTCGGGCAAGGGCGCCTTTCTTATGGCACCGGGCAATGGGAAAGCTTTCGCGCCGGGCTAGACCGCTGACCGGGCCTGGAAATCGGCTTCGGAAAATACCTCGGCGGTGAAGGCCATTAGGCGCGTGGCCGGATCTTTCCAAGCGTCAGGTTCGATCCCCGCCTTGCCGCAGGTCTCTTCCAGGAAACGCTCGCGCGTCCAGCCGTGTTCGACGGCGACCTGGGGCAGGAGGACGCCGCGGTGTTCGTCACGGACCACCAGCAGGCCGTGACGCCCCACCTCGATGGCCTGTGGATCCATCGGCTCCAGCGGAGAGAGGACGGAAATTTCAATGGCCAGATCGGTGATTTCATCGGCGGCAAGCGGGCGAAACCTTGGGTCTCTCACGGCCGCGCTGATGGCGCAACGCACGACCGTCTCCGCCAGCGAGGCGGAGAGCGTCAGTTGCCCGATGCACCCACAGAGCCGGCCAGCCCGGTGCAGGCTGACAAAGGCCCCGGACGGGCGGGCAAGGGCGCCGGTGGGGGCAGGAGATTCCGGGAGGCGCTTGTGGCAAACGACCTCGACGATAGCACGACGCGCCAAAGCGAGCAGGGCACCACGATCGTCCTTAGAGAGTGGCGACATCCTGTGGTTTTTTTCGGCGCTCGAGCAGCCGCAAACGGCGCCGCTGTTTCACGCTGCTGTCCACCTGGCTCCAGAACTTGAGGAAGTATTGCACCGCCGAGGCTATTGCGCTGACCACCACGAGCCACAGCAGAAGCGTGGCCAGCGGCTTAAAGGGCAGGTGCTTGGCACCCAGAATCACGGCGCACACCGCGAGCACCTGCAAGACCATCTTGGTCTTGCCCAGCGCGGAGGCCTGGATGGTGAAGCCTTCGGCGGAAGCGATGCTGCGCAGCCCCAGCACGGTGAACTCGCGCCCGATGATGATCACCACCATCCACGCCGGTACCAGATGCATCTCCACCAGCGAGATGAACGCCGCCGAAATCAGCAGCTTGTCCGCAATCGGGTCGAGCAGGATCCCCAGCGTGGTCACCTCGCCCCGCCGCCGCGCAAAATAGCCGTCCGCCCAGTCCGTGGCCGCCGCGGCCAGCAGGATCAGCACGCCCCACACGGCGAAGTTCATGGGGAGGCCCCAGAGCACCAGATTCGGCTCGCGCGTAAGCAGCACCACAACGAGGAGCGGAGCGAAGAAGATGCGCAGAATTGTCAGGCTGTTCGGCAGGTTCATGGTACACCGAGGAGACTTCGTCTCACGGCGTGTCCCAACACGCCCTGTCGCGAGGCGACCCCACTATAGACCCGCCCTCCGCGCCAGTCAACGACGTGTACTGGTTCCTATGATGGGTGACATTTTGGGATAACAGAACTGCCGGCAAGAGAAAACTATTCCCCCGGGCATAGACCTATTCGCTCGACCTCGAGCCACGATTGGCCAGGGAAAGTGCCATTGGGGAGGAGTCAGCCGACGATCCACTGACTCGTTGCCGCCCAGCAGATCGCGCGAGAAGTCGGAGAGTCCCGGTCTGCGGAGTCACGCATCTATCTGAACGAGAACATTGACGGCCTGCACGCGTCGTGGGCCTCTGGCGCGACGCCCTTGCAGCGGGTAAAATCTGCTAACACAAGGGGCATAAGGGTAACTTTCGATGAACGCTCTGCTGCAAACCTGTGCAAATCCCAGAAAGGAAGAGGCCAGCGACTCCGCGCGCTGATTACGAAACTCATAATAGGGGCCAGCGCGTAACTTGTGGAAATTCAATGACTTAAGCATGACTCCGGCGCACTGAAAGCTGTGCTGCACAAGGTCTTTCCGGCTTCGCTGGTCTTTCGTCAACGCCGTTTTCCACAATAATTTCCACAACGCGATTGGGCTATCTGGCTGACGGGCAGGCAGTTCCGACAGGCCCCTTTAGCTCTGTTCGAACGGAGGAAAGATGGAGATCCGGCGCAGCCCGCGATGCTGGGGCTAACCGGGCTTCTCAGGCCCGGCTGGGACCCCGGAGGACCCGTGCGGGCAGCAGGATCATGGCCCGTATCAGCTCGAGGACCCCCTGAACGGCGATCCCTATCAACCGGAACGGCAACAGGAGCAACCACACAAGCGGATAGAGCAGGAGCGCCAACAGGGCCAGCGGCCAGCACAGCACCAGCAGGATGCACCAGAGCAAGAATTTCACCATGAGGCCACCTCTCGGGACTCCCAACAATTGGTACGCAGAAACCCCCGGCGAATGTTCCGCGCAAAGCCGCGGCTGCCTTCCCGAACAGGCTTCTCCAGCGAACGGTCTAGGTCAGTGATGCCGAGGGGTAGAGCTTGAGGCGGCGCGCGACCGATTCCGGCAACTCAGCTTCGATGGCCATCCGGGAGTCGTTCACTTCCGAGCGCAGGACGCGGCCGAGCGCGTGCACCAGCGCGAGCGTGCGGCCGTCGGCTAGCGGCAGGCTGAACTGCAGGCGCACGATGGGATCGACGGGCATGGCGGCGTCAATGTGCTGCAGCAACTCCTGCAGGCCGGTGCCGGCCAGCGCGGACACGAACACGTTCCCGTTGCCGGCGTGGAGCGCAGCCGCCTGCTCGGGATCGAGAAGGTCAATCTTATTGAAGACGTGCAGCCGCAGCCTATTCTCGACGCCGAGTTCGACGAGCACCTTTTCGACCTCGGCGTCCTGCTCGGCATGATGCGGATTGGAGATGTCGGTCACGTGCAAGATCAACGCCGCCTCCTGCACTTCTTCGAGAGTGGCACGGAACGCGGCGAGCAAGCCCTTGGGCAGATCGCGGATGAACCCGACGGTGTCCGACAGCAGCACCCGGCGGTTGGACGGCAGGCGCACCGCGCGCACGGTGGGGTCCAGAGTGGCGAACATCTTGGGTGAGACCAGGACCGCCGCCCGGCTGAGTGCGTTGAACAGCGTCGATTTCCCGGCGTTCGTGTAGCCGACCAGCGCGACCGTTCCCAGAGGCACGGCCTGCCGCGCCTCCCGGCGCAACGAGCGCTGGCGGCGCAGCATTTCGATGCTCTGCCCGATCTTGCGAATGCGGTCGCGAATACGCCGCCGGTCGGTTTCGAGTTTCTGCTCGCCCGGACCGCGCGTCCCGATGCCGCCGCCCAGGCG
>JACQDH010000186.1 GCA_016201215.1 Acidobacteriota bacterium | reverse complement strand
TCGACGGGCAAGCTCGCGCTCGCGGTGATGGGGATGAATACGCCGCCGTCCTCGATGAACTTCTTCAGATTGGCCAGGCCGTGAAAACCCAATCCGCCGCGGATGTCGTCGGTCTGGTCCACCCCGCCCAGGTTCGGCGTCAGCGGCGAGTTCTTCCACGGGATGGGCCCGCCGAAGTCCAAGCCGTCCGGCAGCACGCGCTTGGGCACGCCGTGGATCAGCCGCGCGAGGTTGTTGGTGACCGGCGGGAAAATAATCACGTCGTATTTTTCCCGCAGATCCGGCGTCGCTCTCACCACCTGGTCGGAGATATACGCGTACGGGATGCCGCACTCCTCGAGCGCCAGGCGAAACCATCCTTCGTTCTGCGTGTTCACCCAGGTGTGCAGCAGCGCGATGCGCGGCACGCCCACCGCGTGGCGCGCCACCTGAATGTCTGCTCCCGTAGCCTGCACGCGCAGGCCGAGCTCGCTCGACGCCGCTTCCAGCCGCTGGCCCAAATCAGCGGGGTTGCCCTCGGCGGGGATGAGGAACGAACCCACATTGAATTTCGCGCCGTCGGCTTCAAAGGCATCCTCGGCCGCAAACATACGCACGTCTTTCAATCGGAAGCGCAGCGTGGCCAGGCCCGGCTCGGCATTGGCGTTAATCAGGTAATACTTCGCGCCGACGCCCTTTACTTCGTCTGCTGCGCGCGCCGAGCTGGTCAGCAGCGTCATGGGGGCTTTCAGGATGGTCGCGTCGGTGACGCGGATGGACTTGACGTTGCGCAGCGGCCCGAGCGTCCACCCGGTGTCGTCGTAGGGCCGCGGATCGGCAGGGTTGTAATACTGGGTGTCGAGCAGCATGTCCGCCATGCGGCTATAAGGCTGGTCCATGCGGATCACATAGCTTCCGGCGGGGATTTTCACCGTTTTCGTTTCTTCCGTCTTCTTGGGCGCTTCGCCTACGAGCGGGCCGGAAGGTTTCCCGCCGGGCTTGCCCTCCTCTGCCTTCTGTAGCGCAGGGGCCGGAGCCGGCGCAGCCGCAGCGGGCTGCGTCACCTCGATCTCTTTGTCCAGCCGGTGCACTTCGGTGCCCTGCCGCTGGATGAGCCGCGCGAGTTGTGCGGCGAGCGCGGGCCGGCGGCCGTCGTTCGCGATCACCCAGGCGGCCGGGCCTTCTGCGGCGGCCTTAGCCGCCGAGCGCTTGCTCTTCAGATAGAAATTGCGCAGGAATTCTTCGCCGTGCTCGGCGGTGTAGTGCAGCGCAAAGAGCAGCGCGCTCTGCTGCAGGTTGACGTTGTTGCGGATGGACCACTTCACCTTGGGCAGCGGCGGGTTCGGCCGATACCACGCGCGGGAAGTCACGCCGGGCCCCAGCGTGCGCTCGCGGGTATCTGCGCCGCCGTTGCCGAACGTCTCGTAGAATCGGCCGATCGAGTTGTGGCCGTTGGCCACGTAGAACATGTAATTCGGCGCCCAGCCGTCATAGAAGCCGTGCGTCCACACGCCGGGCACACCCCGCCCGGTCATCTGCTCGATTTCGTAGTAGGCGAGCTTCTGCCACTCGCTCACCACGATGGGGTCGAGCCAGGCGTTATACGGTCCCGTGCCCGTGGAGGTGTAAAGGTAGGGCACCGACTCGTGCAGGTCGTGCAGCACCTGCGGGTGCCAGTCGAGGAAATTCTTCATCATCACTTCGGAGAGCTTGAGCGACATGGTCAGGGCGTCGCGGTTGTTGTCGTGTGCGACGTAGTGGCCCCAGTACACTAGGCTCGGCGCGGGCTTGTCCCGGTTCGCGCTGCGGTAGTTGTACAAGTCCACCATGCGGTCGCGCCCGTCCACCTCCAACACCGGCGTGATCAGGAGGATCAGATTCTTGCGGATGTCTTGAATCAAGGGCGTCTCTTCTACCGCCAGCCGGTAGGCCAGCTCCATCAGCATCTCAGGTGAGCCGGTCTCGGGGGAATGGATCGAGCCCGAGGCCCAGTAGATCGGTTTCCCTTCGCGCACGAGTTGCTGCGCTTCGGCGTCGGTAAGCTTGCGCGGGTCGGCGAGCTTCGTGGTGACCTGCTTGTAGCGGTCGAGCTGCGCGAGGTTGGCTTCCTCGGTCACCGCCAGGAGCAGAATCTCGCGGCCCTCTTCGCTCTGTCCCACCGTCCAGACCTTCACGCGCGGTGACGCGGCGGCGAGCGCCCGATAGTAGCGGTAGATGTCCTTGGTGTAGGTGAGCTTGCCCGGCGTGCCGATGGCGTAGCCCAGCACTTTCTGCGGCGAGGGAGTTTTCTCCGACGCCGGCAAGTGGTCCACCAGCTCGGTGAGGAAGTAGGGCTCGGTGGTGTATTCCTTGATCTTGGCCGTGTAGTCGGCATCGTTCGGCCCTGACGCACTCGCTGGCGCCGCCGCAGCCGGCTTTAGCTTTTCCTCGGCGGGCGCAACACTGAGCGACATGCTCAGCGTCCCCAGCAAGCACGCGCACATCCAGACCTGTTTCCAAACAGACGAACCTCCTCGCGTTCTCATCAGTGCTCTCCTCGAATCAAACTTTCCGGATAAGGTGGACAGAACTCCCGACCACCCCTTGTGACGCCGCCCGTCGGGCGCCCGTTTCCACCGCCGGTCGAGTGCGCATGCCGGGTTCCGCCCCGCAGGGCTGGCGGGAACCGGCATTGTAAGATAAGTTTCCAGTTTCGGAGGAACAATGGCCGCGCGCGAGATCTCCAACCGATTCTCCACTGTTCTCATCACCGGAGGCACCGACGGACTGGGCCGCGCCGCAGCGGTGATGCTGGCGGAGCACAGCTACCGGGTCTTTGCCGCCGGGCGCGACGCCGCAAGACGCGAGGCGCTCGCCCAACTCGGGCGCGAGCGCGGCTTGCCGCTGGAAACCGTGGAGATGGACGTTTGCGATGACGCCTCGGTCGAGCGCGCGCTGGCCGAAGTGCGCGCGAGGGCCGGACCCATCGACGTGCTGATCAACAGTGCCGGCATCAGCTACCTCGCGCCCATGGAACTCGTGCAGATGGAGCACCTGCGGCGGCAGTTGGAGACCAACTTCTTCGGCGCGGTGCGCGTCACGCAGCGCGTGCTGCCCGAGATGCGCGAGCGCCGCCGGGGGTGCATCGTGAACATGAGCTCGGCGGCGGGGAGAATCGTCCTGCCGCTGTTTGGCCCCTACTCGAGCAGCAAGTTTGCGCTGGAGGCCATGAGCGACGCGCTGCGCCTGGAGCTCCACCCCTTCGGCATCAACGTGGTGCTGATCGAGCCGGGCTACATCCCGACGGGTTTTCAGGCCGCTTCGGTGGCGCTCTCTTCACCCTACGCGGCGGCGCAGAGCGGCCCTTACGCCACGATCTACAAGAACTTCCTTCGCGAGCGGAAGACCTCCGTCGGTCAATCACCCTACACGCCCGAGGACTGCGCGCGGGTCATCCTGCGGGCGCTGCGCGCTAGCCCGCCGCGCCCACGCTACACCGTCACGCGCATCGCGCAGGTAGCGAAGTGGGTCAAGCGCCTGCTCTCCGACCGCGCGCTCGATTCCTACATGATCCGCACTTACTGGCGCGAGCGGTCCTAGGCCGCGCGCAAGGCCAGCTCACTCGTTGGTGATCTGCGGCGAAATGCTGGCCTCGCGGATGGCAAGAAACTCCTTGCTCCAGGCCTCGTGCGCGCGGTCGGTGGCGTAGCGGTCGGCGGCCGCGCGGTTCTCGAACTCGATGGCAAACGCGGTGTGGAAGTCGCGCGGCTGCATGCGGCTGGGCTTGGTCCAGATGTTTTTGACGCCGGGAATTTTTCCGACCATCTCCTTGAAGCTGCTCAGCACCTTGGCCTTGTCCGCGTCGGAGGCGTCCGCCTTCCACTTGATCAGCGAGATGTGGATGATCGTTTTCGGCTGGCCGTACTTGGCCTGCCCGGCCGCGTAGCCGCCGAAGAAAATCGCCGCGGCCAGAAGGACTCCTGCTGCGATGCGAAGTTTTCCGTGCATGCGCGTCTCCTTGAGGAATGAAATCGGGCGAGAGTGTACGCGAGCGCCGCGCGCGGGTGCAAGCGGCTAGACCTCCTGCCTCTCCAGAATCAGGAAGTGTTTCTTGTGCATCAACTCGGGGGAGAATAACCCGACCAAGGTGGGCTTGACGTCGCGGAAACCGTGCGCCAGCAGATACGCGCGCGCATCGTAGCCCGGATCGATGTGCATGGGCGCGCTGCTGTTGGGCCCGTTGTAGTAGGTGGCCACCAGCCGCCCGCCCGCGCGCAGCAGTTCCCTCCAGCGCGCGAAAACCGGCGGGAGGTCCACCAGATGCTCGATGACGTCGAGTGCATAGACGACGTCGTAGGGGCCTTCGAGCTGATCGAGTTCGTGGACGATCTTCAGCGGTAAGCGCTCGCCCTCGGCGCGCCAGCGCAGGTAATTGGCCGAGTCGCCCGGGACGTCGAGGTAGGTGGTGTCGCGGCCCTCGCGCGCCAGTCCCCGGCTGAAGTTCCCAGGGCCGCCGCCGAAGTCGAGCACGCGCCCGCGCGCCAGCCGCAGCAGGCCGAGCGTATAGACGATGTGTTTGTAGAGCAGGTGGTGCTGGCAGTTGTTGTAGAGGTAGAGCCGGGCGCTGCGGCTGTACCACGCCGTGACCTCCCCCTGGCCCTGCGGATTTTCCCGGCGCCAGCTCTCGGCCAGCCGCGCCGGGCTTTCGGCTAGGTTCTGCACCACCGTTTCGCGCGGCTGGTGGCAGAACACCTGCAGGTTTTCTACCAGCGCGTCGAAATTTTCGCGATTCTGTTGGACTACTTTGGCGTAGAGATGCGCCACGCCCGTGGTCCAGAGAAACACTGCGGTGCAGGCAGCGATGGAGGTGGCGCTGGCCGCCACCGGGGCCAGCAGCCGCCCGAGCAACGCGGCCACCACGGCCCCCACGAGCAACTGCGGGAGCAGGAGCCTTGGCCGCAAGAGCACGAGGGCCAGAAAGGCGAAGGCCATCAGCAATTCGGCCAGAAGAAGATCGGCCACGCCGCCGTGGCGGGCGGTCCACAGCACCAGACCATCTGCTGCGGCGTAAGCCACGGCCAGGGCGGCAAACCGTGGCGGGTCCGCGGCGCGCAGATCCACCGGCGGCGGCTTGCGCAGGGTTCCCACCAGCGCCAAATGCAGAGCCGCTCCGGCAGCCACCGCGGCCAGCGCGAGCCAGGCCTGCGCCGCTGCCACAACGAGGCCCGCGAGCAGCAAGACGAACCAGCGCGCACGGGCCACCCAGCGCGGTCGGCGCACTGCGGCGGCGTCCAGCCCCAGGTAGTTCGGCAGGTAATGCGCCGTCCAGAGCAGCCCCAGGGCCAGCGCTCCGGCAGCGAGGCGTGCTCCCAGGGAGACGGGAGAGCGCGCGGCAAGTCCCAGAAGCAGACCGCAAGCGGCCGCCGCGGACACGAGCCGCCAGCGCTGCCGCACGAGGAATGCGCGTTGCTTGTCGTAGTCCATGGCGCAGAAACCCAACATGTTAGCACGACCCCGTGTGCGCGAAAAAACCCGCCCGGGAATGTACCTTGTACACAGGCCAGAGATTGACAACTTGTAAAACGCGCAGTACGCTCGGCCACCGATTCCCCGTAGAGTGAGGACACAATGGACAACGGGACGATGGCGCAGGGGTCCGGTTTGCAGGGATCTGGCGCTGCCATGTCTTCCCCAGCGGATGCCTATGAAACGCAGGCGTAGTGTCTTGGCGTTCGCGGCGGTTGTGGTGCTGGCGCTGCCCTGCGCGGCGCTGGCGGACACTCTCGTGGTGCTAAACAAGTCCGATCACGAAGCGGCACTGGTGGATCCCTCCACCTACCAGGTGCTGGCTAAGCTGCCCACCGGCAAAGGCCCGCACGAAG
The DNA here is from genome assembly GCA_016201215.1 of Acidobacteriota bacterium. Classification (GTDB taxonomy): domain Bacteria; phylum Acidobacteriota; class Terriglobia; order Acidiferrales; family UBA7541; genus QHYU01. Next base: position 3,424 of record JACQDH010000186.1, on the reverse strand, counting down.
CGGCCACTTCGCCCGATGGCCGCACCGCCTACGTTTCCAACTACGGCTCGTACGGCGTGTTCCGCCCGGGCGAGCCGCCGAAGACCGAGCCGGGCCACAGCATCACGGTGCTGGACCTGAAGCGGCGCGCGGTGAAGGCCACGTTTGACCTGGGCTCGTACACGCGGCCGCACGGCATCTGGGTCAGCCGCGACGGCGCGCGCGTCTGGGTGACCTGCGAGGGTTCCCAGGCGGTGCTGGAGATCGACGCCGCAACCGGAAAAATTCTCAAGGCGTGGAAGACCAATCAGGAGACCAGCCACATGGTGGTGCCCACGCCGGATGAGAAGAAGCTCTACGTTGCGAACATCGGCTCCGGGAGCGTCAGCGTGATTGATCGCGCGAGCGACGCGGTCGCGACAATCCCTACCGCTGCGGGCGCCGAAGGCATCGCCGTTTCCCCCGGCGGCCGCGAAGTCTGGGTGGCCAACCGTGGGGCCAATACGCTCGCGGTGATCTCGACCGCCACGGACAAAGTCGTGGCGAGCTTCGAGAGCGGCGGTCAGATGCCCATTCGCGTCAAGTTCACGCCCGACGGCAAGCAGGCGTGGGTGTCGAACGCGCGAAGCAATAATGTGACCGTGTTCGACGCGGCCAGCCGCAAGCTGCTCGCCACGGTGGACGTCGGCGCGGTGCCAGTCGGGATTCAGATGACGCCCGACGGCAAGAGCGCGTTTGTCGCCAATACCAACGCCAACCAGGTCACAGTGATTGACGTGGCCTCGCGAAGAATCCTGCGCACGTTTTCCACCGGCACTGAACCCGACGGCATGGCCTGGGCCGCCGCGAAGTAGTGCCCGCGTTCCCGTAGCTGCCCTGAGGATAGGGCCCACGACGGAGAAGCGCCGGCTGGAAGCCCGTGCTACGGAGCCGCAGGGGTGTAGCCCCCACCCTTTTCTTGTAACTGTTCATTCTAAAAGACTTCAAGTGGCTCTGTTGACATCCTCGTCACCAGTCGGAGATTTGCGGAGAGACAGGTAAGCGGCGATGATGTTTTCTAAGCGAGCAGGAGGTGGGATGCTAGAGATCGGACTCCTGCCCTTTGCTCGGGTGGCCCTGGATGTGGCCACCGCCGTTCTGCCGCCCTACCGAACTCGTTTCAGCAAACATCAATTCACGCAGCCGCAGTTGCTGGCCGTGCTGTGCCTGATGCGCTATGAGGACTGGACCTTCCGCGAGGCCGAGGTGCGGTTGCGGGAGCATCGCGACTTGCGGGAAGTCTTGCAGCTGAACTCGGCACCGGATTACACCACGCTGTACCGGTTCTGGCGACGGCTGGCCGATGACACCATCGAGGGTGTGCTCGGAGAATCGGTGCGTCGACTGCGCCAGGGCCCGGCGGCGGACTCGGGTTGCGGTCGATGGCACCGGGCTTTCGCAGCATGCGGTCAGCACCTACTTCGTGCGCCGTAGCGAGCAGCATCCGCGCGGCATGACCCGCTGCCGCCACTGGTGGAAGTGGTTGGTGGTCGCCGATCTGGATCAACATATCATCCTCGCGCAGCGGGCGCGCCGAGGCCCCTGGTGCGACGCACGCGCCCAGCTTCCCGTTGCGCCTGATGCACAAGGACCTGGGCCTGGCGCTCGAACTGGCCAACCAGTTGGGCGTGGCGCTGCCGGCCACCGCCGCCGCGCGCGAGATTTACAACAGCGTGAAAGGCTCGGCCAAAGAAGACCTCGACTACGCTGCCGTGGCCCGCTTCTGGCAGAAGCCGTGAGCTGGAGGAACGAGGATGACCCGACACCGTAAGATCGCCCGAGTCAGTCGCAAGCGTGCGTTAAGCCGCATTCGCAAAATGCGCGGACTACTGGCGGGCGAGCCGTCGCCGCTTGACATGCTACTCAAGGAAAGACGCCGGGAGTCAAAGAAGGAACCAAAGTCTTCTTGACATTGCATGTAAATATAGATATTTACATCGTGTGGCCCGCAGGCGAGAATCGAGACGGTCGAAATTCCATCAGCGGAAAGGTTCTCCTTTTACTCTGTATCTCCGGCCGGGGCAGGCGGAGCGGCTGAGTTCGCTCTCGCGCAAGCGGCACGTCGCTAAAAGTGAGCTGGTCCGGGTCGCCATTGACCGGTTTCTTGCCAGCCTTGAAAAAGACAATTCGACGGATCCAATCGGGCTGAGTTCGTAACATGCTGCAGCAGATTCAAGGGGCACGTACCAGGCAAGGCAAGGGTTTTCCCCTCGTTCTCCCTGTGAAGCCCCGGCAGATGCTTCTTTTCAAGGAGAATGGTTCCGGGTTTAGCGATCCTGCCTTCACAGAGAACCGACGGGAACCTATACACCGGTGGGTTCCTTGGGTAGCTGGGTTCTCCTCTCAATTCGTGAGAGAGGCGCTCGATAAACATCTGCCCAAAGGTGGGGTTGTCCTAGACCCTTTCGCCGGAGTGGGCACAACTTTGGTTGAGAGTATCCGACGAGGACCGAGTTTCAAGGCGGTAGGCTTCGAGATCAATCCGTATGCTTCCTTCGCCGCCCAAACGAAGCTCGACGCCACGGCTCTGAATCCCAGCGCGTTCCGCGCAGCCATTCTCCGTTTTCGGAAGGAGGCATTCTCAGCCCATCCGTCGACGCCGCCCCCCGGTTTCAGAAGCAGGGTGCCGTTTTTCAGCCCCAAGGTAGAGGCTCAGGTCCTGAGGGTTCTGGGCTGGATGCAGGATGTGAGACCCATAGCGCTTCGGGATTTGTTCAGGCTAGCATTTGCCTCTGTCATGGTTAAGTTTTCCAACTATACCTATGAGCCGAGTTTGGGGACACGAGCGGCAGCAGGGAAGTCAAATGTGGAGGATGCCTCTGTGGTCCTCATTTTGGAATCGAAGCTCGAGGAAATGGCGGCCGACATGGAGGCCTTTCAGCTTGAGTGCCCTTCGCCCGGGCAAGGGATTGTCCATAGCCGGTCGTGGAGCGCAAGCAGTGAAGTGCTGGGAAAGAATTCCGCCAATCTTGTTGTTACGTCACCGCCTTACGCCAACAACTACCACTACTTGCGCAATACTAGGCCGCAACTCTGGTGGCTTGGAATTGCCACTTCCACGGACCAAACCAGACAAATCGAGGAGCAAAGCTTTGGTAAGTTCTGGCAAACAGTGAGAGAAGGCCCTGAGGTGAAGCTCGACTTTGGCTTTCAACTACTCGAAAGCTTGCTGGGTCGCGTACGACGAACGAATAGTAGTGAGCGGATTTATGGTGGCGCAGGTTGGGCCAACTATCTGGCTACTTATTTCAATGACTCATTTCATTTCTTGCGGAAACTTCGTGAAGTCCTCGTGCCGGGTGACCTGCCCCCTGTTTTTGGTCCAGTCATAAGTTAGCACTCCGGGGCTCCTGCACATCCGATCCTGCCCACGCTGGGACAATGGGAGCGACCGGCGTGGGGGGAG
>JACQDH010000185.1 GCA_016201215.1 Acidobacteriota bacterium | reverse complement strand
GGCCGAAGAACAGCAGTTTTCCGTGTACAGCTTCGACCGCGCCGATGCCGTGGTCACGCGCAAGCAATTTGAGCTCTACGAGAAGGAGGCCGAACGACTGCTGGGCGGCTACAAGGGGCACGACCCGGAAGGGAAGCGGCGCTTCCCCATCCTGGCCGCTTACGATCTCTGCCTGAAGTGCTCGCACCTGTTCAACCTGCTCGACTCGCGCGGGGTCATCTCCACCACCGAGCGCGCCGCACTGATCGGGCGCGTGCGGCAACTGGCCTGCCGCGTGGCGGAGTATTACCTCGACCAGCGGGCGCTCGGCGCTGCGGCGGGCGGAGCGCTCGTGAAGGAGCTGGCATGAAGCCAGCCGCGGACAAGAGAGCAGACTTTTTGCTCGAGGTGGGGTGCGAGGAGATTCCTGCAGGGATGATTGCACGGGCGGCAGAGGAGCTTCAAGTAACACTTGAAAAATATCTGGCCAGCGAGAATCTTCTCGAAGGCGGAGCGATCGAAGCCTTCGGGGCGCCGCGGCGCCTGGTGGTGATGGCCCGTGCCATCCGCCTGCGCCAGCCCGACGCCAGCCAGGAGATCACCGGCCCGCCGAAGTCGGTGGCCTTTGACGCGGTCGGCCGGGCGACCAAGGCGGCGGAAAGTTTCGCTGCCAAGCAGGGCGTGCCGGTGAATAAGCTGGCCGTGGTGAGCACGCCGCGCGGCGATTATCTCGCGGTCCGGAAAATCATCCCCGGGCGCGCGGCCTCGGCGATCCTCTCCGAGTTGTTGCCGCGGGCGATTGCGGAGATCCCCTGGCCGCGGAGCATGTACTGGACCGGCACCGCGGGCCCGCATTTCATCCGGCCCATCCGCTGGCTTGTGGCGTTGCTCGGCGGCCGAGTCGTGCCGTTTGAAATCGGCGGCGTGCGCTCGGGAAAGGTTTCGCTCGGCCACCGGTTCCTGGGCAAGGGCAAGATTGCCCTGGGCGGCGTGAAGGACTACGAGCGGAAGCTGCGCGCGAGCTTCGTGGTGGCCCGTCCTGCGGAGCGGCGCAAGAAGATCGAGCGCGAGACGCGCGCGCTCGCGGCCCGCAAGGGCTTGCACGTGCACGAGGACCCGAAGCTGCTCGAGCTGGTGACCTACCTCAACGAGTACCCGGCCGCGATTCTGGGAGATTTCGAGGCCGAGTTTCTCGACCTGCCCGAGGAGATCCTCGTCACGGTGATGCGCGACCACCAGAAGTATTTCGCCGTGGAGCGCAAGGATGGGGCGCTGGCACCGCATTTCCTCGCCGTGATCAACCTGCCGACCGACCGCGCCGGGCTGGTACGCGCCGGGCACGAGCGTGTGCTGCGCGCACGGTTTGCCGATGCGCGCTTCTTCTGGCAGGCGGACCAGAGATGTCGGCTGGCCGACTATCTTCCCAAGCTCGCCCATGTCACCTACGAGTCCCGCCTGGGCAGCTACCACGACAAGGTCGAGCGCATGCGCACTCTGGCGCGCTGGCTCGCCGAGCAATGGTTTGCCGGCGGCATTCCCCAGTCCAGCGTCGCAGCCGCCGACCGCGCTGCCGAACTCGCCAAGTGCGACCTGGCCACGGAGATGGTCCGCGAGTTCACCGAACTGCAGGGCATCGTCGGCGGGCTCTATGCCAAAGCTCAAGGAGAACCTGAAGAGGTCGCCTGGGCCATCTACGACCATTACCGGCCCGCAGGGCCCGACGACGCGATTCCGAGAAATCTGACCGGCTGCGGCCTAGCCCTGGCCGACAAGTTCGACGCGCTGGTGGGTTGCTTCGCGGCCGGGCTAGTGCCTTCGGGCTCGAGCGACCCCTTCGCCCTGCGGCGGGCCGCGCTGGGTGTGGTGAGAATCTTACTTGAGCGCAAGCTGCCACTCTCCCTTTCCGCGGCGGTGGCCGCGGCGGCCGGGGCGCTGGCGAGCCACACGCCGCGGATGAGCGTTTCGCAGGAAGTGCAGAGACAGGTGCTCGAGTTCATCGTGGACCGCGCGCGCTTCATCCTCCGCGAGCGCGCGGGCTTCGCCTACGACGAAATTAATGCTGCGCTGGCGGCGGGTGCTGACGACCTGGTGGACACGGTCAAACGGCTCGAGGCCATTAAGGCCATCCGGCGTACGAAAAACTTCGAGCCGCTGGCGGTCTCGTTCAAGCGCATCCGCAAGATCCTGGAAAAGGCCGGTCCGCCGTCGGCCTGGCGCCTGGCTGCGGTGCGTCCCGAGCTGTTCGCGGAAGAGGCGGAGAAGCGCCTGCATACGGCAGCCCGGGGTGCCGCCGAACAGGCCGGGGAACACAAACGCGCGGCACGTTACCGCGAGGCGCTGCAGGGAATTGCGGAGCTGCGCCCGGCCGTGGACCGGTTCTTCGATGAGGTGCTGGTGATGGCCGAAGATGAAGCCGTGCGCAAGAACCGGTTGACGCTGCTGGCCGAGCTACTGGCGGAGTTCTCCACCATTGCGGACTTCGCCGAGATTGTGGCCGCGGAGAAGTAACCGAGGGTCAGGGGCACGCGAAGCGACTCCCTGGAGAGCGTAATCGTATTTCAAGTAGCACTTGAAGGCTTGCGCGAGGGGGCGGGAAACTTCCCCGACGGGACTTGGGGCAATCTCAGCCCGCCGCTACACCAACAGGGTCCTGGCCGTCGTGGGCTCGCGACCGTGCTGGGAAGGCATGGCGGCAGGTTCTCTTCGGAGAGATTCCTCGCTGCGCTCGGAATGACAGCGCCATGGACAGGCCGGAGTGCAGGGTCGAAGAGTGTCGGCGCGCCGACGGGGCTTCGAGGGGGAGCGGAAGCGGGGTTTGAGTTTCTGAAAGGGTGAGACGCCGTTGAAAAAATACGTGTACTTTTTCGGCGCGGGCAGGGCGGAAGGCACCGGCGAGATGAAGGAATTGCTCGGCGGTAAGGGCGCGGGCCTGGCCGAGATGACGCGCATTGACCTGCCCGTCCCTGCAGGCTTCACCATTACCACCGAGGCTTGCGACTACTACTTCAAGCACAACTGCAAGCATCCGCCCGGGCTCGCCGTCGAGGTGCAGGCCCATTTGCGCCGGCTCGAGCGTGTGACGGGGAAGAAGCTCGGTGATGCCCACGACCCGCTGCTGGTGAGCGTGCGCTCGGGTTCGGCGCGCTCGATGCCGGGCATGATGGAGACTATCCTCAACCTGGGGCTCAATGAGAAGTCCGTGGCCGCCCTGGCCCGCGCCACGCGGAACGAACGCTTCGCCTACGATGCTTATCGCCGCTTCGTGCAGATGTATTCGACGGTGGTCATGGGGCTGGCGAAGGAAGAGCTCGAGACCAAGCTCCGGGCGATGAAGAAACGCCTGCGCGTGAAGGACGACACCGATGTCACGGCCGAGGGCTGGCGCGACCTGGTGGCCGAGTACAAGGAGCATTTTCGCAAGAAGACAGGCAAGGATTTCCCCGAGGACCCAGGGGAGCAGCTCTGGGGCGCTATCGGCGCGGTGTTTGAGTCGTGGATGGCCGAGAAGGCCGTGACCTACCGGCGACTGGAACGCATCAGCGGTTTGCTGGGCACGGCAGTCAGCGTCGTGCAGATGGTCTTCGGCAACATCGGGGAGAACTCCGGCACCGGCGTGTGCTTCACGCGCGATCCCAACAGCGGCGCGAACGAGTTCTATGGCGACTACCTGCCCAACGCGCAGGGCGAAGACGTGGTGGCCGGCATCCGCAACCCCATGCACTTGGATGAAATGAAGCGGCGCATGCCGAAGGTTTACAAACAACTGGAACGCGTGCGCCGCATCCTCGACCGGCACTACCGCGACATGCAGGACATGGAGTTCACCGTCGAGGAAGGCAAGCTCTACATGCTGCAGACGCGCGTGGGCAAGCGCACCCCGGTGGCCACTTTCCGTATGGCCGTGGACATGGTCAAGGAGCGACTGGTCACCAAGGCAGAGGCCGTGATGCGCATCAAGCCGGAGGACATCGAGCGGCTGTTCTACCCGGTGATTGACCCGGCGGTGCCGCGGGCCGAGCTGGCGAGAAGACAACTGGCGACCGGGATCAACGCCGTGCCGGGCGCGGCGGTGGGCAAGGCCGTCTTCACTGCGCAGGAGGCCGAGGAGTGGGCCCGGCAAGGACAGAAGGTGGTGCTCGTGCGGCGCGAGACCAGCCCCGAGGACGTCGGCGGGATGTTTGTGGCGCAGGGCATACTCACCGCGACGGGCGGCAAGACCAGTCACGCCGCCGTGGTGGCGCGCGGCTGGGGTAAATGCTGTGTAGTGGGTGCCGAACAGCTCGACATTGACTACGGCGAAAAACTCATGCGCGCCAACGGCCGCGTCATCCGCCAAGGAGACTGGATCACGCTCGACGGCAACGAGGGCGCCGTTTACGAGAAAGAATTCCCGCTGGTGCAGCCGGAGCCAACTGCGGCCTACTACACCTTCATGAAGGTGAAGCCGCCGCTGCGCGCGGAGACGGACCGCGCCGCGATGGTCGACGGTGTCGCGTCGGGACTGATCGACGTGATCGTGTCGAGCCACGATCCGCAGGCCGCGGACACCAAGCGGCAGCCCTTCGCGCAGGCCGCGTTCGGCGCGGTGGGGCTGGAGTCGCTGCTGCCGGTGGCGTTGGGGCTGGTACACAACGGGCAGGCGTCGCTGGCGCATGTGCTGAAGGCGCTGACGGTGACG
>JACQDH010000180.1 GCA_016201215.1 Acidobacteriota bacterium | reverse complement strand
CGGGTCGAAGTCACTCACATCAGGAGGTGGCGGGTTCGAGTTGGGACGGTTGGCGGCGTGGTGCAACCCCGGCGTGGCCCCGACGTCGCGTGGCACTTCGAGATAGGCCAGGGTCTGTTCGGCCACGCGCTTGAAGACGGGTGCGGCGACGCTGCCGCCCTCGTGCAATCCTAGTGGGGAATCGAGTGACACCAGGACAGTGATCGCCGGGGTGTTGAGCGGCGCGAAGCCGACGAACGATGCGATGTACCGGGTCGTCGAATAGCGCCCGGTGGTCGGATCAATCTTCTGCGCGGTGCCGGTCTTGCCCGCCGCGGCGTAGCCGTCCAGGCGGGCGCGCGTCCCGGTGCCTTCGAGGATGACACCCTCCATCAGCCGACGCATTGTCGCCGCCGTCTCCGCGCGGACCACCCGGCGAGGCGCGGCCGGCTCCGGGCGAAGGATCTTTCCGCCGCGGCGCAACTCACGCACGACGCGCGGGCGATGGAGCAATCCGCAATTGGCGATGGCTGAAACCGCGGAAACCATCTGCACCGGCGTCACACCCACTTCCTGCCCCATGGAGACCGCGCCGATCGAGATCGCCGACCAGTTCTCCACGCGGCGGAGCAGCCCGTGATTTTCACCCGGCAGATCGATGCCCGTCGGAGTGCCAAACCCGAAGGCGCGGATGTAGTCGTAAAACTTTGGCGCACCCAGGCGCAGGCCGAGTTTGATTGCGCCCACATCGCTGGAGTGGGAAAGAATCTGGGCGACGCTCAGCAGGCCGTAGGCTTTGTGGTCGCGGATGCGGTGCCCGTTGAGGAAGATGGCGCCCATCTGGCAGTCGATGACTTCCTCCGGGCGCGTGATGCCTGCTTCGAGCGCCGCGGCAATGGTGATCACCTTGAAGATCGAGCCCGGCTCGTAGAGCGCGCCGATGGCGCGGTCCATGCGCGCCTCGGCGGTGCTGTCGGCCAGCGCGTTGGGATTGAAGGGCGGCCAATTGGCCGCGGCCAGCAGTTCACCGGAATTGGGATCCTGCACGACGAGGGTGCCGGCCTGAGCGTGCGTTTCGCGAATCGCGGCGGCCAGCTCTTTTTCGGCGATGAACTGGATCTTTTCATCGAGGGTCAGCACGGCGCTCGAGCCAGCGTCAGGGGCCTTCTCGTTGCGGTCGTACCAGCGCCGGCGGGCGTCGGCGAGGACGAGCATGCGTCCGGGTTTGCCGCGAATCTGCGCGTCGAGTCCGTACTCGATGCCGCCCAGGCCCTTCTCGTCGATGTCCACGTAACCCAGCACTTGCGCGGCAAGCTGCCGCTTGGGATAAAAGCGCCGGTTTTCCTTCTGGAAATAAATCCCGCGCAGGTTCAACGCGGCGATGCGCGCGGCCTTCTGCGGCGGGAGCTTGCGCGCGATCCAGACAAACGACCGGGAGGCCGAGAGCCGCGTCTCCATCTCCTCCGGCGAGGTTTCCAGGACTCCGGCGAGCAACCGCGCGGCCATCTCCGGGTCCGCGATCTCCGCGGGCACCGCGAAGCAGGAATCCACCGAAACGCTCATGGCCAGCTCGCGCAGGTTACGGTCGTAAATGGCGCCGCGTTTGGGACTGACTTCGACGATGCGCCGCTGCTGGCGTTGTGCGCGGGCGAGATAGTCGCTGTAGCAGACCAGTTGCAGGTAACCGAGGCGGGCCAGCGCTGCCCCCATCCACAGCATCGCCGCAACGGCCACCATCAGCAATCGGACGCGGGGACTGCGCAGGTCCATTGTTGATCGGGGCCTCCGGCCTACAAGGTACACACCCTCAAGCGCGTGGCCCGGCCGGCCTGTTGCCCGGGGCATCGCCGCGGGACCCAAGGCCGCAAACGGAAGTTCACTGAGTTGCCGTGGATTGCGCCGCGCGCGCCTGCGCCAGCACGGCTTCGCTCGGGCCCTCCACCGGAGCCACCTGCCCGGGAACCGGGGCGCTCAGACCGAGTTGCCGGCGGGCGATGGCGTCAATGCGCACGGGCGAGCGCAGACCGGCTACTTCCAGCTTGAGGTGCAGATTGCGTTCGGCGGCCTGGGCGCGTTCGGACTTCAGTGCCTCGAGCTGGTAGCTCAACTGGATGCACTCAAAATGCTGCCAGGCGTAAGTCAGGGCCACGCCGGCCAGGAGGGCCCCCAGCGCCACCAAGCGACAGCACTCGCGGAACCGATTGGGCGCGACCGGGCGAACCAGCCGCGAATTGTCGATCTGCTTGACGGTGTAGAATTCGGTCATGGGATCCAGTTCCCTGCCGACGCATGGCCGGGCGCAATCTTCTCCGCCACGCGCATCTTCGCGCTCCGTGCGCGCGGGTTCTCACGGATCTCTTCGGCTGGGGGCTGGATGACTTTCTTGGTCAGAATGTGGAGGACGCCCTCGCGGGCCAGCCGCTGGAATTCGTGCTTCACCAGGCGGTCTTCCAGCGAGTGATAGCTCAGCACCACCAAGCGTCCGCCCAGAGAGAGCGTGGCAGGGGCCCTAGAAAGAAACTGCCCGAGTTCCTCCAACTCTCGATTCACCGCAATCCGCAGCGCCAGAAACGTTTTTGTCGCGGGATGCAGTTTCTGCCTTCCCCTTTGTTTTCGGGCCCCTGCCACAACCGTTGCCAGGTGTTCGGTGTCCCGGATGGGCCGCGCACGAACAATGGCCCTGGCGATTCTGCGTGAGTCCCGCTCTTCGCCTTGGCGATAGAGCAGATCGGCCAGTTCCTTCTCCGGCCAGTAATTCACAATGTCTGCCGCGGTGTCTTGCGCGTCCGGGTCCATGCGCATGTCGAGCGGCCCGGCGCCGCGGAAGGAAAAACCGCGCTCCACGCTGTCGAGTTGCAGGCTCGAGACGCCCAGGTCGGCCAGCACGCCATCGGCGGGCGGCAGCTTCAGGCCGCGGGCGACTTCGTCGATCCTTGAGAAATTCGCATGCACCAGAATCACCTGCCGCTCGTACGCCCTCAGCCGTTCCCGCGCGATCTCCAGCGCCCGCGGGTCACGGTCCAGCCCCAGCAGCCGCCCGGTGGAAAGCCGCCGGGCGATTTCCAACGAATGG